>JAGPVT010000102.1 GCA_018066865.1 Marinobacter sp. | reverse complement strand
GGTGAGATGGACGCCAATAGCGCCTACCTGGAAATCCAGGCCGGGTCGGGCGGTACTGAGGCTCAGGACTGGGCTAATATGCTTCTGCGCATGTATCTGCGCTGGGCCGAGAGCCGTGGTTTCAAGACAGAGATTGTGGAGTTACAGGAAGGTGATGTGGCTGGCGTGAAGAGTGCCACCATTCATATTCAAGGCGAATACGCGTTCGGTTGGGCGCGCACGGAAACCGGTGTGCACCGCCTGGTTCGTAAGTCGCCTTTCGATTCTGGTAACCGTCGCCATACCTCCTTTTCTTCGGTGTTTGTTTCGCCGGAAGTGGATGACAGTTTCGAGATTGAGATCAACCCGGCAGACCTGCGAGTGGATGTTTACCGTGCCTCTGGCGCCGGTGGTCAGCACGTTAACCGGACAGAATCTGCAGTGCGTCTGACTCACAACCCGACGGGCGTTGTTGTGGCCTGTCAGGCCGGCCGAAGCCAGCATCAGAACAAAGATCAGGCCATGAAGCAGCTTAAGGCCAAGCTTTATGAGCGTGAGATGCAGGCGCGCAACGCTGAGAAGCAGAAAGCCGAAGACGCAAAATCCGATATTGGATGGGGCAGCCAGATTCGTTCCTATGTGCTGGATGATGGCCGCATCAAGGATTTGCGTACCAAGGTTGAAACCAGCAACACCCAGGCGGTGTTGGATGGTGATATTGACAAGTTTATCGAAGCCAGCCTGAAGATGGCGCTGTAATCAGCGTCATTGCCAAGCCAGCCCGGACACCCCTGATTTTCTAGTGAGCCAACATGACTGAACACACCAAGAATGCACCGCAAGAGGACAACAGGCTGATTGCTGAGCGCCGTGCCAAGCTGGCAGAGCTGCGCGAGAGCGGTAATCCCTTCCCCAACGATTTCCGACGCGATGCCACCGCCGCCGAACTGCAGGCGAAATACGGTGACAAGAGCAAGGAAGAGCTGGAGTCCATGGGCATAGAGGTTGCCATTGCCGGTCGCATGATGCTTGATCGCAAGGCATTCAAAGTGGTCCAGGATATGACTGGCCGTATGCAGATCTACGCGACCAAAGATGTACAGAAAGATACCAGGCACTGGGATCTTGGCGACATTGTTGGTGTGCGTGGAATTCTGACCAAGTCCGGTAAGGGCGATCTCTATGTGACTATGGATGAGTATGTGCTGCTTACCAAGTCACTGCGCCCGCTGCCGGAGAAGCACAAAGGCCTGACCGATACCGAATCGCGCTATCGTCACCGCTATGTGGATCTGATGGTCAATGAAGACAGCCGCCGGGTATTCCTTGCGCGCTCGAAGATCATTACTGCCATGCGTCAGTTTTTTGCAGACCGCGATTTCATGGAGGTGGAAACCCCCATGTTGCAGGTGATTCCGGGTGGCGCCACAGCACGACCGTTTATGACCCATCACAACGCTCTGGGTATTGATATGTACCTGCGCATCGCGCCGGAGCTGTATCTGAAGCGCCTGGTTGTAGGCGGTTTTGAGCGGGTATTCGAGATTAACCGTAACTTTCGGAACGAGGGGCTTTCCACTCGTCATAACCCGGAATTTACCATGGTGGAATTCTATCAGGCGTATGCCGATTACAACGACCTGATGGACCTTACCGAAGACATGCTGCGCGCTATTGCTGAGCAGGTGCTGGGCACTACCAAGGTGGTGAATACCCGAACCTTGGCTGACGGCACGGAAGAATCTATCGAGTACGACTTCGGCAAGCCTTTTGAGCGTTTGACTGTGGTGGACGCCATCCTGCGCTTCTCTCCGAACGTCACTGCCGAGCAGCTTGCGGATGAGGCTTCTGCGCGGCAGGTTGCAAAAGATCTGGGCATTCACGTGAAAAACGGCTGGGGCCTGGGCAAGGTTCAGATCGAGATCTTTGAAGCGACGGCAGAGCATCGCCTGATGCAGCCTACGTTCATCACGGAATACCCGAAAGAAGTGTCGCCGCTGGCGCGTTGCAAAGACAGCAATCCGTTTGTGACTGAGCGCTTCGAGTTCTTCGTGGGTGGCCGCGAGATTGCCAACGGCTTTTCCGAGCTTAACGATGCGGAAGATCAGGCTGAGCGCTTCCAGGCGCAGGTTGCCGAGAAAGATGCCGGCGACGACGAGGCCATGTTCTACGATGAAGATTACGTGATGGCTCTGGAGTACGGGCTACCGCCAACGGCGGGCGAGGGTATAGGTATTGACCGTCTGGCCATGCTGTTGACTAACTCGCCTTCCATTCGCGACGTGATCCTGTTCCCGGCCATGCGCCCGGAGCATAAGGCCGAGAGCTCGAAAAGCGAGAATATTGAAGGTAAGGAGTAACCATGCACCCGGTTGAGGTACTGGCTAGCCATCTCAGATCCGACCGGGGCTGGAAAGAGTATCTCGCAGACGAATTCAGCCAGCCCTACATGCAGGCGCTGGCCGAATTTCTGGCTGCTGAAGAAAGTGCCGGGAAGGTTCTCTTCCCGGACAGCGCCCACTGCTTCAATGCCTTGAACAGTACGCCTCTTCATGAGGTACGTGTTGTGATTCTTGGGCAAGACCCCTATCACGGCCCTGGCCAGGCCCATGGCCTGTGTTTTTCAGTAAGGCCGGACGTTCCCCCGCCACCGTCGCTCGTGAACATGTTCAAGGAAATTCAGAGTGATCTGGGCATTGCGCCGCCGGATCACGGCTGCCTGCAGCCATGGGCGGAGCAGGGCGTATTGCTGCTCAACAGTGTGCTTACGGTGGTTCAGGGCGAGGCCGGTGTGCATCAGGGGAAAGGCTGGGAGACGTTTACGGATCGCATTATTGAGACCGTGAACCGAGAACGTGAAGGTGTCGTGTTCTTGCTCTGGGGAAACTATGCCCGCAAGAAAGGGCGGCACATTGATCGGAGCAGGCACTTGGTGCTGGAGGGGCCGCACCCGTCACCGCTCAGTGCTTATCGCGGATTCTTTGGTTGCAAGCATTTCTCCCGGGCCAATGAATGGCTCCGGGAGCAAGGGCAGGGACCGGTAAACTGGGCGCTGCCATCTAAGGCAGATGTGAGCGTCGGCTATTGAAGCAAGGCCATCGCGGCTTCCATCTGGGCGTTCAGATCTTCTTCTTCGTTCATGTCGATATTCGGGTCAAGGCCGAGGCGATCGAAAGCCGAGATGGCAGTCCAGTCCATCTGTGCCCAGTTATGCTCAGAGCCCGCAACCAGTTGAAGGTTGGCCACCATGACCAAGTCGGCGTAGTCGGCTGAAGGTACTTCTCTCTTGAAGTTGGCGTATTCCAGCGGAACATTCTGCAGGTCTTTCGGGAAGTCCCACTTTTTAAGAATAGCTGCCCCGATTCTTGGATGCAGTTCTTCAATGACGTTGTCCAGCATGATGCTGCTTATCTGCACATCCTCGTCTTCCACGTAGCGCAAAATAGGCAGAACGCCGATCAGGTGCACCAGACCAGCCAGGGTGGCCTGGTCCGGCTTCAGCTTTGTGTAGTGCTGGGCGAGTACGTGGCAAACACCAGCCACTTCGGTGCTGGTCTGCCATGTTGCGCGCAGGCGCTTGTCGATCATGTCGGAGGTTGCCTGGAACATCTGCTGCATGGCCAGGCCCATGGCCAGGTTGCTGGTGTAGGCCATGCCGAGCCGGCTTACCGCCATGTTCAGGTTCTCTATAGCACGGTTGCCCCGGAACAATGGGCTGTTGCAAACGCGGATGATGCGGGCAGAGAGCGCTGTATCGTTGCTGATAACCTTGACCAGGTCACCAATGGCCGAATCTTCGGACTCGGCGATATCGCGCACCTGAAGCGCGGCTTCCGGCAGGGTGGGAAGTACCAGTTTGTCGTTTTCGATTGCGGCCGTAAGATCCGCTTTGATGGTTTCAGCAATATTCGACATAGTTTGGCAGAGGTCCGCTTGTCAGTTCGGGAGGCCCGTGATGTTGTCGAGCGGGCGCCCCCGAAGGTCAGAAATATGAATTCTATTTATAGCAAATTTTCACAGGTTTGCCTGTCAACTTATGTATCCTCTCGTGCGCTGTCTTTGCGTTCGGTAACGGTGTAGGGCAGCGGTTGCTGTTCCAGCAAAGCTTCTGGCTGGCTATCTGTTAACAGTTCGCCGTTGGCGGCGTCGTGCCGGATGACCGCAAGCAGTTCGCAGGAGCCATTATTGAAGCCGACTGCATTGACCACTTCGCCCACTGAGCGTTCGCCCGCCATGATGGAGGTGCCGGGAGTGGGTATGGAGTTAGCCTCTGCAATACGAAAGCGAAACAGGCTTTTTTTGAGCTGCCCGAGGAAGTGCATTCGGGCGATTACTTCCTGGCCGGTGTAGCAGCCTTTTTTGAAGTGCACGCCGTTCAGATGTTGCCAGTTGAGCATTTGTGGCACATAGGATTCGCTGGTGGCTGTGCTTAGCATGGGTACGCCTGCGGCAATCTCGGATGCCTGCCAGTCGGCCAGAGTTTTCTCCGGAATGCTGTCCAGCTTCAGATCCCCTGCGTTGGGTTGCCACAGTTCAAAGCGGGGCAGCCTTTCCGCCGTGTTCTCTGTGCGGATCAGAAACCCTGGGTCCAGCGCCAGAGTGTCTCCCGGCGATGTTAGGCTGTTAAGCCCTTCCCCGGCAAGGCTTGACGCGGCCTCATTGCCAAGCAGCCCGATGATTTTTCCATCGGTCTGTGCCGTCATTGAGGTGCCACGGAACAGCATCATGTATTTGCGCAGGTGAGCCATGATTGACTCTGCCAGCTCGGAGGGCAGGTCCATCAGAATGTCGTCGCCATCGCGCACAAGACGAGTCAGGCAGTAAGCACGGCCTTTGGGTGTCGCGCCGGCGGCGCGGGGTGACGTGCCTGTTTTGACGTCATCAAGGTTCTGGCTTAGCTGGCCCTGCAGGAACTTGTCAGTACCCGGGCCGGAGATGCGAACCAGAACACGATTGGTCAGCAGGATGTGGCCCGAAGCCGGTGGTGGGAACTCGGCTGATGTGTAGACAGGTGTGGCTGAAACAGGTGTTTCTGTACCAGTCATGGGAAAACTCCGGGCAAAAAGCTATTCAAATGATTGCTGAGCGCGGCCCAGTCGGAGCCACATTCTCAGGCGGCGAAACTGATCTTCGGATACGTTACCCGCAATCCGTCTGTCGGAGAGTAGCACAACCGGGTATGAAGGAGATGTGGAGGCCACAGGCTGCAGTTTCAAGAGTGCGAACTTCGAACTGATGCGGCTTGAAGGGCTGGCGCTTACCGCCAGAATTTGCCCATTTCCAAGGCGGGCATAGAGCGTACCCTGATCCTGATGCAACGCCAGAACGGCCGAAGGCCCTGCTAATAATCCATTCAGCCGGTAATGGTACAGCGCGCCTGCCAGGGTTAGCGGTGCCAGCGCATACATCCAGTGCTTTCCGGAAGCGCCGGCTATCAGTGCGAAAGTGCTGGCGACCAGCCATGGTGCGGCAGCGAGGCAGCCCGCCATAACGCATCGTGAAAGCGTGAGGTCAATCCGGTTGGACACGGGCAAGAATGATGTCAACGATGTGCTGGAGATCCGGGTCATCGGAGCGGCTGCGCTGCATGAACCATTCGAACATATCGGCATCTTCACAGCTCAGAAGCTTTTTGTAGCGTTCCTGGTCTTCCTTGTCCAAATCCCGGTAGGCTTTTTCCAGAAATGGAATCAGCAGGACATCCAGTTCCAGCATGCCGCGGCGGCTGTGCCACCAAAGACGGTTGAAATCCGAATTGTCCGCTTGGGTGTCTTGCATAATTGCTCTCTTGGTCGTCCCCTTTAAAGTGAAGGGGTTCTGTAGGTTGTTGGTATAAGTACGGTATCACGGGGCTCGTGTAGCAGTCCCGGATAATCCAGTGTGTAGTGCAGGCCGCGACTTTCCTTGCGTTGCAGCGCCGCGCAGATGATCAGGTCAGACACGGTGACCAGATTTCTGAGTTCCAGAAGGTCGTTGGTTACCCGGTAGTTGTTGTAAAATTCGCCTATTTCGGCGGAGAGAAGATCAACCCGGTGCTTTGCCCGCTGCAGGCGTTTGGTTGTGCGCACAATGCCCACGTAGTCCCACATAAAGTGACGCAGCTCGTCCCAGTTGTGAGAAATCACAACGTCTTCGTCCGAATCCCGTACCTGGCTTTCGTCCCATGCCGGAGCCTCGGGTGGGGGAGGAATGTCTGCTTCCCGGCGCGCAATATCGGCAGCAGCAGCCCGGCCATACACCAGGCATTCCAGCAACGAATTGCTGGCCATACGATTGGCGCCATGGAGCCCGGTAAACCCGGCTTCCCCGACTACATAGAGCTGGTTAATGTCAGTTCGTGCCCGATCGTCGCTGACAATGCCGCCGCAGGTATAGTGTGCTGCAGGCACCACAGGAATGGGCTCGCGAGTAATGTCGATGCCAAACTCGAGACATTTCTCGTAGATTGTGGGGAAATGATGTCGGACGAAATCCGCAGGCTTGTGGCTTATGTCCAGATACAGGTGGTCTGCACCCAGCCGCTTCATTTCATGGTCGATGGCTCGGGCCACTATGTCCCTTGGCGCCAGTTCGCCACGTTTATCGAAACGATCCATGAAACGGGAGCCGTCCGGCAGCTTCAGAAGCCCCCCTTCACCCCTTACCGCTTCGGTAATCAGGAACGACTTGGCGTGCGGATGGTACAGGCAGGTCGGGTGAAACTGGTTGAACTCCATGTTGCCAACACGGCAGCCTGCACGCCAGGCCATCGCAATGCCATCACCGGATGCACCGTCAGGATTGGTGGTGTAGCGGTACGCTTTAGACGCGCCACCGGTAGCAATCACTGTAAAGCGTGCCCGGAAAAGCTCCACGTGGTTGTCTTCGAGGTTCAGTATGTAGGCGCCAACGCAGCGGTTGCCCGGTAAGGCCAGCTTGCGATTGGTAATCAGATCCACCGCAACACGACCTGATCTGAGTTCGATGTTGGGTCGGGCCTGGGCCTGGGCGGTCAATGTTGTGGATACCGCATGCCCGGTGGCATCAGCGGCATGAATGATGCGCCGGTGGCTGTGGCCGCCTTCGCGGGTAAGATGGAGCTGGGCATCGGTGTCCCGAGTAAAATCAACGCCGGTGCCGATGAGCCATTCAATGCTTTCCTTGCTTTGCTCCACAGTGAAACGCACGGCTTCTTCGCTGCACAGGCCTCCGCCGGCAGCGAGGGTATCCTGCACATGGTTTTCGGTGGAGTCCTGGTCGTCCAGAACGGCGGCTATGCCGCCCTGGGCCCAGAGCGTGGCACCGCTGCTGATGTCAGCCTTGCTGACAACGCATACCTTCAGATGCTCCGGCAGGTTAAGCGCAACGGTCAGGCCGGCAGCGCCGCTGCCGATAATGAGAACATCGTATTCATAGGACTGTAGCATCGGGTCGTTATCGCGGGCCATAATGTGAACGTGTATTGAACTAAACTTTACGCCTGCTGTCTATTTGGCCTGATGGATGACCGGTCTTGAAGGCTGAGTCGTCGTTTCCAAAAACGGGCGCCGGACAGTGAGCATGAATCATCAGAAACTCGTATTGGCCACTAAAACAGAGCGTACCGGCATAGCGTCCATGGCACCCGAGAACGACCAGAAGCAGGCTGAGCAGCCAGACAGTCAGACCGATCTGCAACTTGTTCGCAAAGTCCGGAACGGGGATCGCGCAGCGTTTGATCTTCTGGTGGTCAAATATCAGTCAAGGGTAGCTTCTATAATCAGTCGTTATGTTTACGACAGCCAGGAAGTCATGGACCTTACCCAGGAAGCGTTCATCAAGGCCTACCGGGCCATCGACCGCTTTCGTGGTGACAGTGCCTTCTACACCTGGCTTTATCGTATTGCGGTGAACACCGCGAAAAATCATCTCGAGTCCCGCAGCCGAAGGCCTCAAGGCAGTGCTGATTCGGCTGAGGCCGAGAATTTTGATGACGGACGGCGGTTGCGGGATATCGCCTCGCCGGAACGTCTGTTGCAGCGTGATCAGCTGCAGATGGAACTGAGTAATGCCATAGCCAGCTTGCCAGAAGAGCTTCGTTCGGCATTTTTGCTGCGGGAGTATGACGGGCTCAGCTATGAAGATATAGCGCGGATTCTGGAGTGCCCGATCGGGACAGTGCGCTCACGTATTTTCCGGGCCAGGGATGCTGTTGACAGACATCTTGGGCCCCTGCTCAATCATTCGGTGACGTAATTGAAGGTGCATCCTATGGATGATCGTCTCAGAGAAACACTGTCGGCCATGATGGACGATGAAGCCGACGAACTTTCGGTTCGACGCCTGTTATGCCATGAAGGTCAGGACGACGTGCGTGCCCAGTGGCAACGATGGCAGGGTATTCATGATCTTATGCATCGAGGCCATTCACCGGCTGAGGGCGTTGATGTCAGTGTGGCAGTGCGCGAAGTGCTCGACGGCCGCATCAGATCGCAGGTGCTGGCTGTATCGGACAGCCGCGAAGCGCCGCGACGCTGGCAATGGCCGGCGGTGGCGATGGTTGCTGTTGCTTTATTGGTAGGCTTTGGTGCCGGCGCGGGCTGGGATGCCGGAGAGACGTCTCCCAGTGCTCTCGCATCGGCACCTGTAACGGAGGTGCAAGCGCCCGACGCTGAATCTGCGGGCGCTGTTTCTGCTGGAGAGCGTGCGCCAGTTCAGGAAGTTGCCTTGCAGGGGCTTGATGAGAAACAGTGGGAACACATGAGTCGCTATCTGCTGGAGCACGCTCAGCACAACAGCGTGGGTGCCGGACAGGGCTCGGTGGGTTACGCCCGCCTGGTCAGCGCAAATGGCGGCTACTGATTGATAGCAAGTAATGAAGGTGCTCATGAGCAAAGCCCGTTATTTCGGCCTGAGTCTGACTGATTTGTCATTGCGCTGGCTCCTCGCGCTATCACTGGCGATGGTTTTGCCAATGCATGCGGCGGCTGAAGAGAAATCAGCCATCTACTGGCTGGAGCAGCTGGGGCCGGCCCTTAACATGACATCCTATCGCGGCGTGTTTGTGTACGCCAGAGGTTCCAGCGTGCACTCGATGCAGATTGCCCATCGCTATCACAATGGCATTATTGAGGAGCGTCTGGTTTTGCAGGACGGGGGCAGTGGAGAGATTGTTCGCCGGGATATGAATGTGGTCTGCGTGCTCCCTGAACAGGGTAAGGTAAGGCTGGATCAGGTCATTCCGTCCGGGCCATTCGCAGAGGCATTTTCCAGCCAGCTGATTCCCGTAAGCCGATGGTACAGTGCCGAGCTGAAAGGCGAAGACCGTATTGCCGGCTATGATGTGGTTATCGTAGCGTTGACGGCTAAAGATCAGCATCGATACAGTCACCGGTTGTGGCTGGAAAAAACGACGGGGCTTTTGGTAAAAAGCCACGTGCGGGCATCCGGTGGTGAGGTGCTGGAGCACTTTCAATTCACCAGCCTCGAGATTACTGATGATATTCCTGACGGCGAACTTGCAATCCGCACCGAGGGTCGTGAGGTCTCCCTTACCCTGAGTGAAGCCGGCCAGCATTTGGGTTCGCAGGATGGGTTATCAAAAACATCCCGTATGCATGGCTGGCATCTTGGCTGGCGCCCGGAAGGTTTCGAGCCTGCCGCAGTGCCTATTTCGGGTAATGGGCAGACAGTTGCATTTTCCGACGGGTTGGCGGCTTTCTCGGTGTTTGTCGAGTCTGCAGGTAGCGTGAGTATGCCCACGGGCGCAACCCGTATCGGGGCGACAACGATTTATATGCACCAGCTGCAGAGCGGGAGCCAGGCCTTTCTGGTAACCGTGGTAGGTGAAATACCGCCAGCAGCGGCGCGCCAGGTCGCTGAATCGGTGCAGATTAATGAAGCTTTTGTTTCGGGTGCAGCTGAGCCGTGATTACCGAGACAGGAAAAGTCGTTGCTGTGACCAGTCAGCACGCCTGGGTCCAGACCATACGTACCAGCGCCTGCCAGAGCTGTGCTGCACGTAATGGCTGCGGGCAGAAGGTGCTGGCTTCGGCAACCGGTGGCCGAGCCAATCAGGTTCGTGTCGTTAACTCTGTGAATGCCCAGGTGGGCGAAGATGTGACACTTGGTATTGATGAAAGCGCACTTCTTGGCGCCTCCCTGCTGGTGTACGCACTTCCTCTTCTACTTATGGTGACGGCCAGTATAATCGGGCACCAACTGTCCGAAGGCAGTGATTTCGCGGCCATGGCGGGCGCCGCTGCCGGCCTTGCATTTGGCTTTCTGATAAGTCGAAAATTACAGAGCCGGAATGCCGGCAATTATGAACCCATGCTGCTCCGGATTAACCGTATCCCGGCCGGGGTAGCTTCTCATCCCGACTCATTAACCTGATATACAGGGGGTTCCGACATGCTGAGAACAACTATTGAAGTAACCCGGCTCTCCCCGACATCACTCACTCAGAGGGTGTCGGGTTCTCTGTTGGTGGTACTGCTCGCTATGGTGCTGCTGGCCTGGAGCCAGGCAGGCTTCGCACGAGGTTTGCCGGACTTTACCGGGCTGGTTGAGGAAAACGCAGGAGCGGTCGTTAATATAAGTACCACCAGTGCCCCCGCTGCCGGAAACACGCGCTTTCACGGTCTGCCTTTTGATGAGCGCCAGCTCGACCAGTTGCCGGAGTTTTTCCAGGATTTCTTTCGCGGTCCGCAGTCGCCCTTCGGTGGCGCCCCTGGTAATTCTCAGCCGGTTCGTTCTATGGGGTCAGGGTTTATAGTGTCCGCAGATGGCTACGTGCTGACCAACAACCATGTGGTTGAAGGTGCTGATGAGATTATTGTCCGCCTCAATGACCGGCGTGAGTTGCCGGCTACTCTGGTAGGCACAGATCCCCGCTCGGACATGGCCGTTTTGAAAATCGAGAATGGGGACGACCTGCCTGTTGTGAAAACAGGGCGCTCCAAAGACCTCAAGGTGGGTGAGTGGGTGTTTGCGATTGGCTCACCGTTTGGCTTCGACTATACCGTTACAGCAGGCATCGTCAGTGCGCTGGGTCGTTCGCTCCCATCAGAAAACTACGTACCGTTTATCCAGACCGATGTTGCCATCAATCCGGGTAACTCCGGGGGGCCCCTGTTCAATCTTGATGGCGAAGTTATTGGCATAAACTCGCAGATCTACACCCGCTCCGGCGGTTTCATGGGGGTCTCGTTTGCTATTCCCATTGATGATGCCATGAGCGTATTTCGTCAGATTCGGGACAAGGGCGCGGTTTCCCGTGGCTGGCTGGGCGTGCTGATTCAGGAAGTGAATCGTGATCTGGCTGAGTCTTTCGGGCTCAAGCGCCCACGGGGCGCATTGATTGCCGAAGTTATGGATGGCTCGCCAGCTGAGGCTGGTGGTTTGCAGTCTGGTGATATCGTGCTTGAGTACGATGGCGATGACATTCAGCTCTCGTCGGATTTGCCGCCCATGGTAGGCCGCACTCCGATAGGTGAGACGGCTCGCCTGACCGTGCTTCGTGGTGGAAAAGAAATCTCGCTGGATGTTGAAATTGGCCAACTGCCGGACGAGCGCGGCGCCCAGCAGGCGACTCCCTCTGGTGGCAGTTCATCAACAGCGCCACTTGGGCTAACCGTTGAGCCTCTGCCTTCAGATTTAGCTGACTCCATTGGTGTGTCTCGTGGCGTAGTGGTAACTGGCGTTGGCAAAGGGCCGGCCTATGATGCCGGTATTCGCGCCCGGGATGTGATTACCGAAATAAACAGAAAGGCGGTGTCGTCGGTTGAGGACTTCCGTAAAGTGGTCAGATCCCTCCCTGAGGGACGGGCGGTATCTGTTCGTGTAGTGCGCCAGGGCAGGGCAATCTATCTTGTTATGAAACCCTGATAGTAGGTGTTTGAAAAGACGTAATAATATTGCAAGAAGCCCCGAAACCTGATCCGGAAAACGACAGGCTTCGGGGCTTTTGTTATACTGCTTTTCAGAAATAATAAGAGCTGCCACGGAATGGACCAGGCCAGATTATGAAAAGAAAGGACCTCTCTCTCCTGCAACTTCTGAATCCCCGTAATGCCTGGCTCGCCTGGCTGCTTCTGGTCATAGCGATCGCCGTAACGGTGGCGTCCTGGCAGTTTTCAATCCGGCTGGTAGAAGATCGCACGGAAGCCCGGTTTCGAACTCAATCTCTGCAATTGAAAACTGCCATTGAGGAACGATTGCTCAACTATGAGCAGGTTCTGGCAGGCAGTGCCGGCCTTTTTGCGGTTGCGGGTAAGGTTTCCCGCGACCAGTGGCGGGAATATGTTCACAAGGTCGATATTAACCGTTATTACCCGGGCATTCAGGGCATCGGGTATGCTGAGCGCATTGAAGTGCGGGACATGGCTGATCACATTGCCTCGGTGCGCGTAGAGGGTGTTTATAAGTACCTGGTGAAGCCATTGGGAACCGGGCCTTTCTATTACCCCATGGTATATATCGAGCCCGGAACCGAAAGCAATCGAAAAGCACTGGGTTATGACGCTTTCAGTGATCCGGTTCACCGAAAAGCCATGGAGCGGTCGCGTGACGATGCAATTCCGACGGTAACGGCTAAAGTGGTTCTGGTTCAGGAAGAAATGGAAGAAGGGCAGGCCAGCTTTCTTATGTATTACCCTGTGTTCCAGGGTGGGCAGGTGCCGGACATACGTGCTGAACGCCGCATGATGCTGGCGGGTTTTGTGTTCAGTGCGTTTCGCATGAATAACCTTCTTGATGGCATCATTGGTCTGATTTCACCGTTTCTCGATATCCGCATCTACGATGATGGCGTCGTTCGCCGTGAAAACCTGATGTACGGCTCGAACCTCGGCTCTCTGGACAATGAGTTCAGTTTTGAAATGAGCCAGACCGTTAGCCATGGCGGCCGGGACTGGTTGCTGCAAACCCGTTCCACTCCGGCCTTTGACTACCTGGCATCAGATCCTCGCCCGTCGATTGTGCTTGGTAGTGGCGTTGTTATTAGTCTTTTGCTCTTTGTTGTCGCGCTGGCACTGATTCATTCGCGCCTTATGGCGCAGATCGGTGCCGGGCGTTATCGCGCTATTACGGAGGGCGCGGCTAACGTTACGTTGGTTATGGAGGAGGACGGAACGCCGCTTTATGCCAGTCCATCCAGCTTTGACATTCTTGGGTTTGACCCCGACGAAGTTCAGGCGTTGGTGTTGGAAAGTCTTGTGCACGAGGACGACTGGCTCCCGCTGAAGCAGGGCTTTGACGATGCCACAGAGGCACCAGGCAAACAGATGCCGGTTATCCGGGCGCGCATTCGCGATGCTGCTGGTGACTGGCGTGACATGGAAGGCACCTATACTGCCATGCTGACGGTGCCCGGTGTTAACGGTGTGGTGCTGAGCCTGCGTGATCTGACCCAGCTGAAAGCAGCCCAGTCCGAGCTCCACAGACTCGCGTTTTACGATCCCCTTACAGGTCTTGCCAACCGACAGTTATTCCGTGATCGTCTCAACAATGTGGTGCGCAGAAGCCGCCGAAGCGGCGTGCCGGCAGCGCTGATGTTCCTGGACCTTGATGGCTTCAAGCGAATTAACGATACGTTGGGCCACGACGCGGGCGACGAACTCCTGTGTCAGGTGGCACATTGGCTTGGCGGTTGTGTGCGTGAAGAAGATTCTGTGGCAAGGCTTGGCGGCGATGAGTTTGTCGTGTTGCTGTCAGAAGTCAATGGCACTGATGCGGCCTCCAAGGTGGCAGAAACCATTCTGCGCAGATTGTGCCAGCGGATTCGTCTGAGTGATCATGAGGTGGGCATTACGGTCAGCATTGGCCTCACCATGATTCCTCACGATAGCGAAGACCCCGGCACTTTAATGAAGTATGCGGATCTGGCCATGTACCGGGCCAAAGAAATGGGCCGCAACACCTACCAGTTTTTTACGCCTGCCATGAACATCAAAGCCGCACGCCGTTTACTGCAGCACGAAGAGCTGGCGAGCGCTCTTGAAGGCGAACGTTTTGTTTTGCATTACCAGCCCAAGGTAGATCTGATCAGTCAACGGGTGATTGGTGTTGAGGCATTCCTGCGTTGGCACCACCCGGAAAAGGGTCTGATCTCTGCACAGCAGTTTATCGGCCTGGCAGAAGAAACCGGTTTAATTGTACGTCTGGGTGAAATGGCATTGCGCCAGGCCTGTATTCAGGTTCAGGCGCTTGAGCGGGCTGGCTTTGAGGCCCTGAAAATGGCGGTCAATCTGTCGGTCAGGCAGGTCACCGACTCCCGTTTCCTCGATATGGTTCGGCAGGTGATTACCGAAACCGGTGTTTCGCCCGAGAAGCTTGAACTGGAAATGCCGGTGGAACTGCTGAATGAAGACCCGCGCATGCTACGTGAGTTGCTCGTGTCGCTAAACGATCTGGGTGTCTGCCTGATTCTGGACGATTTCGGAGCCGGTTCCTGTTCACTGGTTGCTTTGCAGCAGCTTCCTCTCGATGTTATAAAAATTGATCACCGCTTTATCCGCGATATTCCGTACAATGTCAGTGCGACCGATGTGGCTTCTGCGGTGATTGCGCTGGCGCAGAAGCTCCACCTTACCGTGGTGGCGGAGGGTGTAGAAACACCGCAACAACTGAGCTTCCTGAAATCGGCCGGATGTACCCAGTGCCAGGGCAATCTTTTCAGCTATCCGTTGGACGAAGATGCGCTTATTGGCTTTCTTATCCGGCAGTACGAGCGCCCGCTTATTTCCTGATCATGGCAATGGCGGCCGGTAACCGGTAAAATCACGCCGGCCCCGGGGCCTTGTGATGGCACCTCCGGGCTCAATCCTTTGCCTTTTATGAGTATTCATTGTCTGTGACTGAACTGAGCCGAATCCGTAACTTCTCCATTATCGCCCACATTGACCATGGAAAATCCACACTTGCAGACCGTTTTATCCAGGTTTGCGGAGGCCTGACGAACAGGGAAATGGCCGAACAGGTGCTGGACTCCATGGATCTGGAGCGGGAACGGGGCATCACCATCAAGGCTCAGTGTGTCACGCTGCATTACACGGCGCAGGATGGTCAGGTATACAAACTGAACTTTATCGACACTCCCGGTCATGTGGATTTTTCCTATGAAGTATCGCGTTCGCTGTATGCCTGTGAAGGCGCGCTACTGGTTGTAGATGCCGGCCAGGGCGTGGAAGCCCAGTCTGTTGCCAACTGCTATACCGCCATTGAGCAGGGTTTGGAGGTTGTACCGGTTCTGAACAAGATGGACTTGCCCCAGGCTGAGCCTGAACGGGTTGCTGCTGAAATAGAAGACATCATCGGTATTGATGCTTCGGATGCGGTGCGCTGCTCTGCTAAGAGCGGCATGGGTGTTGAGGATGTTCTGGAAGACCTGATCAAGAAAATACCACCACCCCAGGGTGATCGTTCGGCACCGTTGCAGGCTTTGATCATAGATTCCTGGTTCGATAACTATCTGGGTGTTGTCTCACTTGTCCGGGTTACCCAGGGCATTTTGAAAAAAGGCGACAAGATTGTTATCAAGTCTACCGGCAAGGCCTGGAATGCCGACAAAGTGGGGATTTTCAACCCCAAGCCCTATGACACCAACATACTGGAAGCGGGTGACGTGGGTTTTGTGGTTGCCGGCATCAAGGATATTCACGGCGCTCCGGTAGGCGACACTATCGTGCATCACAAGTTTGCCGCCGACACCCCCATGTTGCCGGGGTTCAAGAAAGTTCAGCCGCAGGTGTATGCTGGCCTGTTCCCGGTGAGCGCGGATGACTACAATGATTTCCGCGACGCGCTGGAAAAGCTCACCCTGAATGACGCCTCGCTGTTTTACGAGCCTGAGAGCTCCGATGCTCTGGGCTTTGGTTTCCGCTGTGGTTTCCTGGGCATGCTGCACATGGAGATCATTCAGGAGCGGTTGGAGCGTGAATACGATATTAATCTGATTACGACCGCGCCTACGGTTATATACGAGGTGTTGACCAGGCAGGGCGAGACATTGTCGGTGGATAGCCCCTCAAAGTTGCCGGATATTGGCTCGATTGAGGAAATGCGCGAGCCCATCGTCGAAGCCAATATTCTGGTGCCCCAAGAGCACTTGGGTAACGTTATTGCGCTTTGTGAAGAGAAGCGAGGCGTTCAGAAAAACATGCACTTTACGACCAATCAGGTGCAGCTGACCTATGAGCTGCCGATGGCCGAAGTGGTGCTCGATTTCTTTGACCGTATCAAATCTGCCAGCCGTGGCTTTGCCTCTCTGGACTACCACTTCGTTCGGTTCCAACAGGCGAACCTTGTGCGTCTTGATGTACTCATCAACGGTGAGCGCGTGGATGCTCTGGCTCTGATCGTTCATAAAGATCTGGCCAACTACAAGGGTCGCCAGCTTATTGAGAAAATGAAAGAGCTGATCCCCCGGCAGATGTTCGATATCGCCATTCAGGCCGCCATCGGTAATCAGGTGGTGTCCAGGGTCAGTGTGAAAGCGCTGCGCAAAAACGTAACCGCAAAATGTTACGGCGGTGATGTCAGCCGAAAGAAAAAGCTGCTCCAGAAGCAGAAGGAAGGCAAAAAACGCATGAAGCAGGTGGGCAATGTTGAAGTGCCTCAGGAAGCGTTTCTTGCCGTGTTGAAAGTCGATAATTAAAAGGCATCTGGATGGATATTGATTTCCCACTGGTTCTGGTGGTTCTGACCTTTGCGTCTGGGCTTATCTGGTTGGCAGATATACTGTTTTTGCGCAAGCGTCGCCTTTTGGCGTCCGAGACGGACATTGCAGGTGAAGAGGCGCCTAAAGAGCCCTATCTGGTCGATCTTAGCCGTTCATTTTTTCCGGTACTGGCCATTGTACTGATACTTCGATCTTTTCTGGTGGAGCCCTTCCAGATCCCCTCCGGTTCCATGCTGCCAACGCTGGAAGTCGGCGACTTTATTCTGGTTAACAAATACGCCTATGGCCTGCGTTTGCCGGTTTCCGGAACCAAAATACTGGATATAGGGGATCCGGCCCGGGGTGATGTGATGGTATTTCGCTACCCGAAGGACGGCGAAACCAACTATATCAAGCGCGTGATTGGCCTCCCCGGTGACACAGTGCGCTATCGCGACAAGCAGCTCTTCATCAATGGCCAGCAAGTTGGAAGCGAGTTTGTTGTGCGTCTGCCGCCGGTGGAAGTGCGCCGGGAAGACCTGGGAGAAGTGGAACACGATATTTTCCTGACCATGGGGCGCCCGGGTGCTGCCGGCGAAGGCGAGTGGGAGGTACCGGAAGGACATTATTTCATGATGGGCGATAATCGTGATAACAGTAATGACAGCCGTTACTGGGGTACGGTTCCGGAGGAGCTGATCGTGGGCAAGGCCTTTGCGATCTGGATGCACTGGCAATCTCTCACCAGTCTGCCATCTTTCAAGCGTGTAGGCGGTATTGAGTAATTCTGACGATTCTGGAGTTCAGTTGTAATGAGGAAAAATAATCTAACCGCCATGGGTCGCCAGGGGGGTGCTTCGGCGCTTGTTATCCTGATTATGGTATTGTTTTTCGGCAGCCTGCTGTCGCTGGTTATAAAGGTCGGGCCAGCGTATATGGACGATCTGACCATTCAGGAAGCTCTGGAAGGGCTGGATGGTACTGAGGGTTTGTCACGCATGGGGCCGGCACAGCTCCGCACCCTGATCAACAAGCGCTTGAGCGTTAACAGTATTCGGGGCTTTGATGCCAAGGATATTACGATTGAGAAAGACGGCGAGCTTGTGGTGATCAATGTCGACTACGAAGTTCGCAACAACATTTTCCGTAATGTGGATACTGTTGTTCACTTCCAGCACAGATATGAGATGAAGGGCAAGTGAGTTCACAGCCGGATCTGGATCAGCTACAACGCCGCATTGGCTATCAGTTCAAGTCGCCCGAGCGCCTTACGCTGGCGCTGACTCACCGAAGTTATGGCAACCAGAATAATGAGCGGCTGGAGTTCCTTGGAGATTCCATCCTAAATATGGTTATCGCAGAGTATCTGTTCCTGAACTTTGAAAAGGCTCGGGAAGGTCATTTAAGCCGTTTGCGGGCCAGAATGGTCAAAGGTGTCACTTTGGCCGAGATTGGCCGCGAGTTCCAGCTGGGAAGCTACATGCGCCTGGGGTCAGGCGAGCTGAAAAGCGGTGGCTTTCGCCGTGAATCCATCCTTGCCGATGCGGTAGAGTCAATCATCGGTGCCATCTACCTCGACAGCGATTTCCAGACCTGCCGGGAACAGATACTGCGTTGGTTCGAACTCCGTCTCGAGCAGCTGGACCTTCAGGACACCCAGAAAGATCCCAAGACCCGTTTGCAGGAGTATCTGCAGTCCCGACAGTTTCCCCTACCCAGATACGATGTTATCTCTGTAGATGGAGAAGCTCATAACCAGACATTTCATGTGTCCTGTGTGTTGTCTTCGCTGGACCGTGAAACCAGCGGGATTGGCAGCAGCCGCCGCGTGGCGGAGCAGGAAGCGGCACGCAGCGCGCTGAAACAACTTGGCGTGGAGACACCCTGATGAACGATATTACCCGTCCTGAGAACCCCGACAGCCGTTGCGGCTTTGTCGCGATTGTTGGTCGCCCCAACGTAGGCAAGTCGACACTGCTGAACCATATTCTGGGGCAGAAGCTAAGTATTACCTCTCGTAAGCCACAAACCACGCGCCATAAGGTGCTGGGAATCAAAACCGTGGGCCCGGTGCAGGCGATTTATGTGGATACGCCCGGGATGCACGTGGAAGAGCCCAGAGCTCTGAACCGGTATATGAACAAAGCGGCTACTTCGGCACTTTCTGGTGTGGATGTGGTGGTATTCGTGGTGGATCAGCTAGCCTGGACCACTGCTGACGAGATGGTGCTGGAAAAACTGAGCAAACTTGAATGCCCGGTTATTCTGGCGGTGAACAAAGTGGACCGGATTGAGAAGCGGGAAAACCTGTTGCCGCACTTGGATATGCTTTCCCGGAAACGCGATTTTGCTGAAATCATCCCCATGTCAGCGTTGAAGGAAACCAACCTTGAGCCGCTGGAAGAAGCGGTGGGCCGTTTTCTGCCTGAGAGCGTTCACTTCTATCCCGATGATCAGATAACCGATCGGAGCGAACGCTTTATGGCCTCGGAGATGGTGCGCGAAAAAATCACTCGCCAGCTCGGAGCCGAGCTACCTTACTCTGTCGCGGTAGAAATAGAAGAATTCAAACGTGATGGCAAAACGCTGCATATATCGGCACTGATCCTTGTGGAGCGCGAGGGCCAGAAAAAAATCATGATTGGCGATAAAGGCGACAGATTGCGTAGCATTGGTCAGGACGCCAGGGCCGATATGGAACGGATGTTTGACAGTAAAGTCATGCTGCGGTTGTGGGTGAAAGTGAAACGCGGCTGGGCCGACAGTGACCGCGCGTTGAAAAGCCTGGGCATGAACGACCTCTGAGGCTGTCATGCCCCTTGAGGCACTATGAGTAGAGACGCGCAGCAGCAAGAACCCGCTTATGTGATACACCGACGGCCCTGGCGGGAAACCAGCCTCATGGTCGATCTGTTTACCCTCAATCACGGTCGCTTGAGCGTGATTGCCCGGGGTGCCAACAGTAGCAAAAGCCCGCTCAAGGCCCAGCTTCAGCCCTTTCAGCCCCTGTTGTTGGGTTGGGTAGGGCGCGGTGACCTGAAAACCCTGACCCAGGTAGATGTGCGCGATGGCCCTGCGTTGCGTCGCACCGTATCCCTTTACAGCGGCTTGTATCTGAATGAGCTTATGCAGCGGATATTGCCCCAGGCCGATCCTCACCCAACACTTTTTGCTGCTTATATTGAGGCGCTTGGCCTGCTCGCGGAAACGCCTGATGTAGAGCCTGTGTTACGGAAGTTCGAGCAGGCGTTTGCCACGGCTCTGGGTTACGATTTTGCCTGGGATCTGGCCACGGATACCGGCCAAACCATCCGTGCAACACAGACCTATTGCTACGACCCCGAACAGGGTATTGTCGCTGGGGTTTCTGCCGGTGTGCGGTTGCAGAACCTGCCCGGAGACGCTCTTTTGGCGCTTGCCGGCGGGGATTACGAGGCCGCCGCAAGTCGTCGGGTCTCAAAGCGGGTCATGCGCATACTGACAGATTACCTGTTGCAGGGGCGCCCGCTGAACAGTCGCAGCCTTTTCAGTCATCCAAGGGGAGAACGACATGAATCCTAGAGTATTGCTTGGTGTCAATATCGACCATATCGCCACCTTACGTGAGGCCCGGGGAACGCGATATCCCGACCCTGTCCAGGCGGCATTGATGGCGGAGGAAGCTGGCGCAGACGGCATAACAATCCACCCCAGAGAAGACCGGCGGCATATTCAGGATCGCGATGTACTGCTGCTGAAGCAAGTGCTTCAGACAAAAATGAATCTCGAGATGGCGGTCACCGATGCGATGCTGGATTTTGCTGCGCAAGTTCGGCCCGAGTGCGTCTGCCTGGTTCCGGAAAAGCGGGAAGAATTGACGACCGAGGGTGGGCTTGATGTGGAAGGTCAGGAGGACCGCGTGGCCAGTGCGTGCGAACGACTGGCCAAGCAGGGTGCAGAGGTTTCCCTGTTTATCGATCCGGATCGGGCGCAGATTGATGCTGCAGTGCGCTGTGGTGCCCCTGTTATCGAGCTCCACACCGGGGAATACGCTGAGGCGGTTGGTGCAGAAGCGCAAGACGCGGCCTTCATGGCTCTGGCCGATGCAGTGTCTTACGCTCGCAAAAAGGGTCTGATTGTGAATGCGGGCCATGGTCTGCACTACCACAACACGGAGCAAGTCGCCGCTATCCCCGGTATTAATGAACTTAATATCGGGCACGCTATTATTGCCAGAGCGGTATTTTGCGGCCTTAAAGAGGCTGTCCGGGATATGAAGGAGATTCTTGACCGGGCGTGCGGAAGGGCCTGATTAATCCGGATGGCTGAGCGTTACAGAATGCCATCAGATGGTCTCCCGCTGATGGTGTTTTCTGAACAGTTCCTGCCAGTCGGTCTGCTCGCTCCAGTTTTGCAGTCGCTCGATGGCGGCGATCAGCTGATTCTTCTGTAGCTCCATGTCGGGGGTTGAACCTTTGAGTGCTGTCTCCAGGCGATTTGCAGCGGAGCGCAACTCCGGAACCCCGCAATAACGTGTTGCACCGTGAAGTTTGTGCACGCATTCCAACAGGTTTTCCAGGTCACCTTGAACCCAGAGCTGTTCAATCCGGGTCAAGTCGGCAGTCAGCTGCTCCAAAAGCATACTGAATAACTCTTCTGCCAGGTCTGTCTTGCCGGCGGCCAGCTGGATGCTCTCATCCACGCTCATGCAGTCTCGTTGCATTTTGCGCGTTGAGGGTCTCAATGCACGTCTCGTATCCCGGACTTCCGGCACAGAAAACTGGCCAGCCTGGCCGGCACCTCGGCAATGATACCCCGTGCACTCCAGTATGGTTTCGGCAAGCTGCCCACTGTTGATGGGCTTTGGCAGATAGCCATCAAAGCCCTGTTTGAGCAATCGTTCCTGTTCGTCGGCCAATGCATGCGCCGTAAGAGCAATGATCGTTGTTCTGTGATTGCTGTTGTCCAGCTCACGAAGGCGGGAGGTGGTTTCCACGCCGTCCATACCCGGCATCTGAAGATCCATGAAGACCAGATCGAACGACCTTTTCCGGGTTTTGCTCAGGGCCTCAAAACCGCTTGATGCACCTTCTGTCTCCAACTGATAGTCCTGCAGCAGTGTTATGACGAGTTTCAGATTGGCTTCGTTATCATCCACGGCCAGTATTCTGGGCATGTTGACGGGAGCCGGTATCAGGTGGGGGGCGTTTTCCTGGTGCGAAATACCCTGTCCAGCGGTGTCAATGCCGTGCACCAGAAGAAGCAGTTCGTCATAAAGTGCGTCACGACATACCGGTTTGGACAGGTGGCCGCTTGCCAGCCCGGACAAAAGCGTATCGTGGACTTCCAGGGTTGGTGTCAGCAACAGTGTGCGGCAATCGCGTTCGATCTCCAGAGCCCGCACCAGCTCACGGTACTGGTTTGATTTGAGCAGGTGTCGGGTAATTCCGACAATTGCCACTGCGTACCCAGACTGGCTTTTCTGAGCGTCTGCGATCTGTTCCAGCATGGCACCAGGCGATGCAACGCGGTCAACCGTCATGCCCCATTCCCGCAGAAGGTGCTCAACCGCAAGGCCACAGGTTTTCTGGTGCTCCAGATAAATAACCCGTTCACCCCGCAGAGCGTCCCGGGGCGCAATCGCTTCACCACTGGAAGAAAGCTCCGGTGTCAGGGTAAACCAGAAGGTGGAGCCTTTCCCCAATTCACTTTGCAGGCCAATCTTGCCGCCCATCTCTTCCACCAGGCGCTTGGAAATAGCCAGGCCCAGACCGGTTCCGCCGTATTGTCTGGCCGTTGACGCGTCGGCCTGGCTGAACGCGTTGAACAGTGATTGTTGTTGAACCCGGGACAGTCCCACGCCGGAGTCTGTGATGCTCAGACGAAGGGTAACCCGATTGTTTTCCTTGTCCTCATCTTCAAGACTGGCACGCAGTACCACCTCGCCGGTCTGGGTAAATTTGATGGCATTGTTGACCAGATTGGTAATCACCTGCTTGACCCGAAGGGGGTCCCCAATAATGTTGTCCGGCACGTCGTTATAAACCAGAGGCACAAGGTCCAGGTTTTTGCTGTGGGCCGCAGGGGCGAGCATAACCATGACTTCTTCCACAATGTCCCTGAGCTGGAAGGGAACGCGATCCAGGATCAGCTTGCCCGCCTCAATCTTTGAGAAATCCAGAATGTCGTTGATGATCGTCAGAAGAATTTCGGAAGACTTGCGTATGGTGCTCAAATGATCTCGTTGCTGGCGGGGCAGCGGACTTTTGAGCAGTAACTCGGTAAAGCCGATGATGCCGTTGAGCGGGGTGCGGATCTCGTGGGACATGTTTGCCAGAAACTCAGACTTTATCCGGCTGGCCTCCAGGGCCTCCTTACGCGCGAGGTCCAGCTCAATGTTCTGGATTTCAATGGTCTCCAGGGTCTCGCGCAGATCTTCCGTTGCCTGGTCAATGTTCTGCTGCATTTCTGCCTGGGCGTTGCTCAGCTCCTCCGCCATGGCGTTGAGGCCGGATTCCAGTTGCTCAAACTCCGGACCTGCCCGGGTATGAACCCGGGTGTCGAGTCTGCCTTGCTTGAGCTTTGCCACTGCCTCGTTCAACTCGAACACCGGGCCGGTAAAAGCGCGACTCAGGCGCAGTGCGATCAACAGGCTGAAAACAACGCCGCCAAGTACCAGCAGAAGCGAGAGCAACAAGGCCT
This sequence comes from Marinobacter sp., assembly GCA_018066865.1. Taxonomy (GTDB): domain Bacteria; phylum Pseudomonadota; class Gammaproteobacteria; order Pseudomonadales; family Oleiphilaceae; genus Marinobacter. Next base: position 58,067 of record JAGPVT010000102.1, on the reverse strand, counting down.
TGTATGTTTCTTTTTCGGTGCGGATATGGGACATCTCGACGGCTACCCAACCCAAGGGCTCGCGTTGTTGAGAAGCCGGCTGTCGGGCGCCTGTGTCGAGCATGTTCTGGATCATCAGATCCTGAAGGAAAACCGGTGTGACAAAGCGTGTGCTGGTTTTGCGGGCGATGCGGCTCGCCTGCTCTCCCGTCAGTTCTTTACTGTTAATGTTGTCAGAGCTGCCAGGGCCGGTGTGTAGCAAGCGCCGGCGATCGCCGTCGAAGAAGGTGATTGATCGCACATCCTGCTCTTCCAGCAGAGCGTTGGAGAGGCTGCTTAACAGACTGCGATTGGCAGTGAAGAGGCCATATTCCGAGCCGGCAGCAAGCTGGCGAGAAAGCGATTCGCCGCGGTCCCTAAGCATGCTGTCAATATTGGTCACCCAACTATAGGTAAAAAACAGCCCCAGCATCAGTGTGGTGAGGAGGGTGGGAACGAGAGTTACCACCAGCACTTTTTTGCGAATGCCCCAACGCCGCATACCAGATTCCCGAAAAATAGCTTAACACCACTTGTTGAAGCGGGTTACGTCCTTGTAATAGTAGATCGTCCGGGCACATTTAACCTTGTTGTCAGTACCGATCTGAACGGAAAATACACTTTTGATATAGCTGGCAGTCATGGAATTAGCGAGAAGCTGTATTGGGCGACCGGGGCCATAACGCGTATCATGCCATCGCAAAAGTGTACCACAGGGTTCTCATATGCATTTTCCCACGATTGAAGATTATGTCGGGCATACGCCTCTGGTTCGGTTGCAACGCCTTCCCGGCGATACCAGCAATGTGATTCTGGCAAAGCTGGAGGGTAACAATCCGGCGGGTTCTGTAAAGGATCGACCTGCTATGGGGATGATTCAGGAAGCCGAGCGCCGCGGTGAAATCCGGCCAGGCGATACGCTGATTGAGGCAACCAGCGGCAATACCGGTATCGCTCTGGCCATGGCAGCAGCTATCAAGGGTTACCGCATGGTGCTGATCATGCCGGCGAATATGAGCGATGAACGCCGGGCGTCCATGCGCGCTTACGGTGCCGAGATTATTACTGTAAGCCAGGAAGAAGGTATGGAGGTGGCCCGGGATATGGCTCTTCGAATGCAAGCGGAAGGCAAGGGCAGGGTGCTGGACCAGTTCAGCAACCAGGATAATCCGCTATCCCACTACCGGACCACGGGCCCGGAAATCTGGGAGCAGACCGAGGGACGGGTAACTCATTTCGTCAGCTCTATGGGTACCACAGGCACTATCATGGGCGTTTCCCGTTACCTTAAAGAGCGCAATCCCGATATCAGCATCATTGGCCTGCAGCCAAAAGAAGGCGCGTCCATACCCGGTATCCGCCGCTGGCCGGAAGCGTATCTTCCCCGCATATACGACGCGACGCGTGTGGATCAGGTGCTGGATATCGGCCAGCAGGAAGCCGAGGAGACCATGCGCGCTCTGGCTGAGCGGGAGGGTATTTTCTGTGGAGTGTCATCTGGCGGCTCCATCGCAGCGGCGCTCCGACTGTCAAAGCAGGTTGAAAACGCCATTATTGTGGCCATTATCTGCGACCGTGGCGACCGCTATTTATCGACCGGCGTCTTCCCTGGCGCCTGAATCTGACGACATCAAGAGAACAGATTATGAGCAGACGACGCAGGAAGGTACTTCCTACGGAACCCGTGCGCTGTGACGTGGAAAAGCTTAGCCATGATGGCCGCGGTATCGCTCGTCAGGACGGCAAGATCCTGTTCGTGGATGGCGCCTTGCCGGGTGAGACAGTGATGGCTAAAGTGGTCTCCACCCGAAGTAAATTTGATGAATTGCGCACGCTTGAGGTGCTGGAGGCAGCGCCCGATCGCCAAACGCCTCCGTGCGAGTTCGCAGACCTTTGCGGTGGCTGCAGCCTTCAGCACATGAGCAGCGATGCGCAGATCGGGTTCAAGGAAAGTACACTGCGTGAACAGTTTGCCCACTTTGGTGGCATAGAGCCTGAAGAGTGGATTGAGCCGATGCGGCCGGGGAACACTCTTGAGAGTACGCTGGGATACCGCCGCAAGGCACGTATGGGCGTGCGCTATGTAAAAGCCCGTGAATCAGTGCTGGTAGGTTTCCGTGAGAAGCGCAACAGCTTCCTGACAGATATTGATCGCTGTGTAGTACTGGACCCACGCATTGGCGAACGTATTCTTCCTTTGCGTGAGTTGTTGCACAGCATGGATGCCTATGCTCGTATTCCCCAGGTCGAAGTTGCTTGTGGTGATGATACGGCGGCCATGGTTTTCCGCAACATGGATGAGTTGAGCATTAGCGATCGGGAAAAGCTGGTTGCCTTTGGTGAGGCCCAGGATCTGCATGTTTACCTGCAACCCAAGGGCCCCGATACCGTTCACCGCATCTGGCCAGAATCAGCGGGCAGAGATGATGAACGCCTGAGTTACCGGCTTGATGCATTTGATCTGACCATGAAATTTCATCCCATGGACTTTACGCAAGTCAATGCAGGCATCAACAAGGAAATGGTAAACAGGGCCGTAGAATGGCTGGATGTGCAGCCGGGTGAGCGAGTTCTGGATCTGTTCTGCGGGTTGGGTAACTTTACGCTGCCCCTTGCGCGCAAGGGCGCTCAGGTTGTTGGCGTGGAAGGTGATGATGCCATGGTGGCCCGAGGTCGGGAGAATGCTGAGCTGAACGGGCTCACGAATGTGTCTTTCCATGGCGCGGATCTGCACGGTGATTTTACCGGCCAGAGCTGGGCAAAAGAGGGTTTTGATAAAATTCTTATCGATCCCCCGCGCTCGGGTGCTGAGGAAATCTGCAAATACCTGACCGCATTTAATGCCAAGCGTATCGTGTATGTGTCCTGCAACCCGGCCACACTTGCCCGGGATGCAGGAGTGATGGCGCGGAACGGTTACCGTTTGGTGCGTGCCGGTGTGATGGATATGTTCCCTCATACCACACACGTCGAGTCTATTGCGCTGTTTGAGCGGGACTCACACTGAATAGCGTTGTGCGCAGCAAAGGACTGCTGTGTGAACCACCAGGAATAACAAGATCGATATGGTAAAAGTTCGCGAAGACTACGCAGTGACCGGCGATGGACAGGTCGATATCGAGGGCTGGGTTCAGCAGATCGCCTCGCAAACCCACCTGGATAATGTGGAGCAGTTTCGCAGGGCCTGTGAAAAAGCCGCTGAAATCGATTTGCAGGCATTCCGGGAAGACAGGCAGTGGGCTTCTGGTTCCAGCAGCTTCCTCATCGGCATTGAAATGGCGCAGGTGCTTTCTGAGCTACGCCTTGATCAGGCCAGTCTTGTTGCTGCCATTCTATACCGGGCGGTGCGAGAGGAGCGGGTTGCCCTTGAGGTAATCCGCAAGGAGTTTGGTGACGAAATAGCCGGGCTGATTAACGGCGTGCAGCAGATGGCGGCCATTTCTTCCATACACCACCCTCTCAAGGGCAACGTGCTTGGGCAGAGCGAAGGCCAGCTGGACAACGTCCGTAAAATGCTGGTTACCATGATTGATGACGTGCGAGTTGCGCTGATCAAGCTTGCTGAGCGCACCTGTGCTATTCGTGGGGTAAAGAATGCGCCGGAAGAAAAGCGCATGCGGGTTGCCCGGGAAGTGTTCGATATCTATGCGCCGCTGGCCCATCGCCTGGGTATAGGCCATATCAAATGGGAGTTGGAAGACCTCTCGTTCCGCTACCTGCATGAGACGGCGTACAAGAAAATTGCAAAACTTCTGGATGAAAAACGCCTCAATCGTGAAGGCTATATCCGTAGTGTTATTGCCACCCTGCAGGCGGAGCTGAAAGCTTCCGGTATTGAAGCCTCGCTTTCCGGTCGCGCCAAGCATATTTACAGCATCTGGCGGAAAATGCGCATCAAGGGCATCGATTTCTCCCAGGTGTATGACATAAGAGCGGTGCGGATACTGGTTCCGGAAGTACGGGATTGTTACGCAGCTCTCGGGATTGTGCACACGCTCTGGCGTCACATACCCAATGAATTCGACGATTACGTTGCCAGCCCCAAGGAAAACGGCTACCAATCACTGCATACAGCGGTGATCGGGCCGGATGGCAAGGTCATGGAAGTCCAGATTCGTACCCATACCATGCACGAAGATGCTGAGCTGGGCGTGTGTGCGCACTGGTTGTACAAGGGCACGGATAAAGCTAATAAATCATCTGGCTACGAAGCCAAAATCAACTGGCTCCGGCAGGTGCTCGAATGGCAGGAAGAGCTGGGTGATTTGTCCGGGTTGGCAGACCACCTGAAATCCGATGTAGTCTCGGATCGGATCTATGTTTTCACGCCCGAAGGGCACGTTGTTGATCTGCCCCAGGGCGCCACACCGGTTGACTTCGCATACCGTGTTCACACTGAGGTCGGCCATGCCTGCCGTGGTGCCAAGGTGAACGGTCGTATCGTACCGCTGACGTATCATTTGAGGACAGGAGAGCAGGTATTCGTTCTGACCTCTAAAAATAATGTCGCGCCCAGCAGGGACTGGCTGAACCCGAACCTTGGCTATATTCAGACCTCGCGGGCCCGGGCCAAGGTAACGCATTGGTTCAAGCAGCAGAATCGCGAGCGTAACGTAGCCGATGGCCGTGCCATTATTGAAGACGAATTCCGGCGTCTTTCGTTGCACGATGTAGATGCGGGCGCACTGGCCGTAAAAGTGAATTATCACAGTGCCGAAGACATGTTTGCCGCTATTGGCGCCGGTGATCTTCGCCCGGCGGCCGTTGCCAACGTAGCACAGCAAATGCTGGAGCCAAAACCAGAACAGCTTGATCTGAAGCTGGCAGCTCAGCGACGCAAGCCCTACGATACCGAATCCGATATTCACATTCTGGGTGTGGGCAAGCTAAAGACCCAGGTGGCAAAATGCTGTAAGCCTTTGCCTGGAGATGCCATCGGTGGATACATTACGGTCGGACGGGGCGTGACCGTCCACCGCCAGGACTGCCTGACGTTTCTGAATCTGCAGGAACTTGAGCCCAACCGCATTATTGAAGTGAGCTGGGGTGGTCAGCAGGCTTCGGTCTACCCGGTAGACATCGAAATCGAAGCGTACGACAGGTCTGGCCTGCTGCGGGATATTACTCAGGTTTTATCGACTTCAAAGAGCGATGTTCTGGCCCTCCACACGGTGACAAATCGTGATGAGAACACCGCCACCATGATTGTCAGTGTGGAAATCTCCAGCTTGGAACAGTTGGCGCGATTGCTTGCTCAGATCCGCAATCTCCGCAACATTATCGACGTCAGGCGCAAGCGGTCATGAGCTATTCCATTGAAGACCTGAAAGTTTTGATGGCCCGGCTGAGAGACCCGGAGACCGGTTGTCCCTGGGACGCCAGGCAGACATTCAAAAGCCTTGTGCCGCACACACTGGAAGAGGCCCATGAGGTGGCGGACGCGATTGAACGGGAGAACCATGCGGATTTAAAAGACGAGTTGGGCGACTTGTTGTTTCAAGTGATCTTCTACGCACAGATAGGCGCGGAAGAGGGCCAGTTCAGCTTTGATTCGGTAGTCGATAATCTGGTGCGCAAGCTCGTACGTCGTCATCCTCATGTGTTCCCGGAGGGCACGCTGGATAGCCGTATTGATCCGGACAACCGGCCAGATGAAGCCTGGATTAAAGAGAGTTGGGAGCGCATAAAAGCTGAAGAGCGGGCTCAGAAACACGCGGAGGATTCGCCGGCAGCAACGCCAGGCCGGCTTGATGGTATTGCCCGGACTTTGCCGGCGATGGTGCGGGCCGAAAAATTACAAAAGCGGGCGGCACGGCACGGGTTTGACTGGCCCAACATAGAGCCGGTGTTCGACAAGCTGCATGAAGAAATCGACGAGTTGAAGGAGGCCTGGCAGGCCGCTGAATCCGGACAGGGTGATCATGATGCCGTTGAGGATGAGCTGGGTGACCTACTGTTCGTGTGCGTGAACCTGGCGCGCTTTATGAAAGTTAACCCGGAGCAGGCGGTTGGCCGCACTAACCACAAATTTGAGGCGCGCTTTCGCGCTATTGAGCAGGTTCTGGAGCGCCAAGGCCGCTCCTTTGATGAAGAAACTCTTGAAGCGCTCGATGAGATCTGGCAATCCGTCAAGGGGGTGGAAAAGAAAAGCTGACTGCAGGCAGGCATAGGTACAATCCGTTACCAATTTGCCAGGTGCCCATTCATGAGCTTCGTCTACACTTCTCACTAAGCAAACGCACCTTTGTTTGTGCGAGATGTGTGTTCAACTGGATGCAGGAGTCAGGCTCGATGAAAATCAAAGATCTGGTCAGTTACTGGGACAAGCATGCACGAGGCCGGCTTACCCGGGATGCCTATTTTATGGCGTTGTCTGATCAGCACCACCAGCAGTTTGAAAAGCTGGCGGCTCTCTATCCCTTGAAGGCCCCCCAGGATCTGATGCGGGATCTCATATCGGCGGCTCTCGATGAAATAGAAACCGACTTCCCCTACGTCCAGGGCGCCAAGGTTGTGGCTTACGATGAGGACGGCTTTGAGATATACGAAGATGAAGGTGTCACCCCCGAATTCGTGCGTCTGAGCCAGAAGCACATCAAGCGTCTTAAAGCACGTCAGCTCGAATCCGTGGCGTGACTGAGCAGCCCTGCGCCAGGCTGATTTAATTGTTCTTGCTGCCCAACTTTTCTTTTAGCGTGCCTTGGCTGACCAGATCGTCCAGGGCTGCACCAATCACGTCGTTGAGAATGTCGCTTTCGCTGCGGTCAGGATAAAGCTCTGCCAGCGCAGAGATACGCGCAGCGTCTTCCAGGGGAAGTCTGAGATTATAATCGTGGGTTCGCTCTGCAGACTTCTTCTTTTGTTCCCACTGCTTGGGCAGATCTGTGACTTTCATGGGGGCTCCTTGTATGTGCTACCGCAGCTACGACAACAATCGCCAATAGACTTTTCCGGCTGTTCCTTAGTATCGTTAGTTTACTTTGCCTCCGTCAATTTAAAAGGACGCCAATGTGACTGAGTTGCACCCTGATCTTCGTGAAAATGTCCGTATGCTGGGTGAGCTGCTGGGACAGAGTATCCAGCGCCACCCGGGTCAGGATTGTTTTGAGCTTATTGAGGAAATTCGCGCTGCGGCAAAATCCGATCGGCGGCAGGAAAGCGGCTCCGGTCAACGCCTGGTAAATCTTCTCGGCAAGCTGAGCGACGATGAACTGCTACCGGTTACCAGAGCGTTTAATCAGTTTCTCAATCTTGCGAACCTTGCTGAGCAATATCATGGCATTCGCCGCAGGCGTGACCACCCTTCTGACCTGATGGTCGAGCCGATTGACGGCGTATTTGAACGCCTGGAAAGCTGCGGTGTCAGTCCTGAAGCGCTTCACAAGTGTGTGGCAGACCTGCGTGTAGAATTCGTTTTGACAGCGCACCCTACTGAAGTGGCGCGGCGCACGCTGATCATGAAATACGATGAAATGTCGGAATGCCTGGCCAGTCTGGATCACGATGACCTTATGCCGGTCGAGCGAGAGGCGATTACCGAGCGTCTGTCCCGGCTGGTGGCAGAGGCTTGGCACACGGATGAGATCCGGCATGAGCGGCCCACGGCGGTTGATGAAGCCAAGTGGGGGTTTGCAGTCATCGAAAACAGCCTTTGGCAGGCCCTGCCGCGGTTTCTTGGGAACCTTGACGCTTCGCTGCAAAAGGCGACTGGAAAAGGCTTGCCATTGCAGGCAACCCCCGTCCGGATTGCGTCCTGGATGGGCGGGGACCGGGACGGCAACCCGAACGTCACCCATCGGGTGACCCAAAAGGTATTTATGCTCGGGCGCTGGATGGCGGCGGATCTTTTTCTCCGTGATATTCAGTCATTGCGGGCCGAGCTTTCCATGTGGCAGGCGAGTGACGAACTGCGTGGCCTGGCAGGCGATTCCCGGGAACCATACAGATATGTGCTGGCCGAACTCCGGGAACGCCTGCTCAAAACCCGGGACTGGGCCGAAGCCAGTGTCAGTGGCGAGCCTGCAGACATTACCGGCATTCTGTTCAAAAACCAGGATCTGGCGGCTCCGCTGGAGCTCTGCTATCGCTCATTGGTTGAGTGTGGGCTCGAACAAATTGCCAAAGGTTCGTTGCTGGATACCATTCGGCGTGCTCATACGTTCGGGCTTCCTTTGATTCGTCTGGACATCCGACAGGAGGCGACCCGTCACGCGGAGGCCGTGGCCGAGATGGTGGAGTATCTTGGTCTGGGCGATTATTTGTCCTGGAATGAAAACGAACGCCAGGCATTTCTGGTAAAGGAGCTTCGGGGGCGTCGCCCGCTGGTCCCGCGCAACTGGGAGGCTTCTGAATCGGTGCGCGAGGTGCTGGACACCTGTGAGGTAGTTGCCAAGCAAACACCGGAAGCGCTGGGCTCCTATGTCATTTCCATGGCCAGCAAGCCCTCGGATGTGCTCAGTGTTATCCTGCTGCTCCGCGAGTCGGGCATGAAATTCCCCATGCGGGTGGTTCCTCTGTTTGAAACGCTGGACGACCTGCGTGGTGCGCCCGACAGTATGGCGGCGCTTTACGAGGTTGAGTGGTATCAGAATTACTGCCAGGGTCGGCAGGAAGTCATGATCGGCTACTCGGATTCGTCCAAGGATGCCGGCCAGCTTATGGCGGCATGGGCTCAATACCAGGCTCAGGAAAAGCTCACGCAGGTAGCGAGTCAGTACGACGTACATCTGACGCTCTTTCACGGTCGTGGTGGAACGGTTGGCCGTGGCGGCGGCCCGGCGAATCGTGCGATCCTGTCCCAGCCCCCGGGCTCGGTGAATGGCAGTTTCCGCATTACCGAACAGGGTGAGATGATCCGCTTCAAATTTGGCCTGCCGCAGCTGGCAGTGCAAAGCCTGACGCTGTACACCACAGCGGTGATTGAGGCGACTCTGTTGCCGCCACCAGAGCCGCAGGATAACTGGCGTGACACCATGGACTGGCTGACCGAGCGCTCACTCAAGGCTTATCGGGAAGTGGTTCGGGAGAACCCGGATTTTGTACCTTACTTTCGGCAGGTAACTCCTGAACAGGCGCTGGGAAAACTGGCGCTGGGCAGCCGGCCGGCGCGCCGCAAGGCCTCAGGGGGTGTGGAAAGCCTGCGGGCCATTCCCTGGATTTTTGCCTGGACCCAAATGCGGCTGATGTTGCCCAGCTGGCTGGGCAGTGACGTGGCGCTTGAAGATGCGGCCAGAGAGGGACGGTTGCCCGTGTTGCGTGAGATGATGCAGGGCTGGCCATTTTTCCGCACCTATGTAGACATGCTTGAAATGGTATTGGCCAAAGCGGACCTTCGAATCGCCGGTTATTACGAAAAGACCCTGTTGGACGACGATAAGCTGAGAGCACTCGGTGCCAGCCTGGGCAATCGTCTTGAGGGCTGTGTTCAGCGCCTTCTGGAACTCAAGGAACAACATGAGCTGCTGGAAGGCGAACCGGTGTTCGCCCACTCAATGCGTGTACGCAACCCCTACACCGACCCTTTGCACTATTTGCAGGCGGAGCTGTTGAAGCGTGACCGTGAGAGCGAAGGCAAGGGCAAGGTGCCAGAGCTCGTAGAACGTGCGCTTAAGGTTACAATGGCGGGCATTTCCGCTGGTATGCGTAACACCGGTTGAAACGGCTGGTAACGGATGAGGGGCGCAGAGCCCCTGCCATGGACAACAGGAGTATTCTTGTGGCTCTTGCAGTGCGACTGGAGCAGTTCCTGGATCAACAGGGCATAGCCTACAAAGAGCGATCTATTGATCTGGTTCCAAGCCTGGATGCGGCGGTGACTGCTTTGGGGCAATCCCGGGATAAGGTTATCAGGGCAACGCTGCTGATTGATATCAGTGGGATTGTGATGGTCGTTCACAGATACGACAGTGCGCTCGATACAGAAGCCCTCCGGAAATTGACCGGCCGCCACTTGCAGCCGCTCACGGCGCATCAGACCATGCGGCTTTTCAGCGACTGCGATCCCGGATTTATACCACCGATTGGCAATGCTTACGATCTACCGGTTCTGTTGGACGATGATATTGCCCGGGCCGAGCAGGTGCTGTTTTCCAGTGGCACGGACCACTCTCTGGTTGAAATGAATGGCCATGCCCTGAGCATGGCCATGGCCGGCTCGCGGGAAGGGCATCTGGCGATCCGCGGCCCGGGCGATGATGGTGCCCGGGAGGCGCTGACATTGGCAGAAGTGGCGAGCAAGCTGAAAAAACTGTACCGGCTACCACCGATGCCGGCATTGGCTTTACGCATTCTGCGCCTGACTTCCAACACCGAGGCCACTGCCCGTGAGTTGGCAGAGCTGATCGAGTTTGACCCCAGCCTGACAGCGCAGGTGATGCGCTATGCACGGTCAGCCCTGTTCAACTACCCTGGCCAGATCAATTCCGTTCAGGAAGCGGTCACCCGCGTATTGGGCTTTGATCGCGTCGCTCATATAGCACTGGGTATCGCCTCAGTGCGCGCGTTTGATGTGCCCAGGACAGGCATCCTGGGAATGGATAATTTCTGGCGCCACTCACTATACTGCGCCTTTATGTGCCAACGCATTGCCCCTCGCTGTGGTGCGGACAAGGGCCTGGCCTATCTGTGTGGGCTTTTGCACAACTTTGGTTTGCTGCTGGTGGGGCATCTGTTTCCTATCGAATTCAAAGAGCTCAACCGGCTGCGCGAAGCGAATCCCGAAGCCAGTATGCAATCACTTGAACAACAGGTGTTTGGTCAGGGCAGTGAGCAGGAAATTATTGCGGTTGGGCACGGAGCCATTGGTGGTATTTTGCATCGGTTATGGGAATTGCCTGATCCGGTGGTCAAAGCAGCAGGCGTTCATCAGCAACCGGGTTATCAAGGTGAGCATGAGAACTATGTAATGATGGTTCAACTGGCCAATGCATTGTTAAAGGATCGGGGTATCGGTGATGAGTTTAACCCCGATGACATTCCGGCGTTGCTGAAAGGGTTGGAATTGGCGCCTGGTGTCGTAAGCGAACTGATGGATGAAATTGATCAGGTTGCCCCGGAGCTGGATGTTCTTGCATCATCACTGACCACCTGACAGCGACCTTTCGGGCTTCTGCAGCACGTCTGTTTTCCGGAGATGATACGGAGGTCGACTTTCTCTGAGGTGCCTGGCTTCGTATAATGTGCCATCGTTGAATCCTTCGGACATCTGTTCTGAAGGGAGAGGTTGTTGCAAAGACGCAGGTTTTTGCAACAACTTTTCAAACTATAATGACGAAAACGGGAGCACAGCGTTATGCGAATCATCATGTTAGGCGCACCAGGCGCCGGAAAGGGGACTCAGGCCCAGTTCATTACTGAACGCTTCGGTATTCCCCAGATTTCCACCGGTGACATGCTTCGGGCAGCGGTCAAGGCCGAGTCCGAGCTTGGCAAACAGGTTAAAGAGGTTATGACAACCGGTGGTCTGGTATCTGACGATATTATTATTGCGTTGATTAAGGAGCGGATTCAGCAACCGGACTGCAAAAACGGTTTTCTGCTGGACGGTTTTCCCCGCACCATTCCCCAGGCGGAAGCCCTGAAAGATCAGGGCATTGTTATCGACTACGTTGTCGAGATCGCGGTGGATGATGAAGAGATTGTCGGCCGCCTGTCTGGCCGCCGTGTGCATGAAGGCAGTGGCCGCATCTATCACGTCAAGTACGATCCGCCCAAAGTGGAAGGCAAGGACAACGAAACCGGTGAGCCGCTGATGCAGCGTGCAGACGACAAGGAAGAGACCGTTCGCAAACGCCTGAAGATTTATCACGATCAGACAGCTCCATTGATCGGCTATTATCAGGATCTGGCTGAAAAACAGCCTGAACTGGCACCTGAATATGTGCGGGTAGAAGGTGTTGGCAGTCTGGACAGTATTCGCGATCAGATTCGCGCCAGACTGAAGTAATCCGAGGCCGCGCTCGCTTGTGAAACTTTTGGCACTGGACACCTCATCGGAGGGCTGCTCTGCAGCCCTTTTTGCAGATGGTAGAGTTACTGAGAAGTTTGAAATTGCCCCCAGAGGCCATACTCGCCTGCTGATGCCGATGATTCGCGCGTTGCTGGCGGAACAAGGACTGAAACCTGCAGATCTTGACGCTTTGGCGTTCGCTCGCGGCCCTGGATCATTTACCGGTGTTCGCATTGCCACAGGTGTGGTTCAGGGATTGGCGTGGGGCCTTGGGCTACCAGTTGTTGCTGTATCTTCTCTGGAGACGGTTGCTTTGGGGGCCATTGAAGCTTTACAGGTGAGTGAGGGCGAGGGCATTGCTGTTGCTTTTGATGCCCGTATGAGTGAGGTCTACTGGGGATGTTTTCGCAATCGTTCGGGTTTGCCGGAGCCGCTGGGTGAGGAGAGGGTTTGTCCGCCATCCAGAGTGGCTCTGATGGAAGCTGGCATTGTAAATTGGATTGGCGCAGGCCAAGGCTGGGCTTTTCGCAACGGCATGCCTGACGACGTATCGGCACGAATCAATTCGATAGATGAAGCACTTATCCCCCGGGCCAGCTGGGTAGCACGCCTGGCTGCGGTGAAGTATAGCCAGGACATGGCTGTGCCGGCAGAGCAGGCCCAGCCGGTATATATCCGCGATGAAGTTACCTGGAAGAAGCTGCCTGGCCGCGAGTAAGTCTTTTAATCGACCCGGACTTCTTCCATACTTCGGCAAGTAGCGATTATTTCTCTGAAGCCAGTGGTGCTCTGACGATGATTGGTGGTATTAACCCAGGCAGTACACTCTCCTATCAGTCGGGCACCAACAGCCCTGTACGGGAACGCAATGATATTGCCCGTTCTCCGGCGTCTGCTCCCGAGAAGCCAGCCGAATCAGCCCACCGTGATCTTGCAGGCAGCCCGCTTCAGCCAGCCTCAGAACGAAGTGTCAGCGAGAGCGCGGAGCGTCGTGTAGAGGCTCGTCGCGCGGCTGATGATGTGCGTCTGGAGCGTTTCCGTGCGGATGAGGTTCCACTACCCGCTGCCCGGGCGTTATCGACCTTTGCCAGCGTCGCTGCAGCGGGTCAGGAATCTGGCAGCGAAGCGCTCGCCGGAATCGATATTCTGGTCTGATGTCACGCTCCAACGTTTCGAATGCCTCGCCCCAAGCTGAAACCATTCCGCTGGCAATTGCCAGAAGCCCCTTGGGTGATGATCATCAAGCCCTGTCCCTGAGTACCGATCTTTCCTTGCCTTATCTGGGTGTAGTGCTCCCCAAAGATGTACGACATGCCAATGCTCTGCTGTTTCTGGATGAAAACGGCTTGTGTCTTCAGGTGGCCGGGAAAGGCGCTCCAGGCCCAGTGAGGGCAGAGTTCGTAACCGGCAAGATGGGATATCGCCGTGAGCATGGTGGTGGCTCAGGCCAACTTGTAGCCCGCGCCGTAGGCCTGCAGAAAACAAAGGCGGGACTGCATGTACTGGACGCCACGGCAGGCCTGGGTCAGGATGCTTTTGTGCTTGCTGGTTTGGGGTGTCGGGTTAGCCTTTTCGAGCGCAACCCTGTGATTCACGCGCTGCTGGCAGATGGCTTGGCGCGGGCGGCACTGAATATGGATTGCGCACCGATCATCGCCCGGATGACACTCCGGGCCGGTAGCAGCATTGACTGGCTGACTAACGCCGGGGAAGCGTCGGAAACGCCCGACGCTGCAGATGTCATCTATCTCGACCCCATGTTCCCGCACAGGGACAAATCGGCGCTGGTGAAGAAGGAAATGCAGGTGTTCCGAACCGTTGTGGGGGATGACGACGATTCAGAAGCCTTGCTGGAGGCTGCATTAGCCGCAGCAAAGTATCGGGTGGTGGTGAAACGCCCGCGCAAGGCCCCGGCGATTAGCGGGCCGGAGCCAGGCACCCGGGTAGAAGGCAAGAGCAGTCGTTACGACATCTACCCGATACGCGCGCTGCCCCAACGCTAAAAGCGTTTCTATCCTCTCCCGGCATCCAATCCCTGTCAGACGCCCAGCATGGTCACTTGCTGAATAGCCTGGCGTTTCTCAACGCTCAGTACCAGTCGGGCATCGTCAGCCACCTCATCCAGTCCTTCGCCATAGCAGAGTAGCCCGTTGTCATCTGTGGTGATAACGCCGTTCTTCTGCATGTTTGCGATAAAGCTACGGAACAGGCTCTTGTCAAAAAACTCAGGTGCATTCAGGCCGAACAGAATGGACATGCGCTCGGCCAGCAGGGTGCTTTGCTCTTCCAGTTCCTCTGCGGTGATTTTGGCCGAACCGTATTTGCGCAGTATGCCCAGAACAATGTGGTAACGCTCCACAGTCTGGATGATGAAGCGTGATAGTACCCTCAGGCGCAACATGGCCTCGGTGCCTTCTTCCGGGCGCTCGATTCGCTCATTGTCGAGAGCGACCAGCAGGCCCTGATCTACCAGAACATCAATCCACTGGTTGATCACCGCTTCTGCTTCTTCGGGCTGGTATTTCAGGAACAGTTCCGACTGAATGTAAGGGTAGGCAACGCTGGCGAGGAAAACGATCCTGTCCCGGGCGAGGGAACTCTTGTTCTCGAACAGGCTGGCCACCAATGCCGGCAATGCAAAAAGGTGCTGGATATTGTTGCGGTAGTAAGTCATCAGAATCGCATTGCTGCCTTGCAGCCCGATGATGTCTCCCAGTTTTTGCGGCTGGCGCGAGATCAGCCCCATGGATTCACAATAGGCGACCCAGTCTTTGCCGGTTCCTTCAGGCAAGGTTACCGTTTCGGCGTAAGGAAAGGCTTTCAGCAACTCCGCGTACTGATCCGCCAGACGAATAAGCTGGCCTTCATCCATAGCCAGTCGCTCGGCGCCAAGCAGCACGGTTGCGGTCATGCCAATAGGATTAACGGCAACAGAGGAGTTGATGTCTGAGGCGACTCGCAGTGCCAGATGGGAAACAGCGTCGTTCAGCCAGGCAGGGCGGTATTCGGAATCATAGGCTTCATCCCGCCAGCTTTCATGAACCTCGTCCAGGACGTCAGACAGATGTATGGCTTCACCAAAGTTAACCGCAACACGCCCGAAGGAATTGTTGAGTTTGCGGGCGGTCTTTGCCAAACCAAATACACTTTCCTTCTGTTTTTTCTTGCCTCTGAGTTCTCCAAGGTAAGAGCGCCCCTCCATGACTTTTTCATACCCGATATACACGGGCACGAACACGATCGGCTTGCGATGATCACGCAGAAAGCTGCGCACGGTCATGGAGAGCATGCCCGGGCGCGGTTGTAGCATGCGCCCGGTGCGGCTGCGGCCACCTTCCACAAAATACTCAACCGAATAGCCGCGGGTAAGCATGACATGCATGTATTCATTGAAAACTGTTGAATACAGTGGATTATCGCGGAAGCTTCGGCGCATAAAAAAAGCACCGCCCCGGCGCAGAATTGGCCCGACCAGCGGCATGTTCAGGTTGATACCAGCAGCGATATGCGGGGGCATCAAGCCGTTCTTGTAGAGTACGTAAGACAGCAGAAGGTAGTCGATATGAGAGCGGTGGCAGGGCACATAAACCACGGCATTGTTCTGCGCGGATTCTTTCACAACACGTATGTTGTTGACCGAAATTCCGTTGTAGATGCGGTTCCACAACCAGGCGAGAAGCACCTCAAAAACACGGATGGTAACGACGGACATATTGGCAGCGATTTCATCGGCGTATTTGAGTGCCCGGGCGCGCACCTTTGCTGGCGCAATGTCCTCTTTAATCGCCGTTTCCCGTATGGCTTCCTTTACCGCCTGGGTCCTTAGCAGGCCTTCAACCAACGTTCTCCGGTGTGACAGGTCAGGGCCAAGCACGGCTTGTCGAATTTTGCGAAAATGGGTGCGCAGAATTCGGGCAAGTTTGCGGTTTGCGCGCTCTTCGCTGTGACGATATTCGTCGATGACCTGTTTCAGGGAGAGCGGTCTGTTGAATTGCACGTAGGTATTGCGGCCGTGCACCAGAATAATCAGAAACTTCTGCAGCCGGCCAGCGACAGACCAGGTGTCGGATAGCAGCAGTTTCACCAGAGATTTTTCTTTGTCCGGGGAGCGACCCCAGAAAAGAGATACCGGAACAATCTGAACATCCTGCTCTGGATTCTCAAGGCCGTAGCGCACCAGCGCCTGGAATTCGGTGGTCGGAACGGGTGTCTGGCGCCTACGGAACAGGCCACCAATACGCAGATAGAGAAAAAAAAACGAATGTGAAGGGCCGTTTTTTACCGGAAGCGATGTGGTTGCACCCGGCAGTTGCGCCCGTATCACTTCCTGTTCAAGCACCAGGCGACTGGAAAGAGAGCTGTACTGCAGCACGTAACACACCGGCTTTTCCGGCGTCAGCCCCAAGGCATCAACGCTGTTTCCGCTGACATCTGTCCGGACCCATAGAAACAGTATTTTCCGGAAAAAGGTCAGGATCAGGCTTCGAATACCCTGGTAAAGACGCATAAAAAGTCGCTCCGATGAAAACAGGGGCCAAGTTTACTTGGTTGCGTACAGGCCGGAAAGCCAAGGCTGCATTCTTGATGACCACAGCTCTGTGGTACATTTCGGGTTGGCCCGCTTATCACCAAGGTTCGATGACAGATGGCGACATCAACAATTCAGTGGAGTCCTGGCTGGACCACCAAGGCACCCGAGCAGGGTGATCTGGTTCTGGCGCTGTCTGGCTCCGGTATTTTCAAACCGGACGATGGCTGGTTGCAAACGCTGGAAAGTATCCCTGACAATCCCGGAAATGCTGGCTTTGTATCGCTTGGAAGCGTCAATGGTCGCCCGGTTTTCGTGACGCAAGTACCGGAATCTCTGGTTGTGGGCCGCGACGTTGTTCCGCTGCGGGATGCGCTGATGATGATCAGTGATGTACCGGCAGCTATGCTCAGTACCGGCTTTCAGGTATGGCAGTGGTTCCAGGATCATCAGTACTGTGGCCGCTGCGGTGGTAGCACGGTTTTTCATCCGCGGGAGCGGGCGAAATGGTGTAACAACTGCAATATTCCCTGGTACCCGCGGCTTGCCCCTTGCGTTATTGTGGTTATACGCAAGCAGGATCGGTATCTCCTGGCAAAGTCGTCTCGCGTTAAACGTCATTTTTATAGCCTTATTGCGGGTTTTGTGGAGCCCGGAGAAAGCCTCGAAGCCGCGGTTGCCCGTGAAGTGAAAGAAGAAACCGGCCTGGATATCACCAATATTCAATATCAGGCGTCAGAGCCCTGGCCTTTCCCGCACCAGTTGATGGCAGGATTCTTCGCCGATTATGCCGGTGGCGAGCTGGTTCTTCAGGAAGACGAGCTGGCGGACGCTGGCTGGTTTTTGCCCGGAAGCAGACCCCCGGTTCCACCGGATACCACCATATCCGGGCGCCTGATTCGGGATATGGAAATCAGGATCGCTAGCGGAGGGCGAGGGCTTTGAGCGAGCATGGGGCGCCCCGGATTCTGGTTTTTGACTCCGGTATCGGCGGGCTGAGCGTTGCGGTCTGTGTTCATGAAAAACTGCCACACGCGGCGATTGTATATCTGGCGGATAACGCAGCTTTTCCCTACGGCGGGCAGCCAGAATCTGTTGTGATTGAGCGTTGCTGCACCCTCATTGCCAGCGCGCTTGAACAATACCCTTGCGACGCGATTGTTATAGCTTGCAATACCGCCAGCACCATCGTGCTGCCGCACCTGCGAGCGATGACAGAGGTACCGGTAGTTGGGGTGGTGCCGGCTGTTAAACCGGCAGCAGCCCAGACACTGAATCATCGCATAGGTCTTTTGGCCACCCCGGCAACGGTGCGCCGGCCCTATCTCGACGAGCTGGTTCGGGAGTTCGCAGCCGATTGCCAGGTTGAACGCGTGGGTCACCCGGGACTTGTGCAATGGGCGGAGGATCTGGCGCGCGGGGTTCCAGTGCCTCAAGGCGAACTCGACAATGCGGTTGCGAGACTACGCGATGCCGGCGTCGATACCGTTGTTCTTGGGTGCACCCACTATCCGCTTTTGCTCGAGAGCCTTAAACAGAGCCTGCCTGAGGTAAAATTCTGGGTAGATTCAGGGGATGCTATCGCCCGCCGTGTCGTGTGGCTTCTGGCCCAAGCTGGTAAGCCTGTCGAAGCGCTTGAGTATGGCGGTACGGTGGTAGCGGCTCTCTTCTCGGGCAATGCCCCGGAAGGTGTTGCCAGGTATATGGCGGACCTGGGGCTGCAACCGAAGAGGGTTACCGGGCATTGGCCCAGCAAATCATAGCACCTGGGTTAGTTTGAACATGGCAAGAAACTCCAAGGCCGGTATGCTCCGGTTATGGCAGCAGTAGGTTTTGAGGTTGTTGCCCCGAAACCGTGATTTAGTAAGCTCCAACCAATTGAAATTATAGATAAAATCACCTCTGTTGTAGAGGCCGTGCAGGATTCGCTTCAGAAGTCGGCTTTCCTGATGCTCCGTAGTGGCATCAAGAGACAGTGGGATAAGCCCCAAGTCCAGATGCGGAACTCCCTCGGCCTTGAAAGCGTTCATGGCATGCGCCATCAAGGTATAAAAAATGCCTTGTTTGAAATCTGCGTTGGCGCGGGAAATGTTAGGCACGTAGCTGATGATTTCGTTGTTGCGATAAATCGGGTCAAAGTAGATAAATCCTACAGCCTTACCATCCTGGTATGCGTAAAAATGGTGCTCATTCTCCCGGTAATCCATGTTCATTAGCTTGAAGTGCTTTTTCTCCGTGACCTTGAGGCCCAGGCGCCGCATGTGCTCCGGATAGTTGTAGATTTTGTGGAAGGCATTGTTGGCGAACAACCAGAAGGTGAAAACGGCCATGTACCAGTACAGCTTCTTGGACATGCGCGAGAACACATTGCCTGTCGGGTAGCAGAAATCACCCACAACAACGCTGGCGTCGGCTTTGCCCAGCTGAATCAGGTGTTCCAGAACCCGCACCATCATGGTTTCGTCAAATACATTGAGGAAAAAATTGGCGACGACCATGTCGTACTGGCCGAACTCCTCCACTTTCATGGTGTCGCTGTGAATGCGGCGAATGGTCAGGTGAGGGGCTTCGCTTTCCTGGGATTCTCCGAACTTCCGCAACATGGTTTCTGACAGGTCAACCACGGTAACCTCGGCTCCCAGTTCCGCTGCGCGTATGGCGTCCCTACCATGGCCAACACCGGCAAACAGGATGCGGTCGCCAGGCTTTACCGTCTCCACGTCCAGCATCGCGGTTTTACAACGATGGATGTTTTTGCCGCTGTAGAGATTGCTGAGGAAATCGTATACGGGGCCAATGTCTTGTAAATCAGAGCTTAGTGAACAAGGTAGGGAAATTATGTGCAGCAATGCGCGTTTCCGGATACACAAATTAACGCGTGGCAACACTTTGCAAACACGGTCAAGGTTTTGGTTAGGAATGTCAGACAATGCATGGAGGGTTTGAAGAAATCAGCCAGGTACGGCAGTAGGGACAGTTGTCAGTGCCAGTAGTTTGCTGATATCTGTCGCGGGCTGTGCCGGGCCGTAGAAGAAGCCCTGTACCTGATGACAGCCAAGAGTGCGCAGGTACTCAAGTTGTTTATCTGTTTCCACACCTTCGGCGACGATTTCCAGTTTCAGGCCGTGGGCCATGGCAATAATGGCATTAACAATACAGGCATCATCCACGCCACTGCGAATGGCTTTAACGAAGGACTGGTCTACCTTCAGGGTGTGGATAGGTAACCGGTGCAGATAATTTAGTGACGAATAACCGGTACCAAAATCATCGATGGCAATACGGACGCCCAGGTCGGCGAGCTCACGGAGCTTTTGGCTGATCTGCTCCAGGTCGTTCATGATCACGTTTTCAGTAATTTCGATCTCCAGGTTTCCTGGAGGGAACCGATTTGCATTAACCCGGTCCATCAGGGTTTCCACAAATCTGGGATGCTCCACCTCAACGGGAGAGAGGTTGACCGCCAGGCGCAGATCCTGATGGCCAGCGCGGATCCATTGGCCGACATCCCGGCAGGCCTGGTCCAGAACCTGCTCGCTCAGTCGGCTGATCAGTTTGGTTTCTTCTGCCAGTCCCAGGAAGTCCCGGGGGTAGAGTAAGCCGCGTTCAGGGTGCTGCCAGCGCACCAATGCTTCAAGGCCTACAATCCGATCCGTCGCTGCGCAAACCTGGGGCTGATAAAATACCCGTAGCTCACCCCGCTCAAGTGCCAGGCGCAGATCCCGCTCCAGATGCAGGCGGTTCGTGCTGTCGACACTCATGCTCTCCGAGAAAAAGCGGTAGCTGTCTTTGCCTCTGGCTTTGACGTTGTACATGGCGATATCCGCATTCTGGATAAGCTGATCCATGGTGTCGCCCGCTTCCGGGTATATGGAGATACCGATGCTGACGCCCACGAATACTTCATGTTCGCCCAACACAAACGGTGCTTTGAGCGTCTTGATCAGCTTTCTGGCGATCTGGCTGGCATCTTCGTTGCTGTGAATTGATGGCAGCAGCAGCGTGAACTCATCGCCACCGAACCGCGACAGGGTGTCACCCTTGCGCAGACAGCTTTCGAGGCGCTGGGTCACGGCTTGCAGAAGCCGGTCGCCCATCGCGTGACCAAGGGTATCGTTGATAACCTTGAAACGATCAAGATCGAGAAACATCACAGCCAGTTTCTGCCTCTCTCGGCGGGCATGGGTGATTGCCAGCTCCAGGCGATCTTTGAACAGGGCGCGGTTCGGCAAGCGTGTGAGCAGGTCGTGATAAGCCTGGAAATTGATAAATGCCTCAGCTTCCTTGCGCTCGGTAACGTCTCGGGCAGTTCCGTAGTAGCTGGCGTTCTGACCACTGCCGCCGCCCTGGGTGCGACTGTTGTGTGTCCACGACTGAGGGTCGATGGGAAAGGCTGTTATTTCAAAGTGTCGGGTGGCTCGTCGGCTGCCACGGGTTTTAAGGCGTATCTCGAGGGTGCGGGGGTTGTCTGCGCTTATATCCGGTGCGTTGAGCGCGTATATACCCCTGGCGACATCACGGTCATCCAGAATATGCCGGAAATGCCTTCCACAGAGTTCCACCGGCTTGTAACCCAGCAGACTTTCGACCTTGCTGTTAATAAAGCAGAAATGGCCTTCTGCATCGAGCATGAAAACGATATCGGGTGAACTGTTTACAATGTACCGATGCAGGGCTTCGGATTTCTCAAGGCGGACCTGTATGTATTCATGGGCCTTGAGTAACGATTGTTTGCCAACGACGCCTTTTACAGTGGCGATCAGTTCTTCCGGATCAAAAGGCTTGCGGATGTAGTCCAGAGCGCCGCGCCTGAGCGCCCGGCTGACAGCGGTGAATGAGCTTTCTCCACTGATTACGATACTACCGCATTCGGGCTGCTGGTTCTCAAGATAGGCCATAACGGCGAAACCATCGACCGCTGGCATCCGCAAGTCCAGCAGAGCAAGATCAAATTGCTGAGTGGCTATCAATTCACACGCGTGCTTTCCGCCATTGGCCTCGGTGACATCGTAACCGCAGCCACGTAGCAACGAGGCCAGCGAGCTCACCAGGCGTGGCTCGTCGTCGACCACGAGGATACGTGCCGTTGCCTCCTGCGAGAGGAGCTTGTTGGACTGTTCAGGTGCCATCTGTGCGTATCCGTTCTTCTTTATCAGTCGGATTTGATTCCTTCCTGGCTCGCCGCCGGCAGCAGAATCCGGAAAGTGGTGCCTTCCTGCCCCGCGTGACAAGCAATGATACCGTCCATGTCATCCACAAGCTGCTTCACAATACTCAGACCTAGGCCACTGTGACCTTCTCCTTTTGTGGTCTTCCCCGGCGTGAACAGCGCGTCCCGGATAGTATCGGGGATGCCTGTACCGGTATCGGTCACTTCCATCTCTACCCAGTTGCGGTGGCCTTGCCACACGGGGGCTGATGTCTTTATTGTAACGCCACCACCGTCACTTGGCAGACTTTCTACGGCGTTTCTGACCAGGTTAATCAGAATCTGGCGAATAGCTGACGGGCTGGCAATAACAAGCGTCGGTGTGCTACACATTAGCACGTTAAAATGCAGGTTGTTGGCACTGAACAGGCTGTTTTCAAGCACCCGTGCAAGGCTTTGCAATTCGGCATTAAGGTCAGACATTGTTTCGCCTGTGTTGTCGCCGTTGTCTTGGCTCATCTGCAACAGCAGGTTGCCCGCACGATCCAGTTCGTCTTGCACAACACCCAGTTCTTCCCGCGCGCCAGGGTCATCAAGCCGATCGCGCAGCTGATGAATGTACTGCCGTATTATAGTCAGGGGGTTGCTGATCTCATGCACCTGCCTGCGCAGCTTTTCGATGGCAACTTTATGATTTATCCCGGCGCTCTGTGCATCGCTCTCGAAGGATGCATTTCTTTCCTGCAAAACAGCGGACAGTTGTTCTGTAAACAGGCGTATAAGCTCAGTGGTTGTACCCGGTGTGTTGCCGTCGGTACCCAGCACAAACACGCCAGGGCACCGATCACCTGTGACAACCGGGATGGCTGTCAACGAGGAAGTTCGCAACAACGATAAAAGCTGGCGGTCCAGCACAGCAGGTTTTTGCTCGTTGAGACTGACAGGCATCCTCGAGTTAAAGGCCTCGGTAAGCACGCTGCCACCTGCCTGCGCGGTCACCGCCAGGTGGGGGTGTGGTCCGGTGGTACCGGAAAGCAGGACAAGGCTGTCATCATCGAATCCGAAACACAGTGCGGGCAGTCCGGTAATCAGCGTCAGGCTGTTAACCGTTTCTGCAAGAATGACGCCGCTCTTGCCGGTAAGGTCGGCAAAGCCGATGGCTTGTTGGGCGATGGCCTGGCGCAATACGGTCTGACGGAGTTCCTGTGACCCAGGCTCGGAACGGTAGCTGTTGATCAGCGGTATTCCCAGAGAGGCCGCCATCGCGGATACATCGTGGCTGATTCGCCGGTTTATTTCACGGGTCAGCTCTTCACTGAGCCCAAACAGCGTGCCTGCCGCCGCAATGCCGGCCGAATCAGAAAGTGCCAAACGGGTGGAGAGGCTGATCACTTTGACCAGATGTCCGGCATCACGCAACTCTGAAGGTAGTGCCTGCTGGTAACGCATAGCGTCGGCTGCGAAAGGGCCCAGTCCCCAGGACGTAACGAGTTCCGCAGCAATGTCTGATTGCCGGTCCATATACGCCTGCCGGGTTTCGGCATCCGGCGTTTTAATGGCAATCAGCTCCCCGATATTATGGAGCATGCCCAGCATAAAGGCTTCGTCGACTTCTCGATAGCGAGTCAGGGTGGCGAGAGCGCGCGCTGTCAAAGCAGTGGTCAGAGCGTGTCGCCAGAAATCCCGTAACTGTTGCCATGCGCCGGCGCCCAGCTCGAACAGAACCTGTTGCAGGGCGGCGGTGAGTATTAATGTCTTGAAGCGCTTGGTGCCAAGGCGCGACAGGGCCTGGTCTATTGAGCGAATGCCGGGTGTGGGGCCGTAAAGGGCAGAGTTACCTAATGCCAGGATCCGAACCACCATAGCCGTGTCTGAGGCGATGATTTCGCTGATCTCGCGATAGTTCCCATCCTTGTTGCAAGCCTCAAGCGCGCGCAGTGTGACCTCCGGAAGACTAGGGAGCTGAAGGTCGGGTATTGTGTTCATAGGTTGGCCTGTTGCGCACGGAGATCAGTTTATGAGGCTCTGTTCATTTTTTTTTCAAAATAAAAATGGAGCTTAGTCAAAAAAGCGCTGATTGGAAACAACCGCTGTTCTTTTATTGATCAGCGTATTCATTGTGGCGTGATATGTGTACAATTTTTACAGGTTAGAGCGCATTTGTTTTTGTTGCAAGGATGTAAAAACGCGTGCCATGAGTGCTCAGGATACTCGCAAACATAAAACGAACCCACCCAGAACGATTGCTGTAACGGGCGGTAAGGGGGGCGTGGGTAAAACATCAGTTGCCCTTAATCTGGCACTCACCCTGGCCCGTCATGAAAAACGTGTGCTGTTGCTGGACGGCGACACCGATCTTGCCAATGTCAGCATCATGCTGGGCCTCTATCCGGAGCGAACGCTTGCAAATGTCATTGCCGGCGAGTGTCACCTCGAGGATATTTTGCTGGGGGCGGACTTTGGCCTGCACATTGTTCCGGGTGCTTCCGGTGTCCAGGAGTGTATGGACATGGAGCCGGAAGAGAGTATTCATATCCTGCGCGCCCTCTCCAAGCTTGAGAGCCAATACGATTACGTTATAACGGATACTGCTGCCGGCCTTCAGCCTATTTCCTTGCATATGATTGCGGCGGCTGAACTGGCTTGTGTTGTGGTTACTCCGGATCCGGCCTCGCTGACGGATGCGTTCTCCCTGATCAAGGTTCTGAAGCGTCGAGGTTACCGCAGAACCCCCAGCGTGCTGATCAACATGGCGCAGGGTGCCAGCCAGGCCCGTTCGGTGTTCCAGCGCCTCGATTCGGCGGCACGGCGTCATCTGCAGTGCTCTCTTCATTATATGGGGGGTATCTGGCGCGACGAGACCTTGCGCCAATCGGTGCTGCATCAGAGGCCGGTTGCACTGTTGCCGCCTTCGGATCCGTCTTGTCGTCAGTTCGAAACCTTGGCAGACATGCTTGATGTGCGTTTGTCGCAATTGCCCCCTCGTAAAGCCGGCATCGCCGCATACTGGCATTCAGTTTCGAAGCGGAGCCCGGGGGGCAAGCAGAAAGCTGATGCGGCTGCGCCTGCGGTGGCCAGCCCCCGCGAGCGCTGCCTGCAGGCTGTTGGCGAGCTGGAAGCCGTATTCGGGCAAGCACCCGAGAACGCAATGCTGCGTTATGACGCGTTCACGCGGTTGTTCGCCCTGCTGGGCCAGACGCCAAACAGTGATATCGTTGAAATTATTCAGACCGGTCTTGGTGCAATCGACTGGGAAATCCTGGCCCCTGATCAGCGTGAGCACCTGGCAGCTCACCTGAGACATCTTGCGGATGAGATTTCGTTATCTCCAGATGCCGTAAAGAGCGAGCAAGGCGCATCGCAGCCTGCACTTCCCGAGCCCTCCTACGATCGCGTCAGCTTTGGCGATCAGGACAAACTGGTCCGGGTGTTGAAAGAGCAACCCTCCGATATTTCACTGAATCAATTCCTCAGGTCGCTGGCTGGCAAGGAAAAAAACGGTGACTGAGGTCTCTCGATGGATCATTTCTGCACAGACATGCCGGTTAATCCGTCATTTCATCAGCTGTGTTTGTGGCGTAGCGTTCTGGTAATAAGGATCCGGTATGTCACGGCACTGTCACTGAGATTGTGTAAGGATCAGGTACTGCAAGGGTCCGGGAAAAGGAGGTTTCACAATGGTAGCGCGGCAAAGGGGGGTGGGAATGTCTTCGTCAAAGGTGCTGGAGCAGCTTCGTGGTAAGCATGTCCTGGTTACGGGCACCACGGGCTTTTTAGGGAAGGTTGTTCTGGAAAAGCTGATTCGGGCAGTGCCGGACATTGGAGGCGTACATCTGTTGATACGAGGCAATGGGCGTCACTCTGATGCTCGCAGTCGCTTTCTTGATGAAATTGCGACCTCATCCGTGTTCGATCGCTTGCGCCAGGAGAATGGCGAGGCTTTCGAGATTTTTCTGGAGGAGCGCTTGCACTGCGTTACTGGCGAGATGACGCAGCACGGCTTTGGCCTGCAGCCTGAAGCATTCCGAAAGCTTGCGGACAGTATTGATGCCGTTATCAACTCTGCCGCCAGCGTCAACTTTCGGGAGGAGCTGGATAAGGCCCTGACCATCAATACGCTGTGCCTTGAAAATATCGCCGGGTTGGCGCGCCAGAACCCGGAGCTCGCGGTTATTCATGTGTCCACCTGCTACGTAAACGGCATGAACTCAGGGCAAATTACCGAATCGGTGATCAAGCCTGCGGGCGATGATATTCCCCGTAGCCCAGCGGGCTACTATGAAATCGAAGAGCTGATCCGGGTGCTAAACGACAGCATTGCGGATGTGCGCTCGCGCTACTCCGGTAAAATGCTGGAACGCAAGCTTGTGGATCTGGGTATCCGGGAGGCAAACCGCTATGGCTGGAGTGATACCTATACCTTCACCAAGTGGCTGGGTGAGCAGTTGCTTATGAAAGCTCTGGATGGCCGTGCTCTCACTATTGTGCGCCCGTCCATTATTGAGAGTGCGCTCGAAGAACCGGCGCCGGGCTGGATTGAGGGTGTGAAAGTGGCTGATGCCATTATTCTTGCCTATGCCAGAGAAAAGGTAACCGTGTTTCCCGGTAAACGCTCCGGCATTATTGACGTTATCCCTGTCGACCTTGTCACGAACGCTATTATCCTGGCAGTCGCGGAGGCGCTTGGTGAGCCAGCACAGCAGCGGGTCTACCAGTGCTGCAGCGGCAGTTCCAATCCTGTATCCCTGGGTGAGTTTATTGATCACCTGATGGCGGAAGCCAAATCCAATTACGCAGCCTATGAACAACTTTTCCGCCGTCAGCCGGTCAAGCCTTTTATTGCTGTGAACCGGACCGTTTTCGATGCTCTGGTGGGCGGTGCGCGAATTCCCCTGAGTATGATGCAGCGCATGATGCGCCAGTTGGGCATGCTGGGAAAGGAACGTGACCTCAAGGTATTGCGAAACCTTGATACCACCCGTTCGCTGGCAACTATTTTCGGTTTCTATACCGCGCCGGATTATATATTCCGCAATGATGAGTTGCTGGCCCTGGCATCGCGCACGGGAGAAGTCGACAAGGCTCTGTTTCCAGTGGATGCGCGCCAGATCGACTGGGCTGTGTATCTGCGCAAGATTCATCTTGCAGGTTTGAACCGTTACGCACTCAATACGAAGAGCAAACCCCGCCAGCATTCCTCCAGAGCCCGCAAGCAGGCGGCCTGATTGTGCGTCTATAGTTGAAGTGTGTTAGGACGTTGGTCTAATTCATTGTTTAGTGGCACACATGGTGAACTACATCTATGTGTCCGCAGGGCCGATCCGCCCTATCGCTCTGAATTAACAAAACCGACAATGACAACAGACTCTGATCAAAGGGGAACACAATGACTGATAAACATCTTTATCCAGTAAGCCCGGACGTGGCCAAACGGGCCTTGTTGAACCGCGAGCAGTATGACGAAATGTATCGTCAATCAGTCGAGGATCCGGATACTTTCTGGGGCGAGCATGGCAAACGCCTCGACTGGATCAAGCCGTATTCCAAGGTCAAGAACACCACTTTCGATTACGACAATCTTTCCATCAAATGGTTTGAAGACGGGCAGCTGAACGCTTCGGCCAACTGCCTTGACCGTCACCTCGCGGCGCGCGGCGACCAGACGGCCATTATTTTTGAAGGCGATGATCCGGCCGATTCCCGTCACGTTACCTATCGCGAACTGCATGAAGAAACCAGCAAGTTTGCCAACGTTTTGAAAGGCCTGGGTGTTAAGAAGGGTGACGTGGTCACTATCTACATGCCGATGATTGTTGAAACTGCCGTGGCGATGTTGGCTTGTACGCGTATTGGTGCGATCCATTCGGTTGTTTTCGGCGGCTTCTCTCCAGAAGCACTTGGCGCTCGGGTTGCCAACGGCAAGTCCCGCTTTGTAATTACCTCAGATGAAGGCCTTCGTGGTGGCCGCAAGGTCCCACTCAAAAAGAACGTGGATGCGGCGCTGAAGAATGAAAATGGTGCCAACGTCGAGAAAGTCATCGTTGTCAGCCGCACCGGTAATAAGGACGTGCCCTGGAACGAAGGCCGTGATGAGCGTTATGAGGATCTGATGAAGTCTGCTTCTGCAGATTGCCCGCCAGAGCCCATGAACGCGGAAGACCCTCTGTTCATGCTTTACACCTCCGGTTCTACCGGCGCGCCCAAAGGTGTGCTGCACACAACAGGCGGTTACATGGTTTACGCTTCCATGACGCACCAGTACGTATTCGACTATCACGATGGTGATGTGTACTGGTGTACGGCGGATTTCGGATGGGTAACCGGTCACAGCTACATTCTCTACGGCCCGCTGTGTAACGGTGCGGTTTCTGTATTGTTCGAGGGTGTGCCAAATTACCCGGACAGCTCTCGCATGGGCCAGATTGTCGACAAGCATCAGGTGAATATTCTCTACACAGCACCTACTGCGATCCGGGCGTTGATGGCTGAAGGCGAAGCGTGCATGAGCGGCACAACCCGTAAGAGCCTGAAGTTGCTCGGCTCTGTTGGTGAACCAATCAACCCGGAAGCCTGGGAGTGGTACTACCGCGTGATCGGCAATGGAAAGTGCCCGATTGTGGATACCTGGTGGCAAACAGAAACCGGCGGTATTCTTATCTCACCATTGCCCGGTGCGGTGGATCTGAAGCCGGGCTCTGCGACAGTGCCGTTCTTTGGCGTACAGCCCGGGCTTGTCGACAGCGAAGGTAATGTACTGGAAGGAAAGGCTGACGGCAATCTCGTGATTATGGACAGCTGGCCTGGCCAGATGCGCACGATTTACGGCGATCATGAGCGCTTCAAACAGACGTATTTCAGCGCTTATAAAGGTATGTACTTTACCGGTGACGGCGCCCGTCGTGATGAAGATGGCTATTACTGGATTACCGGCCGGGTTGATGACGTGCTCAACGTATCTGGCCACCGCCTCGGTACCGCTGAGGTCGAAAGCGCTCTGGTAGCCCACGACAAGGTTGCTGAAGCAGCGGTTGTTGGCTTCCCCCACGACATCAAGGGTCAGGGCATTTATGTCTATGTGACTCTGATGCAGGGCGAAGAGCCTTCTGATGAGCTGAAAAAAGAGCTTGTGCAGTGGGTACGCAAGGAAATCGGTCCGATCGCTTCTCCGGATGTGATTCAGTGGGCTCCGGGCTTGCCTAAAACGCGATCAGGCAAGATTATGCGCCGGATTTTGCGTAAGATTGCTGCAAATGAACACGACCAGCTGGGAGACACCTCTACATTGGCAGACCCCGGTGTTGTGGACGAACTCATCGGCAGTCGCGAGTTCAAATAAGGTCTGAAAGCAGGCCGTAAACCTGTGAGGAATCGGTTTAATGACACAAACAATTATCGTCGCTGATGATCACCCGCTGTTTCGGGCTGCTCTGAAACAGGCGGTCAATCAAGCGGTACCTGATGCTGAAACCGTAGAGGTTGACAGCATCAAGGCACTTCAGGCGTCGGTAGACTCGCACCCGGATGCAGATCTGGTTCTGCTTGATCTCAATATGCCGGGTGCCCACGGGTTCTCAGGGCTTGTGTTCATGCGTGGACAGTATCCCGGATTGCCGGTGGTGGTTGTGTCAGGTTCGGAAGAGTTGCAAGTGATGCGGCGGTCGATCGACTATGGGGCATCCGGCTTTATTCCAAAGTCGGCGCCTCTGCCCACCATTACGGAGGCAATTCGAGCCATTCTGGAGGGGGATGTCTGGCTGCCCAAAGGCGTGGCAGACAAACTCGAACGCATGCATTCCGACACCACTGACTTCTCAGAGAAACTGGCATCACTGACCCCGCAGCAGTTCCGGGTGTTGGGTATGTTGGCAGAAGGGCTGTTGAACAAACAGATTGCCTATGATCTGGAGGTGTCCGAAGCTACCATCAAGGCGCATATAACGGCCGTGTTCCGGAAGCTTGGGGTTCGCAATCGCACGCAGGCGGTGATTGCGATACAGCAGATGGAGATTGATCCCTCTGATCAGTCGTTGTCCGGAAACTGAACCTCAGATTGCAGGAATAAAAAACGGGAGCCCGCAGGTTCCCGTTTTTTATTCCAACTGCTCGCAAAAATAGCTTACTTGCTCCCGGCGTAACCCAGCTCTTTGTCAACCGGGTTAAACAACTCTTCTCCTCTGTGCCAACGATCGAAATTATCGAGGAACTGATCCGTAAGGGCCCGCTTCCATCCGATAAAATCGCCGGCCATGTGCGCCGTCATGGTCACGTTTTCCATATCCCACAGAGGATGATCCTCGGGTAATGGCTCTTCATCAAACACATCAAGCCCGGCGCCGGCAATTTCACCGCTCGACAGGGCGGCAATCAAATCACCCGTTTTAACAATCGGCCCGCGCCCGATATTGATCAGGCGCGCTGTGTTCTTCATGGCTTTGAAGGCTTTTTCGTCAAACAGGCCTTCGGTTTGTGGTGTCAGCGGTGCTGCGATAACCACATAATCGGCATGGCCCAGCTGGTTATACAGATCGTCATTGCCGTGAACGGCAACAAAGTCCGGGTCGTCTTTGCGGGCTGTTCTGGCTATACCGTGCGGCCTCAAGCCGGCCGCCGCAACGAGGCGTCCGATCTGACGACCGATGGAGCCTGCGCCAACCACCAGAACCTGCTTGCCCTCGGCTCTTTCTGTATCCCTGTGCTTCCACTGGTGTTTCATTTGCAAACGGATTGAGCCCGGGAAATCCTTGGCAAACATCAGAATGGTACATAGCACGTACTCGGCGATCGTTCGGTCAAATATGCCTCTGGCGTTGGTGACCACCACCTTGCCTTTTGTGAGGGCAGGGAACATCAAAGCATCGACCCCGGCACTGGTGGCGTGTATCCATTTCAGCTTGTCTGCACAGCCCCATGCGGCCTCAAGAGCCTCGGTGCGGAAATCCGTCACCATCATTACGTCGGTACCCGGCAGAGTGCTGCGCAGGGTTGCCTCGTCACTGGCGAAGCGCACTTCTGCGCGAGCTCTTAGTGAATCCATACCCGGTGGCTCCTGCTCTCCGGGTGCGGTGAGAACGGTTACCACAGGCTTGCTGTGTTGAGTCATTGAACCTCCGCCTGGTCAGATGGCTGATTGTCGTGTGTGATTTTTCTGAGGCTTGTTATTCCCGTTGTCAGGCCCTCGATGCCCTCGACACAGTCTGGTGGGCAGATGCCATTGGGTCAACCTCGGCCTGGCTCTGTTGTTTCCGGGGCAAGCTGGCTGGCACGTACTAATACCTATGCATTGTTTGTCTGTTTTTGTCTTGTATGCCCTGACCTTACTGGCTAACCTGCAGTGGTAGATGTTTTTGCCCCCGTTCCCGTTGCAGGAGGTTGTTATGGCAGACGCCGCCAACAGAGATACCGGCCAGGAAAGCCCAAAGAAAGTGAAGTACCGGAAAGGCAAGGCCAGTTGGAACCCTGCCATGCAGGCTGTTCCGGTGCCGGGCATTCGGCGTATGGTCAATATGGCAGCCACCATGAAGGATGTTATCCATCTTTCGATTGGTCAGCCGGATTTGCCAACACCCAAGCATATTATTGATGCTTATGTTGATGCCCTCCACGCAGGGCAGACTGGCTATACCATGGACGCCGGGCTTCCTGAATTGCTGGTAGCGCTGAGGGATTACTATGGTAAGCGCTACAACCGCAAGCTCACCCGAGACAACATTCTGATCACCAGCGGTGCCACGGAAGCCATGTATCTCGCAATTTCTGCTACAGCAGCGCCGGGGCGACAGTTCATCGTGACGGACCCCTCCTTCCTGCTGTATGCGCCTCTGATTCGTATGAACGGAGGTGAGGTCAAGTTTGTGCCGACTCACGCGGAGAACGATCACCAGCTCGATCCTGACGAGGTGATCCGTGCCATGGGGCCGCGCACTTTTGCCCTGATACTCAACAATCCGAATAACCCGACCGGAGCGGTATACCCCCGCAGTACCGTGGAAACCATTCTGGAAGAGTGCGCCTACCGGGGCATACAGGTTTATGCCGACGAGGTTTATGATCACCTGATCTTTGATGACGATGATTTTGCCAGTGTCCTGAACTGTTCCATGGATCTGGACAACATCATGTGCATCAGCAGTTTTTCGAAAACCTACAGCATGGCGGGGTTACGTATAGGCTGGGTTATTTCCAGCCAGGCGGCGATTAAATCCCTGCGGCGCTATCACATGTTCACGACTTCGGTTGCCAATACGCCTTCGCAGTTCGCTGGTGTGGCGGCGCTGACGGGTGATCAGCAATGTGTGAGGGACATGCTGGATATATACCGGGAACGCCGGGATAAAGTGGTTGAGTTGATAGATCAGACGCCCTACATGACCGGCTACAAGCCAGGTGGCGCTTTCTTTGCGTTCCCGGGTTTGCCGCCCCATGTGGATGGTTCGGACCTGGCGCTGCGCATGCTCAAGGAAACCGGGGTATGCATGGTGCCGGGAGATGCGTTTGGCGAGGCCTGTACCAACGCTGTGCGTATCAGTTTCTCGACGACCTGCGAGAACCTTGAAGCTGCGTTTGATCGAATCATTCCGTGGATGGCTAAACAACAGTTCTGAGGTACGCCTATGTCGGCTCTGGATTCTGTACTTATCCAGTGCCCCTACTGCTGGGAGACGCTGGATATCAGCGTCGACCCGTCTGTAGTGGAACAGGAATACGTTGAAGATTGCCAGGTATGCTGCCAGCCCATTCTATTGCGGGTTGTTTTCGATGATAATCTTACCCCTCACGTAGAAGCCCGGGCCGAGAACGAGTAAACGGCCTGCGCTGCCGCCGCGCAGATGGTCAAACCCATGGAGAGACAATGATGAATAAACTGCACCTGAGTGGCCTCTGGGGCATGGTGTTTCTGGTGCTTGCCTTGTCCAGCGGGTGTGCCAGCCTTTCCCCCTATTCAATCTCGGAAGGCGAACTGGAGCGTCACCTGCAGGACGCGGTTCGTGACTACGATCGCCTGCAGCTGAAGAATGGCTCTCCACTAAGTCTGAGCCTTGATGGCGCCGACGTTACCTTGGGGCCGGATGGTCGGGATGTTGCGGTGATTGACTTGAAAGGGCAGGTCGCGCTGAACGCATTTCTGGCCAAACTGCCGGTTGATATTGCTTTGAAGATTGAAGGCGCACCGGTCTACGACAGCAAGGAAAAGGCTATTTACATCCGCAGAATAAAACTGCTGGAAAGCAGTGTTGATGCGGGCTTCTTCAAGGGCGATCTGGCGCCAATCACCGACAACGTTATGCGGGTTGTGGCCCAGATGCTTGAAACCATGCCGGTTTACCGTCTGGATGAAACCAACGCTGCCCAGCGAATGTTCGGCATGGTGCCTATGGATGTGCGTGTAGCGCCGGGGCGTCTCGAATTTGTGATGGCTGATTAATAGGCGCTTATGAATGAAACAGAGCCAGAAAACTTTTTCTGGCTCTGTTGCTCTGGTCTCTCAATTATTCTGATTCCTCAGGCTGAAAGCCGTTGGCAGATCGCTTCGCCGATCTCCCTGGTTCTCCGCCGGGCACAGGCACTCTCTGCCAAGTCTGCTGCCACAGCGTCAAACAACTCCTTGCCAGCCGCCGCCATAACAGGATCCTTCCGGCCCAGCCACTCCAGCATGCGTGCGGTGGTAAACAACATGGCTGTCGGGTCCGCCAGGCCCTGGCCGGCAATGTCCGGAGCACTGCCATGGGTGGGCTCGAACATGGAGGGCATTTCCGGATCTGTGGGGTTCAGGTTGCAGGATGGGGCAACGCCCATGCCACCCGACAACACGGCCGCAAGATCCGTAAGAATGTCGCCCTGCAGATTGCTGGCGACCACCACGTCAAAGGCCCACGGGCTTTGCACGAACTTCATACAGGCGGCGTCTACCAGCTCGTGGTGCGTGGCTACGTCCGGATACTCCTTGCTGATGTCCTCAAATGCCTCGGTGTACATGTCGCCCCAGTAGCGCAGGGCGTTGCGTTTGGTAATCAGGCACACCTGACTTTCGCAACTACGGCCATCCCGACTGCCATCAGGAGTACGGAAGCTTCTGGTACGGCCCTCTTTAACGCGGTCTGCAGCCCTGGCACGAGCCTGTTCAAACCCATAGCGAATAATGCGGTTGGTCGCCTTGCGGGTAAACACTTCCATCTGGGTGGCAATCTCATCTTCGGTTCCCTTGCGCAGCCGGCCACCCTGGCTCACATACTCGCCCTCGGAGTTTTCCCGGATCACCAGCATATCGATGTCTTTTGCTCGCTCATCGGCGAGATATTGGCGGGCGCCGGGTAACAGGCGAGCAGGGCGTTCGCACACCCACTGGTCAAAGCCTTTGCGCATATCCAGCAAAGGCGCCAGAGAGACGCTGTCGGTTAATAGATAACGATTCGGGTCGTCCAGAGGTCCCGGGTCACCCAAGGCGCCGAGTAATATGGCGTCATAGGCTTTGAGCTGGGCCAGGGCGTCATCGGGCATGGACTCGCCATGCTCCTGATGCCAGGCATGTGAAGGCCAGGGGAAGCGCGTCCATTCAAGCGCCAGGCTGTGCTTTGCGCGCAAGGTTTCCAGGCAGCGTATGGCTTCCCCCACGACTTCCGGGCCGATGCCATCGCCCGGGGTTACTGCGATACGGGTAGTTTGGGCCATTATGGAGACTCCTTTAATTGAAAGGCTTGAACGAATGCTAAAGCCCAGTGTAGTTGCGTGACTAGCGGATGCCAGCGTTTGATAGACTTTTACTGTAAGTCGTTTTACCAGCAAGCTTTTCGTGGCTATAGTGGCGGCCAGATACTTTTTTATTGATCCGGCGGATTTTCCCGGCTCAAAACATCGGAGTCAGTGTGAAAAAGCCAGAAATCCTCTTTGATGAGTCCCACTGTGAGCAATGCGCCTGTGGGGAAGGCCTGGACTTTTCTTTTACCTTTGCCTTTCAGCCTATCGTCGACGTTCCCAGGGTATTACTCTCTACCAATGTTATCTGTTTGCGAGGCCCGGTTTCGAGTGTTTGCCAGAGCCGCATTTTCCGGCCTGACGTTTGCCCTAACTTACAGGAAGCCTGATCGTGCTTTATCGCCTTCTTACTATTATTGGTGGCCTTGTGTTCGTAGCAGCGCTCTTTGCGCTGTTGTGGTTCTTCTGCAAGAAGTTCCTGGAGCATCACGGGGTTACTGACAGTGCTGCTGCCAGTGTTTCAGACCGCGCCACAACGCTTGCTACCTGGACCTTTGCTGGCATCAGTGTCGGGTTGGTGTTTGCAGTGGTCGGGGCGTTTCTTCTTGGGCCTTGGGCGTTTTATCGCACACTGCGCGGCCATGGAGTCGCTATTTCGGATGGCGCAGCCATCTGGTGGGGATTTGGTATTGTGACTGCCTCGCTCGGTATAACGGCGATCGGATTTTTTGGCTTCCTTGCTGCTGTGGGCGCTTACTGAATCGCTTTGAGCTGTTCCCGGAACCAGATTAGCGCAGGTTCCTGACCATAAGCCTTGTGCCAATATAGATGCGCATCGAGTGAGGGCAGGTCTGCTGGCGGGTTCATTATGGTAATGTTGGCTCGCTCTGCAATAATTCTGGCGTAAGTTTCCGGCATGGTCAGCAAAAGATCGGTTGCTTCCACGACCCGGCAGGCCGCGTAGTAATGCTGGCAACGCAGGCGGATGCTGCGCTGAACCCCGAGCCTCGACAGTTCAAAATCCTCAATCCCGGGCCCTTCCGTACGTGACGAAACCAGCACGTGACGCGCTGAAAGATACCCATCCATGTCCAATGCCTTTGATGCCAGCGGGTGCCCTTTCTGTGCCAGAACCACAAGCCTGTCCTGCCTTAGAAGCTCATGTGACGTTTGACTGCTGACCGGCAGTAGAACGTCAACGGCAAAGTCCAGTTTGCCAGCCGCGAGTTGTGTTTCCATTTCCCGACGAGGAATGCGTTTGCTGGCAATCTCCAGTTCCGGATAAGGATCCAGCCGTTGCATGAACTGCGGCAGAAAAGTCGATTCCAGAACATCCCTCAGGCCCAGTGAATAGGTTTTGCGCTGATTCGCCGGATCAAATGCATGAAACTGATTCACCGCTCCCTGAATCTGGGTAAGCCCGGGTTTCATGGATTCGAGGAAGCGGCGGGCCAGAGGTGTTGGTACCATCTGATTGCCCTGACGGGTGAACAGCGGGTCATCGAAATGATCCCGCAGGCGCGACAGGGAGTGGCTTACCGCCGGCTGGGTCAGGTGCAACGCCTTTGCTGCGCGGGTGAGGCTTCCTTCCCGATATATAGTGTCAAAAACATGCAGAAGGTTGAGGTCAAGGCGAGTACCGGCCATGTTCAGTGTGCTCTTTGTGAATAAACGAAGTTAATAGTAAACGATAAGAATAATTCAGTCGTGTAATAGTTGGTGTAACCGTAGACTGCTCTCATCGTGCTTTTTGTTCATCGCACTCTTTTTCCGGTATTCAATTTTCGTGAGGGTTCAGCAATGGATTTCAGTATCTCCGAGAAAGGTCAGGATTATCTCAAGCGTGTAAAAGCGTTTATGGCGGAAGAGATTTTCCCGGTTGAAGCTCAGTACCATAAAGAGCTGGCGTCGCTTGAAAATCGCTGGGTTGTGCTGCCAATCATCAAGGAGTTGAAAGAAAAGGCCAAAGCCCAAGGGCTCTGGAACATGTTCTTCCCGGATGAGAAATACGGTTGTGGCCTACTTAACTCCGATTACGCTCTGATTGCTGAAGAGACGGGCCGCAGTTTTATTGCGCCTGAGATTTTTAACTGCAATGCGCCGGATACCGGCAATATGGAAGTGCTGATTCACTACGGTTCTGAAGAACAGAAGGCCGAATGGTTACCGCGTTTGCTCAGCGGCGAAATCCGTTCGGCGTTCTGCATGACTGAGCCCGCCGTAGCCTCTTCCGATGCAACCACCATGGAAGCAACGGCGGTGGTTGAAGGTGACGAAGTGGTGCTGAATGGCCGTAAGTGGTGGAGTACCGGCATTGGTCATCCTGACTGCAAGGTCGCCATCTTTATGGGGCTTTCGGACCCGGATGCCCATAAGCATCGCCGCCACTCCATGGTTCTGGTTCCGCTTGATGCGCCGGGTGTGAAAATTGAACGTATGCTTCCGGTGTTTGGGGAGTACGACGAGCCTTACGGGCATGGCCAGGTGCTGTTTGAAAATGTGCGCTTGCCCAAGAGTGCGTTTATTGCAGGCCCCGGGCGTGGCTTTGAAATTGCCCAAGGTCGTCTTGGGCCTGGCCGTGTGCACCACTGTATGCGCGCTATCGGCGCAGCTGAGCGTGCGCTTGAACTTCTGGTGAAGCGGGCGATGAGCCGTGAGGCGTTTGGTCGCCCGTTGGCGAAGCTGGGCGGTAATCCGGATATTATTGCCAATGCCCGCATGTCGATTGAACAGGCGCGTCTGCTAACTCTGAAATGTGCCTGGGCGCTGGATACCAAGGGGATTGCGGGCGCCATTCAGGAAGTTGCTATGATCAAGGCGGTTGTTCCTTCAATGTTGCAAACCATTGTCGATCAGGCAATTCAGATTCACGGTGGTGCCGGGGTGAGTGACGACGACTTCCCGTTGACCCAATTGTTTGCCTATGCTCGTGTGCTGCGTTTGGCAGATGGCCCGGATGAGGTGCATCGGGCTACGGTTGCTCGCATCGAGTTACGCAAATATAAAAACTAACGGAAAACACTATGACACAAAGAGTATTCGTAACAGGCGGCGCAAGCGGCCTTGGCAGGGCCATTGCACTGCGTTATGCCAGAGAAGGCGCCAAGGTCTGTATCGGTGACATTAATTCCGAGCAAGGCGTTGGTGTTGAGCAGGAAATCAACTATGCCGGTGGCGAAGGCTACTTTGTAGAGTGCGATGTTCGGCGGCTGACGGATCTGGAAAAAATCTGTGCGGACCTCACTGAGAAGTGGGGCGGCGTGGATGTGGTGGTGAATAATGCCGGCGTGGCGTCTGCCGGGTCGATTGAAGATACCACCATGGCCGATTGGGAATGGATTTTGGATATCAACGTGCTGGGCGTGGTGCGAGGCTGTAAGGCGTTTACGCCGCAGTTCAAGAAGCAGGGTTCAGGTGCGTTTGTGAACATTGCCTCCATGGCGGGCCTGATGTTGGCGCCGCTGATGGATAGCTACAATGTATCGAAGGCCGGTGTTATTGCATTGTCGGAAACTTTAAGCCAGGAATTGCGGAGTGACGGCATTCACGTCAGCTGCGTTTGCCCGGCGTTTTTCCAGACCAACCTGACCAACAGCATGCGTTCGGATATTCCCGGTATTCAGCAAAGTGTGAATAAGCTGATGAAGCGCTCCAATATTTCAGCCGATCACGTTGCAGAAGATATAGTGCGTTCGGTCAAGAACAAGGATTTCTGGGTGTTACCCCACGCCAAAGAGCGCCGCCTTTGGATATTCAAGCGCTACGTGCCCTGGGCTTTCGACAAGCTCATGTACGAAGAGAGCAAGCGCTGGATGAAGAAGATGGGCGGTAAGGCCAAGGCCTGACCGGAACACGAGAGTAAAAGGAGAGCTTGGAATGACCCAGATTGATCAAGCGGAGGACATCCGCGAAGGTGAGGAGCTCGATCTTTCGACCGTTGACCGGTTTATGAAAGGTGCCGTCCCGGATCTCACGGGCGAGCCGATTATCCGTCAGTACCCGGGCGGTGCTTCCAATCTGACGTATCAGGTGGACTACGGTGACCGCTCATTTGTTTTGCGCCGCCCACCTTTTGGCAAGATTGCAAAATCTGCCCACGACATGCTGCGTGAAGCGAGGGTGATGCAGGCGCTGAAGCCCATCTACCCTTATGTGCCCGATATCATCGCCATTTGCGACGATCACGACGTGTTGGGGTGCGATTTTTACGTGATGGAGCGCTTGAACGGCATCATCCTGCGCCAGGACTTCCCCAACGATCTGCAATTGAATGAAACCGATACACGCAAGCTGTGTCTGAGCGTGATTGACAAGATGGTGGATTTGCACCGAGTTGATACCAAGGCTGCGGGCCTGGATTCTCTGGGCAAGGGTGAGGGGTATGTTCAGCGTCAGATCGGCGGCTGGAGTGATCGTTTCCGTAAAGCCCGCACAGACGATGTCGGCGATTTTGAGGCGGTTATGTCCTGGCTGAATGACAAGATGCCAAATGACATTGCCCAGGTTGTTATTCACAACGACTTCCGTTTTGACAACGTGGTGCTGAACCCGGGCAACCCATTTGAGGTAATTGGGGTGCTGGATTGGGAAATGGCAACGATTGGCGACCCTCTGATGGATCTGGGCAACACGCTTGCCTACTGGATTGAGGCGGACGACGAAGGCCCGTTCCAGATGCTGCGCCGTCAGCCTACGCACCGCCCCGGCATGCTCACACGCAAGGAAGTGGTGACGTACTACATGGAGACGTCCGGTTTTCGGGCGGATAACTTCGATTTCTATGAGATTTACGGGTTGTTCCGGTTGGCGGTGATTGTTCAGCAGATCTATTACCGGTTCTACCACGGCCAGACCAGCGACAAGCGTTTTGCGGCGTTTGGCCATGCGGCCAACTATCTTGAGAAGCGCTGCCAGCGACTGATTTCAGAGAGCTTTCTGTAATGGCTACGGTGTACCTTTTGCGCCACGGCCAGGCCAGTTTTGGCAAGGAAAACTACGATCAGCTTTCGCCCAGAGGTTGGGAGCAGGGCAGGGTTCTGGGCCGTTGGATGGTCGGCAAGATAGCGCCAGCTGCGATTTTTGGCGGCGACTTGCAACGCCATCGAGAGACCGTTGAAGCCATCGCGACCGGGTACGGTGCTAAGTTGCCGGGTATGCAGGTGACTACCGGCTTTAACGAGTTCGATCACGTCTCTGTTGTTAACCGCTACCGGCCCGAATGGAGTGATCGGCAGGTTATGGCAAGAGATCTTGCTGCTTTCCCGAAACCCGCAGCAGCCTTTCAGCAGACTTTTGTGAAGGCGTTGCGCAGGTGGGCGTCCGGAGATTATGACGCGGAGTACGACGAGACCTGGACGGATTTCAAAAACCGGGTGCTTGCAGCCTTTGATGAAATGATTGAGTTCGCAGACGGTGGGGATGTTCTGGTGTCCACATCTGGAGGCCCCATTGCGGTGATGTGCCAGTACCTTCTGGGCCTGGAAGATCAAAGAGCATTGGCGTTAAATGAAGTGATCGCCAATACCAGCGTTACCCGGGTTCTCTACTCCGCTGGCCGCCGCAGCCTGTCTGTTTTCAATAATTACAGCCACCTGGAAGCGGAAGACCCCGCCCTGGTGACGTTCCGATAACACATTGAGGTGAATGAATGAGCAAGAAAGACCTGTTTGATCTGACCGGCAAAATCGCTCTGATTACTGGTGCCAGCCGTGGCATTGGCGAAAGCATTGCCCGCACTCTCGCGGACTATGGAGCTCACGTGATTGTTACCAGCCGCAAGATTGACGGTTGTGAAGCCGTAGCCAGCAGCATCCGTGAGTCTGGAGGCAGCGCCGAGGCCTATGCGTGCCACATCGGCGAGATGGACCAGATTGAAGCCATCTGGGCCTATATTGAAAAACAACACGGCAAGCTGGATATTCTGGTCAATAACGCCGCAGCTAACCCGTATTTTGGCCCGATTGAAGACACAGATCTTGGTGCTTTCCATAAAACAGTCGACGTCAACATTCGCGGTTACTTCTTCATGTGTGCCCGTGGTGCGCAGATGATGAAGAAAAACGGCGGTGGTTCGATTGTTAACGTGGCGTCTGTAAACGGTGTGAATCCGGGCCATTACCAGGGAATATACTCTGTGACCAAAGCTGCTGTTATCTCCATGACCAAATCCTTCGCCATGGAACTGGGCCAGCAGAATATTCGCGTGAACGCTCTGTTACCGGGGTTGACGGATACCAAGTTTGCCAGCGCTTTGACCTCTAATGAAGCCATTAAGAAGCAGGCTATGGCACACATTCCCATGAAGCGGGTTGCCGATCCCGGCGAGATGGCGGGCACTGTGCTGTATCTGGCATCGAATGCTTCAAGCTACACCACGGGCGCCTGCATCAATGCCGACGGCGGCTATCTTACGATTTAGCTACTCGTAAGCTTGCGACGCGATTTTCTGACCAGTCGTTGATGGTACTTTGGTGCCTGCCGACCAGAGATTCCGCTTCGAGCTCCCGGTGCTTATTGGCCATATTGTCAGCCAGCTCCCTCGCCTGCTCATCACTGAGGCTGGAGAGCAGATTGATAGCGGTGGGCGTTATTTGACGAAGCAGCGGCGGGAAGAACGTCATCAGCTGGTTTTGAAGGCTTTTGACTTCAGTTGGGCCTGGGTTACCTGAAGACAGTGCCATTGCTTCAGATTTTCAATATCAACTTCCAGCTGCTGCTTTTCCGCTGGTGCTGATCATTTTGGTCGGGGCGATCGACAACACAGTATTCGGAAATTCACGGGCCGCACACAACTCGTCATCTCCCATGCTCAACGTGGACATTTACCTCAATGAAGATCCTGATCATACCTCGGCTGCAACTAATGTCGCTACGGTGACTCCAATGGATGATTTTGTTTTAGGCCCGCTCTGAAAAATCCAGATCGGAGTTGAACGTCAAAGCCCCGGACTTCCGGGGCTTTTTTATTGAACGGAAGTATGCGGTTGACCTGCATTTACCCGAGAAAGCGCCGTGCCGGTCGGCGGCCGGAAATGCAGAGAATACAAAATCCGGTCCAGCACAGCCTGACCATTCCAGGCAGGATCGTTATTCACCATCCCTACTACAGCCCAGGTCGTGTTGTTCTCATCCCGCGTGAAGCCAGCAATAGACCGCACGTTTTCCAGGTAACCGGTTTTAATGCGGCCTTCGCCATCCATACCTGTATTGCGCAGACGACGAGCCATGGTTCCGTCCATAGCGATAATCGGCATGGAGGCCATAAGGTCTGAGGCGTAGGGGCTGTTCCAGGCGTGTTGCAGAATTTTCGTACCTTGCCGGGCGGTGATCTTGCCGTGGCGGGTCAGGCCTGCTCCGTTATCGATGACCATCCCAGAGGTGTCAACGCCTTTGCGCTCCAGCCACTCATAAATAACGCGGATACCGGCGACCCGGTCGTCTTTTTCGTTATCCAGGCGGTTTTGCGCGCCAATGGTCAGCAACAGTTGCCTGGCCATCACGTTGCTACTCCA
Source organism: Marinobacter sp. (assembly GCA_018066865.1). Taxonomy (GTDB): domain Bacteria; phylum Pseudomonadota; class Gammaproteobacteria; order Pseudomonadales; family Oleiphilaceae; genus Marinobacter. The sequence goes on along the minus strand of JAGPVT010000102.1, from coordinate 16,224 downwards.
CTTGTTGATGTCCCGCACCATGGTGACCAGATCTGGCGATGTGGTTTTCATAACCAGTCGGGCATCTTCCGGAGTTGATCCGTTCAGGTTTCCACCGGATACGATGATGCCCATCTCTCCAAGCAAGGAGCGGATCATGGAGGCACTGTATTGTTCGTGGGGCAACAGGGAGAGGTAGGTTGTGGTGCGACAGCCTTGCGGCAGTTCGCCAGTTACCCGCACGGTGATTCTTCCACCTTTCTGAAACACCGGCTCCCAATCAAAACTGCCGCGCGACGGGCAGGTGCCGTCGGCCACCGCGGTTACACGGTTGTCGATAACGATCTCGCCGAGAGCGGGTGTGCTCCAGGCCTGGGTGCCACGTTCGTCGGCACGCACCTGGAAGTGCATGAGATTGAGGTTGGTCAGGTAGGCAGACGGCTCAACCAGAAACGGCGCGTGTGGGTTGTCGCCATTGTCTTCAAACGCAGGGAACCCGCCGTCAATTTCAAAATAGCTGCCATCCAGCACCAGATCGCCATCAATACGGGTAATTCCCATATCGCGGAGTTCCCTAAGGGTTGTCCAGAGCCGTTCGTAGGTGAGTTTCGGATCACCACCAAAACGCACGTAGAGATCGCCTTTGAGGGTGTCTCCAAGCATTTGCCCGTCTGTCAGAAAATCTGTGTCCCAGTGATGGGTAGGGCCAAGAATTTCCAGAGCAGCGTAGGTGGTGATCACTTTCATGATGGAGCCGGGGCTCATCGGCACATCGGCATTGATGTTTTGATCAAGCCCCGGACCGTTCAGGGGCACAGCGGCCATACTCAGAGCTTCTTCGCTGTTAAGGGATTCTGTCGCGTAGTCCCGCATCTGGCTGGCCCAGAGGCGGTTACCGCTGTAGCCCGCGCCGTCACCATCAGCAGCCAGTGCGGATGGCAGGTTCGCCAGAGCAGGAGCCATGGCAAGCGCAACGGAAAAAGCCAGCGCTGGATGCCTGCGACGGAGGCTGACTTTTTCTGCGCGATTTGGATGCGGCATACCCGTAATCACCATGATGGCTGTTTGATGAACTGTGAAAAAACTCTCTATACCAACAATAGCCCATCATTGCGGGTTGTACTATGCAGAAAACCTCTACATGACGTTAAAAAATGCCAGTAGACCGCTTGTTTGTAATGGAGTTTCGTGACTGACTGTAAGTCCGCATTCTCGAAGCGGCGAGGCAGGTATCAACAGGATACGGACGGATACACTGCTGCCAGCCTTCACGGTTATTCCGGGCCAATGAAAAGTCGTTTTATTTGGTGATAATGGTTGGGTTATCAATGGAGGATTTGATTATGTTTAACAGACTCGCTCACCACGCGAACGTGCTGGGTTCCGTTGCAACCTCGTCGTTAACCGCCTGGCGTGGATGTCTTGTGGTAAGCGACGTGCCGCAACCGGAAAAGCCCCTTGTGCTGTATGACATGGAAGGCTGCCCATATTGCCGGCGAGTTCGCGAGGCGCTGACCGCACTGAATCTCGATGTGCAGATCCGGCCCTGTCCCAAGGGTGGCCGAGTGTTCCGGAAACGGGCAGAGACGACAGGCGGCAAGCAGCAGTTCCCTTTACTGGTCGACCAGAACACTGACACCGTGATGTATGGGTCGGAAGCAATCATCAAGTACCTGTTCCTGCAATATGCAGGGCAGCCGGTGCCTGGCTACTACCGTGAGCGGTTGTGGCAACCGGTTATGGGTTCGTTCGCTTCCGTTGCGAGCGCCATGAGGGGGCTGCGGGCCGATTCCGGAAAGCAGCCGGAGCAGCCGCTGCATCTATGGAGCTTTGAGGGCAGTCCCTTCTCCCGGTTGGTACGAGAGAGACTGTGTGAGCTGGAGATCCCTTACACCCTGCATAATCTGGGTAAGGAGCATTGGACTGAAATCGGCCCTGCGAAGCAACGTATCAAGCCAGGTCCATACAGGCCGGCACCCGGAGGAAAGCGCGATACGTTCTTCAAGGCGCACGGCAGGGTTCAGGTGCCTTATCTTGAAGATCCGAATACCGGCGAGGGGCTATTCGAGTCTGCTCGCATACTGGATTATCTGAACGCGCAGTATGGTTAAAACAATCGGCGATCTCGCTGTTTCACGGGCACTGCGGCAGGTATCATGAACGGCTATTGAAAAAGCTTTTTAAGCCCCCGGGAAACGATCAGCAGGAAGTCTATGTATACCGGCCAGTGTCTGTGTGGTGATATTACGTTTGAATATGAGGGCCCTCTGGGCCCGCTTTCCCTTTGCCATTGCAGCCAGTGCCGGCGTGCACACGGCAGCGCATTCTCTGCCAGCTCACCGGTGCAGAAAGTGCGCTTCCGGTTTTTATCCGGGCAGGAGCAGTTGACTGAATACGAATCGCGCCCGGGTAAGTATCGGGCCTTCTGCAGCCGTTGTGGTAGCCATTTGTACAGCCGTGTGGATGCGATCCCTGGCATTCTCCGGCTGCGGGTGGGCGTGATTAACGAGCCCTTGGAAAAGGGACCGGCGCAACACGTATACACGGGTTCAAAGTCGGACTGGTTTGAAATTACTGACGCATTGCCCCAATACGAAAAGACCGAACGTACCGGCGATCCTCATTGAGCCGGCACGACCCGATACACTTTCCCCTGCGGTGAATCTGTTAATAACCACAGTGTGCCATCCGGCCCTGTTCGAACGTCGCGGATTCGTTCTTTCAGCGAAGTGAGTAAATCCTCCTCGCTGACGACCTTGCCGTTTTCGATTTCCAGCCGAACCAGCTTGCGCAATTTGAGAGCGCCTACGAACAAACTGCCTTGCCACTTGGGAAATTCGGCGCCGGTGTAAAACGCCATGCCTGAGGGCGCAATGGACGGGTCCCAGTAGTGCAGAGGCTGAGCCATGCCTTCCCTTTTGGTGTCCAGAGTGATTGGAAGCCCCGAGTAGCCAATGCCATAGGTTATTTCGGGCCACCCGTAATTTGTGCCGGCGTTGAGGATGTTTATTTCGTCGCCGCCGCGCGGGCCGTGCTCGTGAGTCCAGATATCACCGGTTTCGGGGTGAACGGTCATACCCTGAATATTACGGTTTCCCCAAGTAAAAAAGGTGTTGTTAATGTTCGGGTCATCAAGCCCCGGGTTGCCCGGTGCCGGCTCGCCATTTACCGTAATGCGGTGGACACCGCCAGCATCGTCCCGGGTATCCTGAGCCCGGTCCATTTCGCCACGGTCACCAACGGAAATATAAAGATAACCGGATGCGTCAAATGCCATTCGCCCACCGAAGTGGCGCGAGGTGTTGGAACGCGGGAGCGCTTCGAAGATAACGGTTACGCTTTTTAGCGCTCGTTCTTCAAATAGCGCGCGGGCTACCCGCGTTGTCATTCCTCTGTTCGATCGGTGTGCGTAGCTGAGGAATAACGTCTTGTTCTCTTTAAAATCCGGATGCAGGATGATATCGAACAGTCCGCCCTGGCCTGATACGGCAGGCGCTGGGAGCCCCCGAACAGCTTGCGGTAACAGCTTTCCATTCTGGATGACGCGTAGCCTGCCAGCTCTCTCCGTAACGAGCATGGAGCCATCGGGGAGAAAGGCCAAACCCCAAGGGTGTTCGAGCCCGTCAGCAACAGTTTCCAGCCTGAATTGCGCATCTTCAGAGGTGAAGGTCTGGCTTGCTGCAACGAAGGGGAGCCCCAGAAGAAGCAAGCCACTGAGTGCGATCAGGAGTTGAATTAGGCGCATGTCTCCTCCTTCAATTATTGCAAATGACAATCAATATCATTAATATATTTGTGTGCCTGCCCAGATCAGCACAGGCGTTCTTCATACGATCTGTTTACACGATAAGCTCAGGGAGATACAGCCATGACGGCAGAACAGGAAATGATGGAAGGGCTGAAGATTGCGGCTGGGGCCGGTCTTTTTGTTGCGCTAGTGGTTGCCGGGCTTGCGGTTGCGCTGTAACCACCGGTCCAGTTTGTCAGCGAATTCTTTTTTGTCGGTTTGGCTGAATGGGGCCTGGCCACCGGTAACTTGCCCGGCGTTACGCATCTCCTCCATAAAGTTCCTCATGGCGAGGCGCTGGCGGATGTTTTCCTTGGTGAAAGCCTGGCCCCGCGGATTAAACACATCGGCACCTTTCTCAATGGCTTCGGCCGCTAACGGGATGTCCTGGGTGATCACGAGATCACCAGCGCTGAGCTGATCCATGATCTCATTATCCGCCACATCGAAACCCTGCATAACCTGTCTTGCTTTAATATAAGGGCTGGGCGGCAGCTTGATCACATGGTTTGCAATGAAGGTCGTCTGAACTTGCCAGCGAGTGGCTGCACGGCAGAGAATTTCCCGGATGGGTACAGGGCAGGCGTCGGCGTCGACCCAGATTGGCATGTGAGATTCCTTATGCAGCTTGGTTCTGGTGATGGAGTTTACCTGTTGTTGCTGCGAGCCTGGTAGTCAACCTTGGCGTATACGTTAATAGGTTTTGGTAGCGGCAGGCGGTTTTCCCCCGCGGGAAGCTCCTTGGCTCAGCAGCCGCTGCCGGATTTGCCGGGGTGTTGGTGGTATAATCCTGTGTAAATTCAACTACCAGGAAACTTCAATGTCTCAACTTCCACCTTGCCCCCGGTGTGCTTCTGAATATACCTATGAAGATGGAGTTCAGCTTGTCTGCCCTGAGTGCGCCTATGAATGGACAGAAGCAGAGGCGGCTGCGGCAGCAGCGAGTAAAGTGGTGCGTGATGCCAACGGTAACGAGCTTCAGGATGGCGATACCGTTACTGTCATCAAGGATCTAAAGGTCAAGGGTTCAAGTTCGGTTGTAAAAGTGGGTACCAAGGTGAAGGGTATTCGTCTGGTAGACGGCGATCACGATATTGATTGCAAGATTGATGGCATTGGTGCCATGAAGCTTAAATCCGAGTTTGTTAAAAAGGCCTGAGGCCCGCAATGTCGAACTCTGACTGGCTCGCTGCGACCTTTTGACGCAGCCCTTCGCTTGCGCTGACCTGATCTGAACGCAACACTGTGGGCATTAAAACCTTCAAGTCTGACATTAATCATTGTCAGCTCCACAGTAACGACACGAGATCTCATGAAAAAACTAATCACACTTCTGTTGGTCAGTAACGCACTGCTGGTCACATCGTTCCTTGCCACGGCTGTGACGGCCAGTGAGCACGCTCACGGCAGCGTTGCTATTGAGCATCCGTGGAGCCGGCCGACGCCGCCAGGCACTCCTATGGGTGTAGGTTATCTGGTTATCAGGAATCACAGCGACAGGGATGTCACTTTGATCAGCGCAAGTACGCCCAGAGCGGATCATGTTTCAATGCATAAAACGCTAATGAAAGACGGTGTTATGCGCATGGAGCCGCTTAAGGACGGGTTGGCAATATCGGCCGGAGAGGCGGTGGAGCTCAAACCTCTGAGCTATCATTTAATGCTTGAAAAGCTCACGGAGCCGCTTAAAGAAGGCGAGACGATTCCCCTGGTTCTGGAATTTGAAGGTGCGGAGGCTGTTGAAGTCGAGTTGAGCGTACAGTCCTTGGACGCTGATATGAAAGAGCAGGAAATGGATCATTCCGGGCACAAGATGGATCATTGATCACCCCTGATTAAATAGCCAGCGGCGTTTCCGAAGTACAGAATGTGCAGTGGAAGCGTCACTGGCGATATTTATCATTCGGGCCGCCGTTAAGAGCAGCCACCGCAGCAAACGCCTGGATCTCCGTGTTTACCCTTCTTTACAGTTTCTTTGTCGGTGCTTTCGGACGCTTTGACGGCTTGCTCAGCGGTCTCGTCTTTGAGTTCTTCAGTCTCCGTTCTATCGCTGGTTTTGGGGCTGGTCACTTCTTTAAATAACTGTGTCATAAGAGATATCTCTTTTTGGTGGCAATAAGATTCATACGTTATGTATCTTATTGCGAGTTAAAGGGGTAGTCAATGGATGTTTCTGATGTGTGAGTAGGTAGTGACTTCAAGTCTGTCGAAAAGGATTCAGAGTTGCACTTTTGTGCTAAAGTCATGCGCGAATATACCTGTAACCAAGTTTTATGCTCCTTGGTTTTTGCCCGGGATCATAATGGCAGCATTTCAGGCGGCACAGATCGTTCTGTTGCAGAGGAATTTGCAGTATATGGATAATAATAATAGCACTGTGAACCCTGCATCACGGCGTGAGCGTGGGCTGAAATTCTGGCAGGTTTCCCGTCGGGTGTGTCTGCTTGCAGCGACTGTCGATATTTCTTTTTTCTTCCTGTTTCATTTTCTCGGATCGCCCATTCTGGCATGGATAAACGTCGCCAGTGTCGCTATGTATGCGGCCGCTTTTTATGCTCTTGAACGCCGGCAGAATCGTCTGGCTATTGGGCTGATCTGGCTTGAGGTGATTGTTCACTCGGCGCTCGGGACCATAATGATCGGATGGGATAGCGGCTTTCACTATTACCTGCTGATGTTCATCCCGGCTCTGTGCGTCAGTTCGGTGCGTGTTAGTACGATTTTTTTTCTGATAGTGGGGCTTTGGAGCTATTACGTAGGGCTCGATATTCTCATGTGGTTTATCGAGCCTGTTCAGCCGATTTCATCCGGGGCTCTGCTCGGCGTTCACTTGTTCAATCTGAGCATCGTATTTGCGATGTTCGCCTACCTGTCATTCTTTTATATGAACATGGTGGTATCGGCGCAGCGTGAGCTTCGAAAATTGGCTACCGTTGATTCGCTGACAGGGCTGTTCAATCGCCACCATGGCAGCGATCTGGCTGAAAAGGAAATCGCTCGTTTCCGCCGGTCCAAGCATCCAGTGGCTTTCATGTTGCTGGACGTTGATCATTTCAAATTAATCAACGATCACTACGGCCATGAAATGGGGGACAAAATTCTGGCGGAGATTGGGTGGCTTATCCCGACTCAGTTGCGAACCCAGGATATTGTTGCGCGTTGGGGTGGTGAGGAGTTTCTCGTCATTCTTCCGGATACTGGAATCGAGAGTGCGCTGGCAAGTGCAGAGAGAATAAGGAATGCGCTTCGCAGCCATGATTGGGCGGCCACTACAGGTGAACCTATTGAAGTTACCATCAGTATTGGTGTGAGCGAAATGTGTGAAAACGACGATCGAGGTTCTGTTATCAGTCGCGCAGACAGAGCTCTGTATCGTGGTAAGGCGGGAGGAAGAGATCGGGTAGAACAGGAAGAAGCTCTGGAGCAATAAAACGAAAGCAACAAAAAAGGCAGCCGAAGCTGCCTTTTTTAGCGTTGTCTGTTAATTAAACAGCAACAACGTTCTCAGCCTGAGGACCTTTCTGGCCCTGAGTCACGGTGAAATCAACCTGCTGGCCTTCAGCCAGAGTCTTGAATCCGCCGCCTTGAATAGCGCTGTAGTGAACGAATACGTCGGGGCCGCCTTCACGAGTGATAAAGCCAAAACCTTTTGCTTCGTTGAAAAACTTAACAGTACCGGTAACAGTAGACATAATAAATATTCCTGAATTCAATCATTTAATGTGCCGCCAAGTCATCACATTGATGGCTGGTCAGCGATATGCGGAAACAAAAAACTTGCGTGATCAAAAACAGGACGATGCACTACTTGCGGGTACAAAAATGCGTCTTATTGATGAAGTGCTTTGCTAAATCTTTCCAACGAGGAGTACTGTACCTGTTGGCCGATGAAAAGCAAAGCATTTTCTTATAGGCATAAACCCGACATTTTCAGCAACATGAGGTATGTTTGATTCTTTAGTCCGGAATTTTCAAGAACTATTTACAGGAGCCTTGCCTTGTCTGAGTTACCCACCTACGAAAGTTTTTCTGTCAGCGTTACAAACAAGATTGCCCATGTTCAGTTCAGTCGCCCGGAAGCGATGAATACCATGACCAAGGCCTTCTGGCTTGAGCTGCCCAGGTGCATGCAGGAAATCGAATCGAACACCGATGCGCGAGTTATTGTGGTGTCATCCACAGGCAAGCATTTCTCTGCGGGGATGGATCTTGGTGTCTTTACAGACTCCAAGGCTGTGCCCATGAGCGGTGATCCTGGCCGTATGGCAGAAAACCTGCGCCGCGTCGTATTGCAGCTGCAGGATACTCTGACGTCTCTGGAAAACGTTCGTCTGCCGGTATTGGCGGCCATCCAGGGGGGCTGCATAGGTGGTGCTCTGGATCTGGTGTGTTCAGCCGACAGCCGTTACTGCACCGAGGACGCGTACTTCACAATCAAGGAAACCGAGCTCGGTATGACGGCGGATGTGGGCACTCTTCAGCGTTTGCCCAAACTGATGCCGGAAGGCGTTGTGCGTGAGCTGGCTTACACCGGTCGTAAATTCTCTGCGCAGGAAGCGAAAGCTCTTGGTTTTGTGAATGCACTCTACGCAGACCAGGACGCTTTAATCGCAGGCGTTATGGACATTGCCGCTCAGATCGCCGCCAACTCACCGCTTGCGGTTACTGGCTGTAAAGAGATGCTGAACTACAGCCGTGACCACACTGTGGCGGATAGCCTGAAGTACATGGCAGCCTGGCAGGCCGGCATGTTCCGCCCCACGGACATGATGAAAACCTTCCAGGCCAAAGCGCAAAAACAGGCGCCCAAGTATGATGATCTTTTCGCTGTGAAAGGTCTTTTTGAATAGTAGATATCCTTGAATAATCAGCGTAAATCGAAAGTTTCTCCGGTTACCGCCCTGGTCTTCCAGGGTGGAATCGGGGTGGTCGGGCTACTGGCAATCCTCATCGTGGGTATTCCTGTACAGATCTCCGGAGACGGAGTTTTACCCAGTGTGCTCTATGGCGTGCTGGGTGCCCTGTGCACCTACGGAACGCTATTACTACTCACTCAAATTCCCGGCCTGTTCCCGAATAACCTCGACAGGCAAATGCGCGGCCTGCACAGATTTGCTTCCAGTTATTCCTGGTTTGTTCTTTTTCTGCTCTCGGTTTTCGCCGGTATAGGTGAGGAACTCCTTTTCAGAGGCGCTGTGCAGGGCTGGCTGGCTGTGCATACGGATACTACGACAGCAGTGTTGGCTGCATCCGTGCTTTTTGGCTTGGTGCATTACGCGTCTTTTACTTACTTTGTCATCGCCACAAGCCTCGGGTTGGTGCTCGGGCTGGCGTATGCATTAACCGACAGCATTCTCCTGGTCATGGTCTGGCACGGTGTTTACGACATGGCGGCGCTGTTTTGCCTGCTCCGGTTTCCTGAATGGTTTGGCATCAGTGTGCGACCCAAAGACAAAAGTCAGGATTAAGAGTGCGCGGCTTTTAATGCAGTCGTTAGCCGCTCCATAACCTCTCCGCTGTGACGCCAGAAGTGCCAGTAAAGCTCAACATCAAGAGACTGACCGGGCGCAATGCTAACCAGATGTCCCATCTCGATTTTTGACCGGGCCTGAATCTCCGGAATCATGCCATAACCCATTCCGGCCAAGGCCAGTTTCACGAATCCTTCAGAGGAAGGGCACAGGTGGTACGGGAAGGCACCTGGGTAGCCGCTCTGAGCCAGAAACCGGTGCTGCAACTGGTCATTAGGCCCGAATACGATTGCAGGCGCTGTCTGCAGGCTTTGTTCATTAAAGCCCTGGCTGAAATACCGCTTTTTATATGAAGGTGTTGCCAGAGGCAGGTAGGTCATGGTGCCAAGCGGAACGCAGCGTGCCCCGGCTACCGGCTGTGGATTGCTGCACAGACAGGCGGCCACATCACCTTCGCGCATTCTGCGCAGTGCGATGTCCTGGTCTTCGACCACCATATCCAGCAGCAGCGCTTCCTGCCGGCAGAATTCACCGATGGCGCTTGCCCACCAGGTTGCGAGGCTGTCAGCATTGAGTGCGATGCGTAACCGTGCAGCCGGCTCGGAGAGAGTGGGAAGCGATTTCGCAAGATCCCTCTCAAGCAACTGAACCTGCTGAACGTGGTTCAGCAGTTGCTGCCCCGCCGGTGTGGCTCTGGGAACAGGGCTGCGTAGCAGAACCGGTTGCCCGATGCGGACTTCCAGGGTTCGGATGCGCTGTGAAATGGCGGATTGGCTCAGACCAAGCACAGCGCCTGCGCGCTCAAAACCACCAGTCTCGACAACTGTAGCGAGGGCTTCCAGCAATTTGTAATCGATCATAAGTAAAAGTGATGCATCATTATGAATATGAATTTCAAGTATAGCGGCAAGCGGCTATTCTTGTGGCATCAAAGATGGAGCGAAGAGCGGTGCTTGAAAGTTACATGACGGGTTTGATTGTGTGCGGCGGTATTATCGTTGCTATCGGGGCGCAGAATGCCTACGTGCTGAGCCAGGCGATCCGGCGTGAGCACCACTGGTGGGCGGCCGTTTTGTGTATGACTGCGGATATTGCCCTTTTTACACTTGGCATGTTCGGGGTCAGCGCGGCTTTGATGGCCATGCCGCAGGCACTGGAAATCCTGCGTTGGCTCGGGGTGGCTTTTCTCGGCTGGCTGGCGATTCAGGCCTTTGTTCGGGCCAGCCGGGGCAGGGCCGCACTTGAAGCAGGAGAGGTATCACGTCGCAGCCTGAAAGGCGTTCTTTTTACGACGCTGGCAGTGACATTACTGAACCCTCAGGTGTATCTCGATACCCTGTTGCTGATTCCGGCGGTAGGCGCACAACAGGAAAACGCGACGACCTTTGTGGCGGGCGCCAGCAGCGCATCTGTTCTGTGGTTTGGTTTGCTGGCCTGGAGTGGGTCCGCACTGGCGCCGGTTCTGTCACGCCCGCTGGCGTGGCGGATTATCGACGGCGTAATTGGTGTGATGATGGCGGCCATCGCGCTTCACCTGGCACTCAATGGCAGTCTGTAGCGTTAATCAGAAGAATCAGTCAAACCGTCGTGCGCCAGAGAAACGGTCTTTCCAGTAGTAACCGTTCAGTTCCGACATTATGACGCCGGAGGACGTTGATGCGTGGATAAAGCGGTTGTCGCCCATATAAATGCCAGCATGCTGGTCTTTTCCTGCGATTCGGAAGAATACTATATCGCCTGGCTTAACATCGTCCGGATGCACCACGTCACCGTGCCGCAGCATTTGCGAGGTTGTGCGCGGCAGTTTTTGCCCCAGGCTTTCACGATACGCAGTTGTGATGAATCCTGAGCAGTCAAAGCCACGTGCGGTTGTGCCGCCGTACTGATAAGGCGTGCCTTGATAGCGTTCAAAGGCCTGCCATAGTTTTGCAGCCTTCTCAGACCCGGGTGCAGACTCAACAGGTGAGTATTGAAGTGAGGCTACGCCGGGTTGTAAGTTTTGATTGCTCGCACAACCCCCCAGCACAAGTGACGAGAAAACCAGAATGAAGGCATACCTGAAAGCCTGAACCATGCAAATTCCTGAGCCGCTGTTCTTTGATTCCACTGTATTACTGAATCGTCGGTATGTCAGGTTACGGTTTGCAGGATTTGTTATCCTTGCACTATGTTGAAAATATCCAATGCTGTTGAAATCGCTGAGTGGGAAATAGAAATCACCCAGATCCGGGCCCAAGGCGCCGGTGGTCAGAACGTCAATAAAGTAGCCTCGGCGGTGCATCTTCGCTTCGATGTGCAGAATTCCGCCTTGCCGCCGTTCTACAAGGAGCGTCTTATGGCGCTGCAGGATCAGCGCATTAGCAAGGAAGGCGTTATCATCATCAAGGCCCAGTCATTCCGTACGCTGGAGCTGAACAAGGAGGATGCACTTGAGCGCCTGAAAGAACTGATACTGGAGGCGGTCAAAGTGCAAAAGGCGCGTCGCGCTACCCGCCCCTCAAAATCTGCCCGGCGCAAACGGGTTGACCGCAAAACGCAGAAAGGTAAAACCAAAGCCCTGCGGGGCAAGGTTCAGGTCTGACTCGCCTCTGGCTCGCGCTTTTTTGATTCGATTTCCTTGATAAATAATTCTATATCAGCAAAAGCCTCCTCGGCCTCCGGCAGCAACGGGGTGAAGATTTGCCAGACGTGAACCATCCCGGGCCAGGTATGCAGCACCACTTTCGAGCCCTGTGCTTTGGCCTTGGCCGCGTATCGTCTGGCGTTATCCAGAAGCATCTCGGAGTCACTGGCTTGAATCAGTGTGGGCGGTAGGTTGGCAAGATTGCCCAGTAGTGGTGATGCGACAGGACTGGTCGGAGAAATACGGAATGCTGCAAGCGTTGCCCACCAGATAACCGGTCGGGGAATTTTCGACAGACTGCCAAACATTGGTCCCAGCATTGGATCTGTTGCCATATTACCGCGGTTGCTCGGCGCGCTCAGGGTGAGGTCTGTGGAGGGGGAAAACGCAACGGCACCATCAGCCTGACGCAGGCCGCTCTCTCGGATCCAGGCCAGCAGGCCAAGGGTATGGCTGCCGCCGGCGGAGTCTCCTGCTATCAGAATGAAGGTGGCTTCATCCGGACCGTCTGGGCCATTTTCTATCAACCATGTGTAAGCTTTGCGGCAGTCACGTACACCGTCCATAAACCGGTGCTCCGGCATAAGGCGATAGTCCACGGCAAAGACAGCTGCATTGGCAATGTGAGACAGGTGGTCTGTAATGGATCGATGGCTGCGGGGGCTGCCCGCCGCCCAGGCACCGCCGTGAATATAGAGAATTCGCCGTTGGGTATCAGCACCGGAAGCGATAACCCACTCACCGTTCGGGCTATCGCATTGCCGGAATTCTGACCCGAACTCCAGGTCGTCACTGAGGCTGTCCATATGCTTGCGCAGCGCTATCAGCCGCGCTTTACCACGAAGGCCTTTCCCGGCCCTGCCCATTTCGCGGATACGCTCCAGTACTTTCAGGTTCTCTTCGCTCGGGGTTGCTTCCTTCACGGAATATTTGCACGCGTCCAGATGGGACATATCTTCAATGCGAAACAGAAGCCGAGTCAGTGCAACGACAAGTAAAATTACGACAGCGATAATCCAGAACATGAGTTGTCCGTATTCTGAGAGTTGGCCCTGAAAGCGTGGGCGCACTATGCTTTGGTTACAAAGCATCGCAGATTTTTGCGAGTTCTACCCCCAAATGTCACAAAAGGAGACGGGCATTGCAAATAGCCTATCGGGCCAAGGACATCACTGAAGCGCACATTGTTGCAGGGTTGTTAAAAGCCAACGGCATTGAAACTTACGTAGGTGGCCATTACCTGCAGGGTGCAATGGGCGAAATTGGCGCAGCAGGCTTCAGTAATGTTCATGTAGAAGACGAGGATCTCTATCCGGCGCGGCAGTTGGTTGCAGAGTATGAGGCGAGTGGCCATGTTACCCCGGTCACGGAAGGTGATGATGGCAAATCCAATTCTTACGCTCGCTGGTTTTTACTGGCCATGGCGGTGCTGGCGCTGATATTGCTGAATCTCTGATACACCTAGTTCAATGACATTTAACTGATGAAAGGAGCGAGCAATTTATGGCAGATGATGCCTCAAAAAACCCCGTTATGTTGATCACCGGCGCATCTTCCGGCATTGGTGCTGCAACGGCACGGGCGGCCGCCAAAGAAGGTTATCGCCTTGTTCTTGCAGCCCGCTCTGCCGGCAAGCTTGAAGCGCTGCAGGCTGAACTCGGTGGTGACAGCGAAGTGCTGATTGTCGAATGCGATGTGCAGAAGGGTGATGATCAGAAAGCGATGGTTGCGCAGGCCCTGAAAAAGTTTGGTCGCCTGGACAGTGTGTTTGCCAACGCTGGCCGGGGAGGGGAGCCGGGAGGCTTCAGTGAAGCCGATCCGGATGTCTGGAAAGATATGATTCTCACCAATATTTACGGGGTTGGCCTGACCATTCAGCATTGCCTGCCGGCACTTCGTAAAAGCAAGGGACACTTGTTGCTAACAGGCTCTGCGGCCGGCAGGGTTTCGATTCCCGGTTCGATGTACAGCGCGACCAAATGGGCTGTTTCGGCTATCGGTTATAACGTAAGGGAAGAGTTGCGAGGTTCCGGGGTGCGGGTAACCCTGATAGAGCCTGGTATGGTCGATACGCCATTTTTCGATAAGCCACCGGCCCACGCGCTGATGCCGGACGACATTGCCCGCGCGGTGATCTATGCGGTCTCCCAGCCTTCCCATGTGGATGTAAATGAAATTCTGGTGCGACCAACGCCCGCGGAGTAGAAAAGGCAGCCCGGCCAGTTCAGCTTCGCTTAACGTTTAACGCTGCGCTGCCGAGGCTTTCCTGCTTTGGGCCGTTTTGACGATTTGGGTTTTTTGCCGGTTTCAGGCCTGACGCCAGGTGTTTTGGGTCTGGCTCCGGGAGCTTTAGGCCCGGTTCGGTGGCCAGATCCCGGTAGCTTGGGCGATTGATTTAAAGAGCGTTTGGGTTTACCTGCGGGCTTCTTTTTCGCAGCTGCAGGTTTATCCGGTGCGACATCAGAAGATGAATCACGAATCGCCTCAAACAGGCCCGCCAGCTCCTTCTCCGTAAGATCCCGCCACTGGCCCGCAGCCAGCCCTTTCAGGTTGACGTTCATAATACGAACGCGCTCCAGCCGGGTGACTTCAAATCCGAAATGTTCGCTCATTCTTCGAATCTGACGGTTCAGCCCTTGCACCAGCGTTATGCGAAATACAAAACGGCTCTCTTGCACCACTTTGCACTTTTTGGTCATGGTGCCGAGAATGGGTACACCTCCCGCCATGCCCTGGATAAACGACTTGGTGATGGGTTTGTCGACTGTCACCACATATTCTTTTTCATGATTGTTGCCGGCCCGTAGGATTTTATTCACCAGGTCGCCGTTGCTGGTCATGAAAATCAGCCCCTGTGAATCCTTGTCCAGGCGCCCGATCGGAAAAATACGCGTACTGTGGCCAACAAAGCGCTGGATGTTGTATTTTTCCGCATCATCGGTGGTGCTGACGATGCCCACTGGTTTGTTCAGGGCAATAAACACCAGGTCGTCTTCAGTGCGGGGCTCGATAACCTGGCCGTTTACCCTGACAGTATCGGTGGGTAATACCTGATCGCCTACGCTGGCCCGCTTGCTATTGATATAGACATTGCCTTGTTCAATGTAGCGATCCGCCTCCCGGCGTGAACACATGCCGCTTTCGCTGATGTATTTGTTAAGACGGGTGGAGTGATTGTTGGTCATCGATTGTCCGGTTGTGTATCTGAGTCAAGGCATCATAACAGGCGACGGCCTATCGATTCGCGCTTTGGTACCGAGTCTGCCATTATTTCCGGGTTTGAGCTTGCGATGCTGGAGAGTGCATGCAAAAACCATCGGCAGAGGCAGGAGAAGCACCAGAAATCAGCGTTTGTGAAGGCGCAGCTTGCAGCGTTTGTGAACGGGGTGTGCTGATCTGCTTTCGGACGGTAGAGGGGCGGGAGTATTTGCGATGCCCGCACTGCGAAGCAACGCTCATGGCGCAGGCAAGCTGGCTTGCGCCGGATGAGGAGCGCGCGGTTTACGATCTTCATGATAACGACCCGGGAGATCCGGGTTATCGGGCTTTTCTCGAGAAGCTTGCAGGGCCGTTGCTTGACCGTATTCAACCCGGCGCGTCAGGGCTGGATTTCGGTTGTGGGCCAGGCCCGGCGCTTGCCGATATGCTGCAAGAAGCGGGAATGGATATCGTACTTTACGATCCTTTTTTCTATCCATCCCAGTCAGCGCTGAACCATTCGTACGATTTTATTACCTGCACCGAGGTGGTGGAGCATCTGCATCGCCCGGCAAAGGTGTTCAACCAACTGGATGGTTTATTAAAACCCGGAGGGTGGCTTGGCATAATGACCTGTTTCCAGACCAGCGATGACAGGTTTGATAATTGGCATTACCGGCGGGATCCCACGCACGTTGTATTCTATCGTGAGGTGACACTGGCGCTTATTGCGCAACGCCTGGGCTGGACAATGATTGTGCCCCGAAAGGACGTGGCGATTTTCCATAAACCGTGATGAAAACCGGGGGCAATTGAAGCGCCCCCGGTTGTGCTTGGCGAACCCCTATAGCCAGGTAAGACCTACGCTGATGATCACGCCCGTGATTATTAACAGCATAAGGCAATACCCCATAATGTCCTTGGCTTTTAGCCCTGCAATAGCGAGTACCGGCAATGCCCAGAAGGGTTGCAGGAGGTTAGTCCACGCATCGCCCCAGGCAACGGCCATGGCTACTCGTGGAATGCTTGCGCCAAGCTCCTGAGCCGCTGGCAGCACGACCGGCGCCTGCACGGCCCACTGGCCGCCGCCAGAGGGGACAAATATGTTCACCAGCCCTGCGCTGATAAAGCTCCAGAACGGCAGACTCTCCGCCGTGGCCATGGAT
>JAGPVT010000095.1 GCA_018066865.1 Marinobacter sp. | reverse complement strand
CGACCGCCTTCGACCTCTTTCAGGATCTTGACGATCTGCGACTCGCTGTACCGTGATTTCTTCATGTCGTTCTCCGTTTGCCTCATTGTAGGCGGGAGAACTCTAATTACGCATGCACCGATTTTAGGGGATGGTTACAAGTCACGCCAGGGATCTTAATGAAAGGCTGCACGAGAGCCAATCCGCCGCCGCACAACAACGGACGCGACTGGAAACGCTGGAAGAAACGGTTAACCGCCTCCAACAGGAGCTAGATGGCGGCACCCAGCAACGAGAGGGGCTTCAGGCGGATCTGAATCAAGCCGAAAAGAACCTCGCCATCTGCGAGCAGCGGGTCATCCATCTCAATGAGCAATGTGAGATGGCCATCGACCGGAGCCGGTTGCTCGGTAATGAGAACCGCGATTTAATGCAGGAAAAGGCGATGCTCCAGGGGCAGTTAAAACAGCTGCAGAGAAGCCCAACTAAGTAGCGGTCAAAATTAATATGTAAAACAATTGCTTAACCTACTATTTTGAGGATTTCGTCAGAATCGTTGCCGACCCTCAAATAGCGTCATTTGACCTTCCACGGTTTGGGAAGCAAGGTCTCCTCCGGCCGTTTCTGAATGAGCTCTCTCAAATCAAGATTCGGAATTGACCGAGCGTTTGCCAGCATTCTCTCAATCATCCGCAATTGTTCGGCATTGTTTCTGGTGAGAACTTCAATTTCGGCCTCAAGCTTTTCGATCCGCGCCACCAGACTGACCTCAGATGCGGTAATCTTAGTGTAAAGAGCCGGGGTGGCCCCGCGCAGTTGAGCCTTCCGTTTCTTGTAGCATGCAGCGATCCCCGCGTAGCTGGAGAGCGTCTGTCGCGTAGTCTTGAGCCCGATTTCTAATTCCACCAGCGTAGCCAGTGCCTCCCAGGTCAATTTGCCGGCCCACTTTGTCAACATGACCTCGATCCGTCGTTGCTGTTGGGCAGATATCTTCGGGGCGGCCATTTCATTCGGCCCCTTCTGACAACCCAAACGATGCCAGCAGCGATTCAAGTTCGGGGGCGGAGCTATGCCTCTCATCATCGTATTGACCGGCAAGTAGGCCACGCAATTTGCTTTCAAAATCTGGAATAAGGCATTGGTGTTTGATCGTCTTTTTCGTACTCATGTCAGTGATATGAAATTCGCTCGGGTTCGGCGAGTAGCGAATAACAGTGCCAGTCGTTAAGGTCTTCATTAGATTGTGGAGGCTTGCTAGCACATACGTATTACGCGAGTGGATGATGAACCACCGTTGCATCGCGCTTGAATTGTGCAGACGCCGATCGGTTGTTAATTGGCCGAGTCTCGCGATCTGCACCTCGTGATCTTTCTCAAACAGCTGGATCGCTTTGGGGTCGCCCGCAATGTGGCAAGCGGCCGAGCACATGAAGCACTGGGATACGAAATCGTTCAGAAAGTCGCAGGGATTAAGATTGATTTCCTGGGTGCAGATCCCCGAAGACGTAATGGATGCGGGCAAATTGGTTGTTTGTGAGATAGCTTCCCGTGCCACGACCCGAATCTCCCGCCTGTCGTGCTCAGGTTTACCCAACACCGCACGTACACGGTCCGCCTGTTCCTGGTGACTCCTATGAAGGTAGGTTTCCGTCTGTTCCTTATCTTTCCTACCTGACCATGCCGTGATAATTTCGCGTGGAATTTCACTCAGCTCTGCGAGCGTGTTACCGAAGTGACGAAGACTGTGCGGTTTAACGTTTAGACCTGCGAATCCATACTTCTCAAAAATGTGTTCCCTGCCAATCCGTCCTCTGAAACCTTGGGTGATCTTTGAAGCAATAGCGTTTAAAGGCACTACATTATAAAAGGACTTAGCTAGTGGCCTACCACTAGAGCCTGTTTTACCTAGACCGTAAAAATGGGCGCCCAGAATACAGAACAACGCATCAGCCAGTCTGACCTTGCCCTCGCCCGTAGCGTATGAATACGGGAATTCTGGTATAAGTCTTGTCGTGAAGTACCGAATCCAGTTGTCCTGCAGCTCGCCGATGCTGAAGACCGGTTTGGCAACGCTCCTCAGTGGCTGGACTGCATTTCCGACAAGATCTATGTAACCCATCAATTGCGAAAGGCCTGAGGAACCTCTATTTACTGTTGCTGAAATCGCAATACGATCCTCATGATCAAGCGCGTGTATCGGCTTCTCATAGAAGCAGGAACGAAATCTGAAATTCTGAGGCGGTATTTTTGGCACAAGGCGTCCAGGCAAAGCGACTCGTACGCTCGCATTTACTCCGTAGAAACCGAGCGCATAACCCAGAACGAAAAGGTTGGGCGTCTTATCGAATTGCAAATGCTTCCGTCTATCACTCGATACCTTGAAGTCGCCAAGCAATGCCACAAGAGTTTCCTTTGGGTTCTCATAGAAACGACACAATATTCGAGCTGGCTCGCAGGCTACGCAGAAGAAATTGACGGCGCGATCCACCTCGTCGGCCAAGACTGCAAGTATGTGGTTATGGTTGTCCTTAAACCCCTTACTGCCCGGCCAGTCGAGATAATGAACTGGGTTCTTCCCGCCCTCGCTGTATTTCTTTAGCTTTTGTTTGGGCACAAGAGGCACCTCGGCAGCGATGCGACTGGGAGACGCCAACCCTAACAAACCAGCCGTGGAAGTCACCGCATCCATTATCTTGATTTGAACATCCATGCTCACCGAACCACTTTGGCTGACCGGCCGAAATATCTCTTGGTGGATTGCGCCGAGGGCCATAATTGCCTCGACATCCGGCAGTTTTTCGACTCTCGCATCAAATTGCGCATGTCCGGTTCTATCACGGTCATCCATCCTGTTCGGGACTCTAATGCGAGGCATCAAACCGTTTTCAGCACAAAATTCAAAGAAATGGTTTATGTATTCTGGGTGAGTATTACTACGCGCAAATTCAACCAAGCCCTCAGGGGTTTGGGAATAGAGCTCCCCCTGCATCTTGGAAAACAATCTCCTGGCGGCAAGGACTAATGTTTGCCTGGATTGAGCAGACACAGGCTTGTTATTGACTTCAATTATCCAAACCTTGATTAGTTGGTCATAGGGATAGCGCAGCGCGCACTCTGGCCTGTTGCCCGCACTCCCCTTGCCTTTCAATCCCAGTTTGCCACACAGAAACCTGACTTTACGGCCCGTGTTTGGATCAATGTGATACCAGATAAGGTCGTTCCACTGAGCCTCCTTATTATCCGGACCACAAAACTGGGACAGCTCCTGTTTTCGATACTCATCGACCAATATCACAAGTCGCTCAAGATATTTATTTAACATCGATAGCCTTCTGTTTGAGCAGGAGTTCGTCACAGATGGCAATCGTCAACTTGACCCACTCGATCTGAATTTCGAGTTTTCTAATGGAGCCGGTTTCGAGAGGATTTAGAAGGAACTTGCGATTGGCGTCTAGCTTATTTTGGGCAATGTTCAATTCGGCCCGATGGTCTGCCTCCAAGAACGGCCGAAAGTTCGGACATCCATAGCACCCCAACGGGCGCCCCAATTGCGCCTTGCACGTGTTGCACGTTGGTTTGCTTTTTACGCCGCCAACCTCATTGAAATGGTGACCTAAGATCATCTCTTCCCCGTCCGGAGCCAAGGTGACTGAGCCCGAAAAGGTCCGCTTGAGGAACTCATTACCCAAATAATTTTCGTCGATCAGCCGACGCGACTCATAGTCCATATCGACGTAATGTCTCGCGGCTGGAACCGTCACTCCCGTTATCCGTGCTAACTGCAGGATCGACAATCCCTGTTGCGCACCGCGCGTCAGCGCAGTGTGGCGAATCCGGTTATTGGATACACGACAAATCGGGACCCTATCGGAGGGAACCTTGAACCTAAACGTTAGTTGCTGATCGGTCGCGTGAAATAGAGTCGAAGTGGGTGTAAACGCGCATTTGAAAGTCTCAAGACAGCGCACTTGCCATTTAAACAATTTCGCACTAGGGAAAATAGGAATGTTGTTCGCGATAAGCAGGAGTTCTTCTTGTTCGACCTTTGAGTCAGAAGCCTCCAGAATCAGGGTCACGCCGCGCAGGCAAAATCGCTTGTATTTGACTAACGCCAGAGAGAGTTCCTCTGAAAGGTGAAGCGGGTAGCGCTCGGGATGGGACCTAGAATTGCTGCTTCCTTTTACTTTCGCATGGAATATACGAAGCTGTAATGTCGAGGCTCCGAGTGTGCCAATTTCATTCATCTCTTCTATATCTCGATCCCTGAAGCTGGCTCCGGCTGGGATCAGATCGCACCATTTGAGAGCAGATAACTGGATGGGACGCCTGATCGCGGCGAGCATCAATTTACTCGCGACAGCAGTGCGAACAAGAGCAAATGCCGTCGATTGATAAAACGGTAAATCGGTGTGCCTTGACCAATCAACCGAAGCTAACTTGTTATTGACCAGTTTGGCGAATGAATCGAATTCAATGTCTGTTAAGGCGCCTTTAGTTGGATCTAAGTTATTGTTAGTTTCCTTATCCAAATGATTCTTCGTAAAGTTGTGGTAGTCAACGAAGCGCTTACGGCCAAGCTTGCAAAGAGTCCCAAAGACTTGGTTTAAGCTTTTCTTCTGATGGGTTGGTAACCCACTCCATTTCCCTTTGATCTCTGATAGCTCTGGGATACCGTCGGTAAAGTACCTTCTAGTATTCCCGACAACGCCAAACGCTGTACTAGCGGCTTTCGTTCGCACGTAATGTGTGTAGACGTCAACAATAATGTGCCAGTCTTCATCCGACATCGCGGAGTTGTGAAGCCATGCTATCGGAATCAAATACCCTTTGCTGCTTGTTGGCAGGAGCCTCCATTCATCGTCCAGGATGTTCACCTGCAACCCGGACTTAGCAGTAACTACCAAGGAGTGCTCAAGACGAACAAGGCATTCTTTCCGGCGACTCTTGGCACTGTTCATCACCTTTTTTTATCCACTCTTTTCTGGTGAGCCGCAGAAATCGCTCGTGCTCTCTCTGCTATCCGTTTTTCGTTATAAGTCTTGCCCATCGTCGTATTTGCGGTCCACCCCATGGCGTAATTACGAGCATCCTCCAGCAGTCTGTCTTCGAGTCCCTGCTCAGAGCCCTCTTTGTCAAATGTTTCGTTCCATTTATGTCTGAGAAGATGTGGATGGACGTAAAACCCGAGAGCCTCCGAAAGGCTTTGGAGAATCCCGTTTACTGACTTCAACGAAAGTGGCATACCGAGGGTGCCTCGCGATCCTTTCTCACTCACAAAAACGAAGTCATGCTGATCAGAGCCAGGTACTTCGCTTCTAACATGGTTTATATAATGCTTAATCTGACCCATGAGACTTGGGGGGATCCTTGCGAAGTGCGCTTTCGTTTTTTGATTAGGTTTGTCCAGGCGGGGATCAGTCTGATCAATGCTTGAGCGATAGATCTTGATCAGGTCAAAACCTCCATAGAACTGGAAATCTGAAATCTTGAGTTTGGCGAGCGCACCCCGCCTGATACCGCTCTCAGCTAAGATCGAGACGATCAGGTAATTCCTGATCTTCGAACCTTTAAACGGGTTGTTTGCGGATGAAGGGAGAATCATCTCTCGCAATCGCTCGAAACCCTCATCAGAAATAACTGAGTCCGTCGGATCTGCCACACCTTGGGGCCTGTTCCTGCCCAGGCTGTCTTCATCCAGCTTGATCAGAGAACTGAGCTTTTCACATCGGTCGACGATAGCCGGATCAGCACTGAAGAAATCATGGAAATGTTGGTAAAGCGTTTCGAGGTACTGCCGCAGCCTTCTGAGCCTACCCTTATGAGTTTCACTTGAGACGCGTGCAAGTTGGCGAGCGTTGGCTGAGAGCGCATTGCGTAGAGACTTAGCCGAAACATCTGGACGGCAATCCACGAAGGGCTGCTGTTCGTCATGCTGCTTTTTGCCGGCTGACGCAGTGTGGAACTGGAGGTATTCCTTTTGGCTTATTAACTGGCCCGACTGTACTCTTTCCGCAAGGTCGATTTTCTTTCGGCCAAAGTAGTCAAGTACGAAGAGTAGCTCGTTTGCCTTCCTTAGTTGCGTGTTAAACGCTCGGCCAAATTGCGTAGAGAGGTAGGCACTAGCGTAAGGGCATGCTGGACAGTCATTCTCATCAATAATCGCAACGAAGGGCATACCGTTGAATTGGTATCTTTTGATTCTCATAATGTTGACAAAAAATATTGTCCAATAAGCCGTTTAATTACAGCCTAGACGAAAAATACGATTTGTCATGGATATTTTTTCTCACCACTCGAAGGCACTACAGGCAAAGCATTCTTTAGGATCAAGCTTGTTTAACAAAAAACGTATTGCTTATAACTTGCCACCGGACAAACAACACATTACTTTGTCACCCGCTTTAATCATCGAGAAATCTGCAATAGCCTGGCCGGCTTCCCGGCGAAGACGCTTTTGCAATTTATTCTGCTCTGATTTTTGCGAACGTTCGTATTCAGAACTAGAGGTAGTATTGGTGCTTGAAGCTATCCGTTCGGGCATATCAATCGTGTTCATCGGGGAAGTGGTCGTGAGATTATACGCATCCCATCATTTAAGGGACAGGACGCTGACATGGATATGTTGAGTTCACATAAAGAGCCCATGGGTAAACGGCGGCAGAACAGCCTTCGCAACCGTGAAGCCATTCTGTCGGCAGCACGCACCTGTTTTCAGGAGCGGGGCTACGAAAACACGACAATCCGTGATCTCATAAAGCGTACCCATTTGGCTTCAGGTACATTTTATAATTATTTCAAAAGCAAACAGGATATATTTGCAGCCCTGCTGACTGAATTCCTCAGCGGTCTGAATAACAATCTGAGCCGCTCCCGGCGCTCTGCGAAGACTGCGGAGGAGTTTGTCTATCGCTCCTACCTGGCACTCTACAGCGCAACGGCGAGGGATCCGTTGGTTTATGAACTGGCCCATCGTAACGACCGTGCGCTGAAAGAGCTGTTCGGCTCCGGCATACTCGGGTTGATTATGATTTCGCTTGAAGATGACGTGCGCGATGCCATTGACAAGAAAGTTCTGCCAGATGTTGACCAGAACTATCTTTGCGCCGCGTTTTTTGGCGTCGCCTACGAGACCGGCATGATGGTTGCTAAACGAGTGCACCAGCACCCGGAACAAGGCGACGATGAAGTCGAGATGGCCACCTGTTTTTCAACGGCCCTTTTTATCGGCGGGCTCTCCCGGCTATCAGCCCTTCCCTGTCGGCGGCGACTACCCTAACATTAGCTTCATGGAGAATAAGCCGGCGTCCCAAGATCATCACTCAGAGCCAACATCGTTAATTCAATCTGAGGCGATACTGGAACAGCAAATCCAGCATCTGCTCGTGGCTGTAGAGCATGAACTCCGCGATTCGCCAGATGGCATGGCCGAGTTCAACCTGATCAAGAAATTGCAAAGCCCACCTTGGCAGCTTTTCGGAAAGCTTGATTTTCAGGACCCGCAAAAACTATATCCAACGCACTTTCTGCTTTTCCATGTGTTGTACCGTCTGAAGGATACCCTGGCAGAGGCCGGTGAAAACCTGGCTATCTCACCCATCCGGATTACCATCGATCGTCAGGATACAATCGGAGGAACCGGTCTGCCCGGCATGCCGGATAACCTTCGTAGCTTCTATCTGGACCTGTCCCAGTATGAACTCCCAAAGAGCGCCATTCAGCAGATGATGGACAGGTTCTGGGCAGGCTACCAAAACACCGGGCCGTCCGGACCGGAAGTTCTGGCAGCAGCAAACAGGCTCGGTTTCGATGCTGTCCCTGAGAGTTTCCTTGTGGCAAAACAGGCGTTTCGTCGCGCGGTGATGCGAGCCCATCCGGATCGCGGCGGTGATAAGGACTCAATCCAGGCGCTCAACGAGGCGTTTGCCATTCTTAAAGCGCATTTCAGTCAGATGATGGAGCAGGCATGAGAACACATAAACTCTGGATATCAGCGGCCCTGTCTTATCTCGTGCTGGCGAGTTTCCCTGCAAGAGCCGACCTTGTGGTGCTTCAGTACCATCACATCAGCGACGCGACGCCGCCTTCAACCAGTACCTCTACGTCCCTGTTCCAGGCGCAGCTCGATTTGATCAGGGAGCTGGATATTGAGGTTGTTGATCTGCATAGCGCAACAGAAAACCTGTTTTCTGATAACCCGTCGCAGGGCCAACATATCGCCATTACCTTCGACGACGCCTATGAGTCGGTTTACAGCCACGGCGCAGACATCCTCCGCGACCAGGGTTTGCCCTACACCATTTTTGTAGATACAGCTGCCGTGGGAAACCATGGCTATATGACCTGGGCACAATTGGAAGAACTGGCTGCGCGCGACGGAGTCAGCATTGCCAATCACAGTGCCGGGCACGGCCACCTCGCCAGAAAGCCGGGCGAGGCAGAAGCAGACTGGGAACAACGGATAACCCGCAGCCTGGATTCCGCACAGACGGAGCTGCAACAGAGATTCGAAACTGTCTTGCCCCTGTTCGCATACCCTTATGGTGAGTTTGACGAAGCTCTCGAGGCCGAGGTGGCCAAGCGGGGCTGGTATGGGTTCGGGCAGCAATCCGGGGCTATAGGCCCGTTTTCCGGGCAAACCCGCTTGCCCAGATTCCCCATGGCCAATGCCTACGGACAGCTAAACGGCCTCAAAGATAAGCTGAAAAGCAAGGCGTTCCCCATAGACACGAGCCTCTTGCCTGATGGCATCATGACAGCTAACCCGCCAGCACTTGTTTTGCCTCTCACGAAAGAGATTCAGCCCAACCACCTGACCTGCTTCGCCTCAGGCATGGGGCGCATAGAATTTGAGGCCTCTGATGATGGAATAAGCGTCAAGGCACCGAAACCCTTCAACAGTCGGAGGTTCCGGTATAACTGCACGCACCCTGATGACAAAGGAAGTTTTTACTGGCTGTCGCAGCAGTGGCTGGACCTTAGCCAACCGGAAGACTGAATCGACTACCTTGCTTTCACTGTGGTCAGCCCGAACTCACCTGTACTGACATGAGGTATTTTCTGGGGGCCCCGATCGGTTTCTATAACCGTCTGGCCCTCAAGGTCTTCGTCGCGAGTGAAGATCAGCATCCAGCGCTTTCGGGCATTCTCAACACTGCCGTCCGGGTTATTTTTCTGGCGTTCAAGCACATTCTGAATGCGCCTGGTTGTGGACTCATGAAGATCTGGCATGCGCTCCAATGCCAGCAATGTCAGGGTCTGCTCGTCTATAAAACGCAGGTCCTCTTCTTTGAGTTCCAGGTTGTCAAGGGGCTTATCACTGCTCGGGCAAACAATGAAAAGCACGTTGTCGTCCCATTTCTCCTCAAACTGCGCGAGTGTGAAAGACAGGTTACCTACCGCGGGATCAGCCATGTAAACACGACCATCACGAATGGTTCTGAGCACAACAAAGTGCTTGAAGACCGCATGCTGGATAGGAACGATGCGCTCACTTTCGCCGTAATGCAGCAGCCCTTCCATAACATGGCGTTCGGAAAGAGATCGGCCCAACTAGAAATTCAGTACGGTTGTCAGCGCGGCGCTGCCGCAGCTGTAGTCGTATGCCTGGCGAACAATGTTGCGGAATTTCTTTTTTTTGTAACCCGTGACATTTACCGGATTACATTTTGTTACGGTAAGATACCGAAATAGCAGGGGGCTTAAAGATAACTGTGCTGCAAATCTGGTGCCGCACCAGCGTTCGATCTGGTAGATGTTCGCAAAACAGAAAGGTTGATTCTGACGCAGGACTTTAGCCTGAACATGCGGGAGCGCAGGCGCGCAAGAGCTCGCGCCTGCGCAACAATCAGAGGGTAAAAATCAGGTCCATGAGCAGGTAACAAAACAGAGTAACCACCACAATGCCGGCGATGTTCAGCACAAACCCGGCGCGGATCACATCGGCTATCTTCATGTGTCCACTGGAGAACACGATGGCGTTGGGCGGTGTCGCAACCGGCATCATGAACGCACAACTGGCGGCAATGGCAGCCGGAATCGTGAAGAGCAGCGGCGAGGCGTCCTGAGACAGCGCAAGCGCCCCAAGGAGTGGCAGAAAAGCTGCCGCAGTGGCTGTGTTGCTGGTCACCTCCGTGAGGAAAATAATCACCGCAACAACCAGCATGACCATAATGATGACCGGCAGTGCGCTTGCGACACCCATGCTCGCGGCAATCCAGTCTGCCAACCCGGAGCTGCTGATAACCCCCGCCATGGCAAGGCCTCCGCCAAACAGCAAGAGAACGCCCCAGGGAATTCCTTTGGCCGTGTCCCAATCAAGCACGAAACTCTGTTGGCGCACATTGACCGGAATGATGAACATGGCAATGGCAGCCGACACTGCGATCCCTGTGTCGGTCAACCAGGGCGCAATGTTCGCCGACAGCAAGGGCCGGAAAATCCAGGCACTGGCCGTCAGTGCGAACACCACGGCTACCAGGTTTTCGCCTCGGCTCATTTGGCCCATAGCTTTAAGTTCGTCGTGTATAGCCTGGCCGGCGCCTTCCTGTGCATGCAGGCCAAAATCCTTGCGTGTTAGCCACCACCAGACCAGAACCAGCATAACCGCTGCCACTGGAACACCCAGAAGCATCCATTGGGCAAATCCTACCGAAACCCCCTGAGTCTCACTCAGATAGGCTGCCAACAGCGCGTTGGGGGGCGTCCCTATCAGCGTAGCAATACCACCAATACTGGCAGAGTACGCTATGGCAAGCAGCAACGCCGTGGCATAGCGCTGAACGTTCTCCGGGTGGCCATTGCCCATCATGCCAATCACCGACAAGCCTATGGGCAGCATCATGATTGCCGTCGCAGTATTGCTGACCCACATGCTCAGAAAGGCTGTCGCCAGCATAAAACCGGCAATCTGGCGTTTAGGCTCGTTACCAACTGCTTTCAGCGTCATCAGGGCAATACGACGGTGGAGATTCCAGCGCTGCATCGCCAGGCCCAGGGTAAAACCACCCAGAAAAAGAAAGATAATCGGGTGTGCGTAGGGCGATGTTGCCTGAGAGATACTCCCAAGGCCAAGCCCCGGCACAAGCACAATCGGCAACAGCGCGGTGGCGGGAATCGGGATGGCCTCCGTTGACCACCAGGTTGCCATAAGAAGCATCATGCCCATTGCCGACCAGGCCTCCACCGACATGGACTCAGGCGGCGGCAAAAGTACCGTCATTATAAGAAACCCGGCGCCGAGAAACAGGCCAATCAGCCGGCTTTGAGAGTATCCCTGAGAGGCCCCTTGAGAGGACCCTTCTGCGCACTCCGTCATCGGTCCTTTTTCAGACATGTAAACACCCCACTAAGCTTCAGAATATTCAGGGCAGGATGATGCCCGAACTTAGCCACCGGAGCGATATCCTGCAGGCAGAAAACGGCCAAATCCGGTGCTTTTGCCCAAATCCGGCTCAAGGTTCCCGTTTGTGACTGCCGGGCGGCCGTTAATGAGCACGTGTTTCACACAGCCGGGCACCCGGTTCACCATTCGCTCGAGGCCGAAATTTTCCATTTCTGCCCACTCGACGCTCTCCAGGTTCTGATTCAGACCTTTCGGATCGAGAAGGGTAATATCTGCCCGGTCACCATCCGCCTTGTCCCATTTGAGACCCTTTTCTTGTTTTTGGTTTACAGACTGGCAGATCAGCTTAGCCTTCGGCGCAATCAACGCAAACCGATGTGTAAGGCAGCACCTGCAGCCGTCTGGGATCAATGGCTTCGCCACAGACCTCACACTCATCGCCCACGCCCTGATCAATGCGCTCAAGAGCCACCTTTATCTGAGCCAGCTCAAGACGGGTTTCCTCTTCCAGCGAATCCACAACCTCATCATTCTGGGTCTGTTGCGCCCGCTCTTCAGAGTCTTTGTCCAGAGCGCCGTCTTTACGCTGCTGGTGCGCTTCAAAGCTTTCCAGCCGCGAGGCCAGATCTGCTCTCAGGGTTTCAAGTTCCGCCTTTCGATTTCTCATGTAACGTCTCCTCGGTTTAGCAGACCGGTCATCGGCTCTCTGTAGAACACATTAGCGCCTAAGCCCTATGCCGGATTGATGTTCTTCACAATTGTGTCAATGTACCTGAGTGAGAATAGTACTTTACCCGCTATCTGAACAAAGGAGCTGCATATGCTGGGTCTGAACAAACTTGGAAAAACCGCTAATCGGTTGGTCAGTACATTTGAAACGAAGGTACGCGATGGCCAGCAACATCTGGAAAAGTTGCTTGGCAATACCGGCGTTATGGACCACGCCAAAATCTCTACAGTGTCAGAGATGTCAGATGCCTATCGCTCCATGGCGAAAGATCTGCTGCTAAACCCTTGGCGCTTTGTCGGCGCAGAGCTGGACCTGGCCCGCAAACACGCGGCCTTGGGCTCTTATACGCTTTCCCGGCTGACCGGGCTCGAGAAAGAACCCGTTGCGCCGGCGGATATCGATGATCGGCGTTTCAACGCAGAAGAATGGCACAAACATCTTCCGTTCGATGTATTGCATCAGGCTTATCTGATCAACTCTCGCGCCTTTCTGGATTGGGTGGAGAACATGCAAGGCATCTCCCCCGCCGGCAAGGAACAGATGCTGTTTTATGCTCGCCAGCTCACGAGCGCGCTTGCCCCCTCCAACTTCCTGGCGACAAACCCCGAGGCTCTGAAAATAACCTGGGAACGCAAGGGTATGAACCTGGTTGATGGCGGGCGACAGTTTATCGATGATTTCCGCCAGAACCCGAAGCTGTTCAACGTCGGCATGACCGATCGCTCGGCATTCGAGGTGGGCAAAAATCTGGCGACTACGCCCGGAAAAGTGGTATTTCAGAACGAGCTGATGCAGCTCATCCAGTATACGCCGACCACGGAAACCGTCAGCAAGCGGCCGTTGCTTATCGTGCCACCCTGGATCAACAAGTTTTACATTCTTGATCTGACGGCCAAGAATTCCTTTATCAAGTGGCTTGTGGACCAGGGGCAGACTGTTTTCATCATATCCTGGCGCAACCCAGGGCCAGAGTTGAGGGACAAGGGCTGGGACGACTATATGCTGGAAGGGCCACTGGCGGCCATGGACGCCGTAACCGCTACCACCGGTGAAGAGCAGATGAACCTCCTCGGTTACTGTATCGGCGGCACCCTTCTGGGATCCACCCTGGCTTGGCTCAAAAAGAAAGGAAGAGACCCGGTCGTCAGCGCTACTTATCTGACCAGCCTGCTGGACTTCTCCGACCCCGGCGGCATTGGCGTGTTCATCAACGAGCATTCAATCCGTGGCATTGAACGGATGCTGGACAAAAAGGGCTATCTGGACGGCCGCGCCATGGCGTTCACGTTCAATCTGCTGCGGGAAAACGAGTTGTTCTGGTCATTCTGGACGAACAGCTACCTCAAGGGTCAGAAACCTTCAGCGTTTGATCTGTTGTACTGGAATACCGATGGCACCAACCTGCCTGCAAAAATGCACAGTTTTTACCTGAGGGAAATGTATCTCAATAATCGCCTGGTAAAACCCGACTCACTTACCGTCGCCGGAGAGAGCATAAACCTCGGTGAAATAGAGGTGCCTTCGTTCTTTCTTTCAGCACGACAGGATCACATTGCCAAGTGGAAATCTACGTACAAGGGTGCGCTGGTTCATGGCGGTGATGTTCATTTCGTACTGTCCGGTTCTGGCCATATTGCAGGTGTCATAAACCCCCCGTACAAAGAAAAATACGGCTACTGGACGAGCGAGGCGATGAGTCCGGATGCCGATGAGTGGCTCGAAAGCGCAGAAGAGCACGCTGGTTCCTGGTGGCCACACTGGCTGGAGTGGATTCAGCAACATGCCGGTGAGCAGGTTGCCGCAAGAGTGCCGGGAGACGGAAAGCTTGCCGCACTGGAGGACGCGCCGGGTAGCTATGTCCGGGTGACGGCGGCCGAAGCCGCCAAATAAGCTGCAGGTAAAAACAGTTGCTGTCCGGCTAGCGGCCCTATCAAGAGCCGCTAGCCGGACAGCAACCGTCAGCCAGACAGCAGTTCAATCGGGTAACGGATTGTGGTCTGGTCGACGCCCGGGCGGCTTCCGGCGCTTCGTCAGTTTCCGCTACCGGCGCGTCACCCAGTGAAATCTCGGGAAACAGCTCCGCCTCCAACACACTGCCTGCAACCACGGCGTCATAAGAACGAACCGTATCCATTACGGTAACCAACGCCTGATACGCGGTCTCCCGTGCGGGCATGATAATCACGTCTTTTTTGTCCGGAACGCGGCTTTTGATTTCTTTCATGACATCTTTGAGTAGAAGGAAATCGTACCCGCCTTCACCCTCGTTCTCACCCTCATCCTCGCCTTCAATACGGGCAATGGTTTTGATAACCCCGCCCTGGTTATCCGCAACGACCAGCCTGTCGGCATGAATAACCACCTGTATTTAAAGTTCTTCAACCTGATCCTGCATAAGGCTTTCGCCGGTCGGGAAGTTGAGTTCCAGAACGCTGGTGTGGGCAAACACCATATTCAGAAGCAGAACCGGCACCAGCACGATCATAAGATTCATGAACGGAGTAATATCGAGATCCGGACCGCTTCTCACTGCGAGCCATCAGCGCTCAGACAGCCCTTGCTCGTGACTCAATACGGACTGCTTGCGCTTTACACCCCAGCGGTAGCCGGAAAGGCTGCCGTCACTGCGAAGTACCCGATGGCACGGCACGACCACGGCCAGAGGGTTGGCCGCACAGGCTCCCGCCACAGCGCGTGACGCCGTAGGCATGCCCATGCGTTGCGCAATTTCGCCATAGCTTGCCGAACTGCCAGACGGAATCTCCCGCAGCGCGCGCCAGACCCTGCATTGGAAGTCTGTACCACGGAGATCAAGGTGCACTGAAAGTGGCTTGCGGCTGTCGATCAGATAACTCATAACATCGGTAAACCACTCCACTCTGGAGTTGTTTGCATGCTCGAGTGTGGCACTTGGAAACCGAACGGCCAGTTCCGTAACCAACTCCTCCGGAGTCTCCCCCGGTAGCACAGCGCAAACTCCGCCCGGTGTGCGCGCCACCAGAACTTCACCGAGGTAGCAATGGCCCGTCTGCCAGGTGATCGTTTCGTCCTGTGCATTCTTATCCGTCATGGAAGGCTCCTCGGTTTCGGTTCCCCGGTTTTTCAGTCGCTCTCGATACCAGAAAATGCAGTATGACTCATGTCAGTGAGGGTGCAAACGTACAATTTTTTACGCAAATACCCACTTTAGTCTGATTGCCGGATGCAGCCCCGGAAAAGAAACTAACCCTCTGCCCACCAATACATAAACCACAACGTTCAGAGTACTGACCTGAGTGCCAAACACTTGGCCGTGCCCTGTAGCAGGAGCCATTATGACACCCGGAAAAGCATTCTTGACCGCCTGTTTGCTATTGCTCGCCGCAAGCACAGTTGCCGCTGAAACACTGAAAATCGGCCTGAATTACCCGCAGACCGGCCGGTACAAAGATCAGGGCCTGCAACAGAGGCTGGGTGCTTTTCTGGCGGTGGATGAAATCAACAAAGCCGGCGGCGTTATGGGGCAGCCTCTGGAACTGGTTATCAGGAACACTCGTGGAGAGCCCTCCAAAGGCGCAGAAAACACCGCCGAAATGATTGATAACGAAGGCGTTCAAATGGTGTTCGGTGGCGTGTCCAGCTCCGTCGCAATCGCCTCTGGCAATGCTGCTCGCGAACGCAACCGGATCTATTTCGGCACCCTCACCTATTCCAACGCGACCACTGGAAGTGCGGCGCACAGCCACATGTTCCGGGAACCCTATAATGCGTGGATGACGGCCAAGGTTCTCAGCCAATACCTGAAACGCAACCACGCCGGTGAAGACTATTTCTACATTACTGCAGACTACACATGGGGTTGGTCGGTTGAGGAGTCCGTGCGCAAATTCTCCGACACGGAAGATACTAAACGCCACCCCGGTGTCAAAACACCCTTTCCCCGTGCCCTGGTGAACGACTTCCAGAATGCCCTGGAGCAGGCCGACGCAAGCGGTGCGAAAGTGCTGATGCTGGTACTATTTGGTGATGACATGGTTCGCGCCCTTAACGTGGCGTACGAAATGGGCCTGACCAAAAAAATGCAGGTTGTTGTCCCCAACCTGACTCTGGGTATGGCGCGGCAGGTTGGCCCTACCATTATGGAGGGCATTGTCGGCGGCAGCCCATGGGTATGGAATGTGCCCTATGAGCTGGACTACCCGCGCGGTAAAGAGTTCGTTGAAGCCTTCTCAAAGCGCTATGAAATGCGGCCATCCACCGCTGCGGCATCGGCCTACAGTATTGTGTATCAATACAAGAGCGCTGTGGAACGCGTCGGTACCACCAATACCCGGGCGGTGATCCGCACACTTGAAGGGCACAGGTATACCTTCCTGAAAGACGAACAGTACTGGCGTGATTTTGACCATCAGAACATACAGTCTGTGTATGTGGTCAAAGTCAAACCCCGGGACACCATCATGGCCGACGAGTATGGTTCGGATTACTTCAGCATCGTCGAGTCGATGTCTGGCGATGATGCAGCCCAGACCCGGGATGAGTGGGAAGCGCGTCGCAGGGAGGCAGGCAAGCCACTGACTTTGTGAGCTTACCTGCGACCTGGTGAGCAAAAACAGCAAACATCAGCTCTCGCGAGCATCTTCCCATGTTTTGAGCAACTCGTTATAGGGAACGGTTTGCCCCTGCACCTTTTCGTTTGCCAATTTAGGCTTGGGTGCGCCGGGCTGGTCCAGCCAGTACTGCGGATCCCGTGGCTCGTTCAGCTTCGGACCGCAGTTCGGCATGACGTTAGCCCGCTCCAACCGCTCCATTACACGGTCCTGAGCATCAGCAAGGCCGTCCAGCGCTTTTTGCGGTGTTGCTTCGCCGCTCGCTGCCTGGGCAATGTACTGCCACCAAAGCTGAGCCAGTTTCGGATAATCCGGCACGTTGGTGCCTGTGGGTGACCACTGAACCCTCGCTGGGCTGCGGTAGAACTCAACCAGACCGCCAAGCTTCGGCGCCATTTCTGTCATCGCATCCGAGTTGATATCGGATTCGCGAATCGGGGTCAGACCTGCAATGGTTTTCTCCAAAGACACGGTTTTGGCCACCGTGAACTGGGCGTACAACCAGGCTGCCAGACGACGTTTCTCGGGGGTAGAATCCAGGAAAGTCCAGGAACCTACGTCCTGATACCCCAGCTTCATGCCCTCTTCCCAGTATGGACCACGCGGAGAAGGCGCCATTCGCCACTTCGGAGTGCCGTCGTCATTAACGACTGGCAGTCCATCTTCAATCATGCTGGCCGTAAACGCTGTATACCAGAAAATCTGCTGAGCGATATTGCCCTGAGCGGGTACCGGGCCGGATTCGGAAAAGGTCATACCCGTGGCTTCAGGCGGCGCGTACTTTTCCATCCAGTCGACATACTTCGTGGTCGCATAAACAGCAGCTGGGCCATTCGTAGCACCGCCACGTGAGACGTTGGAACCTACTGGATGGCAGTCCTCCACGCGAATGCCCCACTCATCAACTGGCAAGCCGTTCGGCAGCCCTTTGTCACCCGCGCCCGCCATCGAGAACCATGCGTCGGTGAAGCGCCATCCCAGGGATGGATCCTTCTTGCCGTAATCCATATGGCCGTAGACTTTCTTGCCATCTATCTCTTTAACATGAACCGAAAAGAACTCTGCGATGTCTTCATACGCTGACCAGTTCACCGGAACACCCAGCTCATAGCCGTAGAGTTCCTTGAACTGTTTTTTCATATCTTCACGCTCGAACCAGTCGGCGCGGAACCAGTAAAGGTTGGCGAATTGCTGGCTCGGCAGCTGATAGAGCTTTCCGTCAGGGCCTGTGGTGAAATCAAGACCAATGAAGTCCTCAAGGTCCAGAGTCGGCAGAGTAAGATCTTTACCGGAACCGTTCATTATGTCTTCAACGGCAACCACTTTACCGTACCGGAAATGCGTGCCTATGAGGTCGGAATCGTTCACATAACCGTCGTAGATGTTGCGGCCAGACTGCATCTGGGTCTGCAACTTTTCAATGACATCACCTTCCTGAATCAGAGTATGGGTCAGTTTGATGCCGGTGATTTCCGAGAAGGCCTTGGCCAGCACACTGGATTCGTATTCGTGGGTGGCAATGGTTTCAGAAACAACATTGATTTCCATGCCCCGGAACTGCTCCGCGGCTTTGGTAAACCACGCCATCTCTTTCATCTGTTGTTCTTTGGTAAGGGTAGACTTTTTGAAAGAGTCGTTTACCCATTTTTCAGCAGCGTCGGAGTACTGATCAGCGCCGGCCTGCAGGCTCAGCCCCATACTGATCGCACCGATGGCGGCGCTCAGTAGCAGGGTCTTCGGATAATTGTTGTTATTGAACATATCCAACCTCGTTTACCTTGTTGTGAATGGAGCGAAGCAAGACCGCACTCCGTTTGGGCTTGTTACAGTGCCTGGATCGTAAAACCTTGTGTGTTCTAGACCAACTTTATGATTGTTTTCGATCATGGATTGAAAATTAGTTCGGTTTCGAATTCTTTACAACCTTTTAGCCTCCTTTTTCAAAGGGCCTGTACAACCGCTCATTCAGCTCCATTCAGCCCCAGCGCAAAAGAACCAAAAGCCACGCCACAGACACTGCTAATGCAACCCAGAGCGTGATGCTGCTAACGGCAAGGAACGCCAGATGTATGTATGCAGCGGACAGCAAACCGATAAACAACCGGTCTCCCCGTGTCGTTTCGATGGGCAGAAAACCTTTGCGCTCGGTGCAGGGAGAAACGATTTCATAAACGGTCATGGCCGCAAGAATCATTGCAATAACCACAAAGAATACAACAACAGTGGGTGTCCAGTTCATCCAGGCAATCATATGAATTCTCCTTATACCCGCCCGAGAGCGAAGCCTTTGGCCACGTGGTTGCGAACAAACCATATAACCAGCAGTCCGGGAACAATGGTCAGAACGCCGGCGGCCGCCAGCACACCCCAGTCAATACCACTGGCCCCGATGGTACGGGTCATGATCGCCCCGATAGGCTGAGCATCCACAGAGGTGAGCGTTCTGGCCAGAAGCAGTTCGACCCAGGAAAACATGAAGGCGAAGAAGGCTGTCACGCCTATACCCGAGCGGATCATCGGCAAAAACACCTTCACGAAGAACCTTGGAAAGCTGTAGCCATCAATGTAGGCCATCTCATCGTATTCCCGTGGAACGCCCTTCATGAAGCCCTCCAGGATCCACACTGCCAATGGCACGTTGAACAAGCAGTGCGCCAGCGCAACGGCAATATGGGTGTCAAAAAGGCCGATGGATGAATACAGTTGAAAGAACGGCAGCAGGAAAACCGCAGGCGGCGCCATCCGGTTGCTGAGCAGCCAGAAGAACAGGTGTTTGTCGCCCAGAAACTTGTATCGGCTGAACGCATAGGCCGCCGGCAACGCAACCGACAGAGTAATGACCACGTTGATGGATACATACAACATGGAGTTGAGGTAGCCGTTATACCAACTGGGGTCTGTAAAGATCACTGCGTAGTT
>JAGPVT010000088.1 GCA_018066865.1 Marinobacter sp. | reverse complement strand
GACTATATCCCCAAGCCTTGTAACCCCCGTGAACTGTCGGCCCGGCTTCAGGCGATTCTGCGCCGGGTTGCCTGGGATCAGAAGGCGAAAGTAGAAGAGTCGCGGCACTATGGCGACCTGCGAATTGAGTTAGATTACCGTCGCATTTACCAGAATGACACACCGCTGGAACTGACAGCCACCGAGTATGAAATTCTGCAGGTTCTGCTCGCTCACGCCGGCAGCGTCGTGCGCAAGACTGACCTGATGCAATGGGCTCTGGGGCGTCGTCTGGAGGCATTCGACCGGACACTGGACATGCACATCAGTAATCTTCGTAAAAAGCTGGGAAACGATGACCCGCCCCGGATCGAGACAGTGCGTGGTCTTGGGTATAGCTACCGGGTGTCGGTATGAGGCGCCGGCTGATAGTGCCGCTGTTCTGGCGGATTTTCCTGCTGATCTGGCTGGCCATGGCGGCAGCGATGATTGTGAGTGGCTTGGCCTCCAGTGTATTGCTGGATCGCGAGCGCGTTGCTATTGAGCGCCAGCTTGAGTTGCGGGATCTTGGATTTGAGGTCGCCGCGGTCCGTGATAGCCGTGGGCGCCGGGACGCTCACAGGTTTCTGAAATCACAGGGAGACGAGCTGGGGCTGCACCTGATGATGATTGACGCCGATGATGACAACCGGCTACCTGCGGCCATCCGCTCCCGGATTAAATCCGGATGGTACCGGCAAAAACCCGCGATCGTAGATGTTGGTGATGGATATCGGTTGGTTGCCTGGCCGAAAATGCACGGTGAGGGCTGGCTGGAACCCCGTGTTTTCCGGTTTATGGAAATGGGGTTGGCATTTGTTCTGATTACCCTCGCTTGTTGGCTGATAGCGCGTTTCGTGTCGCGGCCCATGCGACACATGGAATCCACGGCACGGGCCATCGCCGGCGGTAATATAGAGTTGCGGGTCAATGAGCGTATAGCGGCCCGGCGGGATGAGGTCGGTCAGCTGGCGACGGCGTTTAATGCGATGACGGATCAGCTTTGTACCCTGCTGGACCGGCAGAAACAGCTGTTACGGGACATTTCCCATGACTTGCGAACTCCGCTGGCACGTCAGCGAATTGCCATTGAGCTGGCCAGCGAAGGCGGCGTGGAAGAAGAACTGATGGCCAGCATCCTACGTCAGAATGAGCGCCTTGACACCATGACCGGCCAGATACTGACTCTGTACAGGGTAACAGAGCAGGGTGGGGATATCGCGCGGGAGCCAGTGCGGCCCGTGGATTTGCTGAATCACGTATTACGGGATTCAGCTGAGTATGCAGAGTACCGTAGTGTGGATTGTAAACTGGTCTCAATGCCCGAAAGCACCGGCGTATCCGTGCTGGGCGATGTCGGCCTACTGCAGCGCGCGTTTGATAATATTCTGCAGAATGCCCTGGATCACACCCCGCCCGGCAAGGTGGTTCATGTTGCACTTACGGTGTCTGCAGGTTGGATAAGTCTGATGATTGAGGACGAAGGACCGGGCGTTGCAGATGAAATCCTGGAGCATCTGTTTGAGCCGTTTTTTCGGGCCGACAAATCCCGGGGAGGGCAGGGCTGGGGGCTTGGTCTGGCGATCGCCAAACACATTATTCTGGTCCACGACGGAGAAATTACAGCAAATAACAGCGAGCGTGGTGGTTTGCAGATCGTAGTCCGGTTACCAGTGTTTGCGGCTGATTAATGAAAATACAGGCCAGTTCATGAAAAAAAATTATCCGGTACCTGCCGCTTACCTTGAGCGTGAAACCGGTGTGAAGAAAAGCCGCTTCATTGCCCGGGTTGCGCCGGTGAGTACCCGGGATGAGGTAAAAGACTGGCTGGAAAAGGCGCACCAGGATCATCCCGATGCACGTCATATCTGTTGGGCTTACCAGATAGGCCGCCCGGGCTCTGCAGCGGAAGCCGCCATGAACGATGATGGAGAGCCTTCCGGTACCGCAGGCAAACCAATTCTCAATGTGATTCAGCACAAGGATATGGGCGACGTTCTGGTCATGGTGATCCGTTATTTCGGTGGTATCAAACTTGGCGCCGGAGGGCTTGTGAGGGCATACGCTGGCGCGGCTGAAAGTGTGCTGTCAGAAGTGGCCAGGGTTTTCCACAAACCGGTTTGTCCCGCAAACGTTAAGATGGGTTTTGCCGATGAGCAACCGCTGCGACACTGGTGCGATGTCAATTCGGTTGAGCTGGAATCCGTCACCTACGGCACTCAGGTAACCGCGCGCGTGCTTGTTCCGGAAAATCAGGCTGGCACCTTCAGTGCCTTTTGTGACGCACATAAACTGGATTACAGTTTTGAAACATGATTGCGCAAAATCGCATCGTATAAGTGTCTTGTGCGTATACTTGAATGAGAAATTCAAGAAACCAAGGAGTAGATAATGGCTCGTCTTTTGATGGTAGCGCTGGTGACACTGGCAATGACCGGATGCGCCAGTAACGTGGTGACTGATTACAACACCGCCGTAGTGTTCGGCGATTATTCATCCTGGGTCTTTGCGCCAAACACCGGTGACTCCTCATTTATGACTCTCGATGGAAACCGTGTTCAAAGCGCGGTTGAGCGCGAGCTGAACCGTAAAGCCTTGCGCAAGGTGACAGAACCCGAAGCGGATCTTCTGGTGACCTGGAAGATTGTGGAAGAAGATCGCATTGAACGGTCGGGGGTGGGGCTTGGCTTAGGTTTTGGCACCGGCAACTTTGGTTGGGGGCTCTCGGCTCCGCCTCCCGCACGTGAAGTAAAAGAAGGAAAACTGGTGGTTGAGCTGGTCGATAAAAGCTCGAAGGAAGTCATTTGGCGTGCAGCCAGTCGTCGTTACCTCAACGAAAACCAGTCTCCCGAAACGCGCGGAAAGCTGATTGACGAAGTGGTTGCGGAGATGTTCACCAAGTATCCGCCTGATCTCGATTGAAATAACCAGGGCCCTTTTGGGAGCATAGCTCCAGAGTCCCTGCATACGGAGGATAAATGGCGAAGCGATCTACAGGCGGGTTGGTGTTTTCAACCGAGCAGGGGCGCATGTGCCCCGAATGCCGCAACCCGGTTTCAGACTGCACCTGCCGCCAGGCTCAGCGCCCCGAAGGTGACGGTATTGTTCGGGTAAGCCGGGAGACCAAGGGGCGCAAGGGAAAGGGCGTTACTCTGATTACCGGCATACCCATGGATGAGAAAGAGCTCAAAGCCTACGCCAAAGTACTTAAAGCAAAATGCGGTACTGGCGGCACGGTAAAAGAAGGCGTTGTTGAAATCCAGGGTGACCAGCGGGATCTGCTTGTGCCACTCATGGAACAGCAGGGCTGGGTTGTAAAGCGCTCCGGTGGCTGAAATACCCGTGTTTAGCGCTTTTTCCTGACGTAAAGCGTCTTGTCGCCTGTGCGGATTGCCTCCAGCCTCTCTTCTGTCGGAGTTTCGACATCATGATAGTCGGGCTCTTATGTAACAGTGAGTTGAGAAAGGTTTGAGGCGGGGGGTATCTGGTGAAGAGTATACGGCGAAAAACAAAAATGGCCCGCAGGAAAACCTGGCGGGCCATTGCGGTATCAGACCGGTTTACTGCAGCTGGTCACGGATCAGCTTTTTGTTGATCTTCCCGACGCTTGTTTTCGGGATGTCTTCAACAAAATCGATCTGGCTGGGGATCGCCCATTTGTTGATCTCGCCGCTATCAACATGTTTCTGCAGGTGGCTCTGTATATCTTCCAGAGTTGCCTCCTCGCCTGGCTTCAATGTGATGAGAGCATAGGGTCTCTCTCCCCACTTTTCGTCCGGAATGCCTACAACAGCTGCGCCTGCCACAGCCGGGTGCTGGCTGATCAGGTTTTCCAGATCGAGGGATGACAGCCACTCGCCGCCTGTTTTAATGACATCCTTGATGCGGTCCTTGATGGTGAGCGTGTTATTTGGCTCGATGGAGGCAACGTCCCCCGTGTGCAGCCAGCCGCCTTCCCAAAGCTCTTCACCCTTGGCGGGTTCTTTGAAATAACTCTGGGTGAGCCAGGGGGCCCTTGCAACCACCTCACCTTTGGCTTCGCCGTCATGAGCTACTGGGTTGCCGGAAGTGTCAACAATCTCCAGCTCCACCATAGGGACTGCAATGCCAGTCTTGATCCGTTTGGCAGTTTGCTGCTCCAGCGGCAGCTCCAGATCTTCCGGCTTCAGATGGGTTGCACTGAGCAAAGGGCAGGTCTCTGACATGCCATAGCCGGTGTACATGCGGATGCCCAGTTTGGCGGCTGCATCGCACAGGCCTTTGGTCATCGCGCTGCCACCAATCAGTACGTGCCAGTTGCTCAGATCTGCTGTTTTGATGGACTCTGTGCCCATCAGCATCTGCATGATGGTTGGAACACAGTGTGAGAAAGACACCTTATGCTCCTTAATCAGATCAACCAGCAATTCCGGCTCATAGCGGCCAGGGTAAACCTGCTTGATGCCCATCATGGTGGCCGCGTAAGGAACGCCCCAGGCGTGAACGTGGAACATGGGTGTCACCGGCATGTACACCGACGATGAGCGCAGTAGTGGCATTTCATCGTAGGCTGAAAGCGATCCGGTCATTGCCAGTGTATGGAGCACCAGTTGGCGATGGCTGAAGAACACGCCTTTCGGGTTGCCGGTGGTACCGGAGGTGTAGAAGGTCGTCGCGACGCTGTTCTCGTCGAAATCCGGAAAGTCGAACTCGGCGGCTGAATTGGCCAGGAGTGTTTCGTACTCGCCAACGGTATCAAACTGCGTATCTTTTGCCGTTTTCTCATCACTGAGCTGGATATAGGTTTTGACCGTTTTGATGTCGTCACGAACGGCTTCCAGAACGGGCAGGAAGTCGTCGTGCACCAGCACAACGTCGTCTTCGGCGTGGTTCATGGTGTAAACAATCTGATCCGGAGACAGGCGCACGTTTATGGTGTGCAGCACGGCACCCATCATGGGGATCGCGAAAAAACATTCCAGATAACGAGGTGTGTCCCAGTCCATAACCGCGACGGTATCGCCTGGTTTAACGCCAGCGTCTGAAAGGGCGTTGGCAAGGCGGTGAATGCGCTCTGCCAGATCGGTGTAAGTGTATTTGCTGCGGTTGGCGTATACGATTTCCTGATCCGGAGAATACCTTGGCCCTGAAAGCAGCAGCTGTTTGATCAGCAGAGGGTATTGATGGGCATTTTTTGCCGCCGGTAAAATTTGCGTCTTTACCATGTCTGTAATCCTCTTTCCCGGTTGTTGATTTTGTCTGAGAAGTTGGCTAAATCTGACATAAATTGGGTGAAGCCGGAAGCTTGCAACACTATTCCGTTGGCACCCGAGAAACCTTGTTCCAAGGTGGGGTTACTGTTCCCACGGATTGCCTTCTGTGCTTTCTACCGTTTTCACACCGATGTGCATGGCCGCTTTGGCCAGCATGTTGGCACTCACCGGGGCGGTCATTAGCAAGAAGACCGTAATCAGGATTTCGGAGATGTCGATATCCTCGCCCATGGCGCTGAAATAGATAACGGAGCTCAGCATGATGGCACCGACGCCAACGGTGGTTGCTTTGGTTGGCCCGTGCAACCGGGTGTAAAAGTCCGGCAACCGGGCAAGGCCTATTGCGCCGATCAGTGTAAAACCACCACCGAATAGCAGGAGGGCCGATATAGCGTATTCTGCAAATGGGCTCATGATTTATCTCCGATTGTTACTCAATGACACTACCCCGCTTCAGGTACTTG
Source organism: Marinobacter sp. (assembly GCA_018066865.1). Classification (GTDB taxonomy): domain Bacteria; phylum Pseudomonadota; class Gammaproteobacteria; order Pseudomonadales; family Oleiphilaceae; genus Marinobacter. The sequence goes on along the minus strand of JAGPVT010000088.1, from coordinate 20,205 downwards.
GCCATGGCTACCGTGCTGACGAACCCCATAACCGCAATCAACAGGGCCGACTCCAGGTACATGCGCGTTCCCAACGTAATGCCCAGGAGAATGATCAGGGCAATTGCATTGATATAGAGCGTATCAATCGCCAGCACCCGGTCGGGCTCGTCCGGCCCCTTTATTAGACGGTATACGTTCAGCAGCGCGGCGAGCGTCACCATGGCAATGGTGAGGTTCAAGGCAATAGTCATCATTGGAACATCTCCATCAACGGCTTTTCGTAGCGGTTGTGAATAGCGTCAATAACCTCCTGGACGCTGGTGGTATCCAGTGCATGAATCAGCAAGGTCTTGTTGTCATCGCTTATATCCGCACTTACGGTTCCCGGAGTAAGTGAGATGGTACTGGCCAGAATGGATATTGCCAGCGGGTGTTCAAGCTTCAGCGGGTAACTGATAAAAGCCGGCCGTGGCCTGCGGGGGCTGAGGATCAGCCAGGCCACAGAAAAACTGGCTACTACAATATCCTTAAGCACTCGCAGGATGTAGGTCGGCATACGCCAGGTTTTTACAAAGACGGGGCGCTCGGGCCAGAACCCGTGAGTCATTTGGGGGATCAGCCAGGCCAGGATAAGCCCGAGAACGACACTGCCACCGGATACGCCATCGCTGAGTATCTGCCATGTAGTGAACAGAATCAGGCTGAGCCAGGGTTGAGGAAAACTCAGGCGGTCAAACATCAGTTTGTCTCCCCGACTAACGGGTTCTGCGGAATATGCACAGGCGTCTGAAGAATATTGATATAGCCCCGACTGTCATGCAACTGCTCAGCCGTGGCACGGGTGTAATCACTCACAGGCCCAGCCAGGACAACTATTAACATGGTGAGGCAGGTCAGAATGCCAGTGGAGATCGAAACCCGGTTGTTCATGGGCTCCGGCGTTTCCAGGTGGCCATCCACGTTCCGCCAGAAAACGATACTTCCGGCGCGGCTGTAGGCGATAAGCGTAAGAAAGCTGCCAACCAGCAGAACACCCCAAAGCCATGCCATTTCGACACCAGGCTCAACTGACTGGAGAATCAGAAGCTTGCCGAAAAAGCCGCTCAGGGGCGGTAAACCGGCAGCAGCCACAGCGCCGATAAGAAACAGCACGCTCAGGAATGTTCTATGGCGCATTTTGGGTGCCGTAACGATGTTGTCAGAGGCCGTGCCTCTCTGGTTTGCGACCAGTTCGGAAACCAGAAACAAAGCGGCTACCGTCCAGGTAGTGCTGACCAGATAGAACAGAGCGGCCGACAGACCAGCCACAGAACCGAGTGCGATGGGCGCAAGCAGGGTCCCTACAGAAATAATAACCTGCCAGGCCACCAGGGTTTTCAGGCTGTCGGCGCCAAGTGCCCCTATAACGCCCATGCTGAGGGTTATCAGGGCCAGCGGGAAGAGCCAATCCATACCAAGATGTGCTAGCTCTCCGGCACCTTCCCCGAAGATCAGTGGGTAGATTCGTACAATGGCGTAAATGCCCACCTTGGTCATAATCGCAAACAATGCAGCAACGGGAGCAGTTGCCTTGGCGTAGGCCTTGGGCAGCCAGAAACACAGGGGCAGAATCGCGGCCTTCAAACCAAAAACCACAAGCAACATCATGCCGCCTGCCTTCACGAGGTTCAGGTTGCTGCCGGTAACCTGCGGAATTTTCACTGCAAGGTCTGCCATGTTCAGGGTGCCGGTAACGCTGTAAATTATGCCGACGCTGATCAGGAACAGGGCTGAACCCGCCAGGTTCAAAACGACATAGTGAAGCCCGGGTACCGTTCGTGTGGTGCCGCCGCCATGCATGAGCAACCCGTAGGAGGCAATAAGCAGAACCTCAAAGGCAACGAACAGGTTGAACAGGTCACCGGTCAGGAAGGCAATGTTCAGGCCCATCAGCTGGAACAGGAACAGCGCATGAAACTGCCGGTTTCCCTCGTCGGCTCCGCCACTGGCGTAGATGTGGCAAAACAGGCCAAGAACTGCTGTCAGCACCAGCATCAGGGCCGCCAGTCGGTCGAGAACCAGAACGATGCCGAAAGGCGGTTGCCAGTTGCCAAACGCATAGATGCGATAGCTGTCATCGCTGGCGAGCGTGAGCAGCACAACAGCGGACACCAGCATCAGCACCGTGGTGGCGATTGCCAGAGTCCGGCGCAGGCTGATCGGGGCGTAGCCCATGAATACCTGCAGAATGCCACCGAGCAGCGGAATCAGAATTGGAGCGATAAGCCAGTGGGTCATTTACTGCTTACCTCCTGTTCATGTTTCGATGGTGGTGATGGTTTTTCACGCTGGCCATCCACATGATCGTTTTCGTTGTCTGCCAGGTTACGCAGTGCCAGAACAACCAGAAACGCGGTCATGGCAAAACCAATTACGATCGCGGTGAGCACCAATGCCTGCGGTAAAGGGTCAGAATAGCTCGCAGCGGTACCGATGACAGGCTGCTGGCCTGTGGCGAGGCGCCCGGTGGCAAAGAGGAAAAGGTTTACGCCATAAGAAAGCAGGGTCAGCCCCATGATGACGGGGAAGGTGCGGGCGCGCAGCAGCAGATAAACGCCGGATGCCGTCAAGGCACCGATAACCAGTGCGAATAACAGTTCCATTACCCGCCCTCCTTTTTGCTCTTGATGGCCGAATGAGGCGACAGCCGGCCAATGCTGACCAGTGCCAGCAAGGTAGCACCAATCACTGCTACGTAAACGCCCAGATCAAACACCAGCGCCGAGGCAACCTCGAATTTGCCCACCACAGGCCAGGTGATATAGCCAAATGCTGATGTCAGGAAGGGGTAGCCGAAGGCCAGGCTTCCGGCACCGGCGATGGTCGCAAACAGCAAGCCGAGACCAATAACGTTGTGGTAGCGAAATGGAATACGATCCTGTGTCCAGATCATGCCGCTGGCGATGTACTGAAGAATCAGCGCCACTGAGGTAATCAGGCCAGCAATAAAGCCGCCCCCGGGCAGATTGTGCCCGCGCAGGAAAATATACGCAGACACCATGAGCGCCAGTGGCAGCATGGGCCGGGCAATCTGCCGGAGCATCAGCGGGTAATGATCCCGAGTCCAGGTATGGCCCAGACCGTCTCCCGACGGTGGCGTGAGTGCGGTGTTTTTCAGCATCGCGTAGATGCCAAGCGCTGCAATGGCCAGCACTGTAATCTCACCCAAGGTATCAAAACCACGGAAGTCGACCAGGATCACGTTAACCACGTTGGTTCCACCACCGCCCGGCTTGCTGTTTTCCAGGAAGAATTCGGAAATGGAACTGAACGGCTGGGTCAGCATGGCCAGGGTAATCAGGGTCATCCCGGTACCCGCTGCCAGGGCGATCACAATATCGCGGATGCGTTGCCCTATAGAGCTCTCTACGGGTGTCCAGGAGGGCATGTAGTAGAGCGCCAGCATTAACAGAACAATGGTGACAACTTCCACCGAGAGTTGCGTCATGGCCAGATCCGGTGCGGAGAAACGCGCGAACGTCAGCGCCACAATCAGGCCAACAACACTCAGTAGCACCAGAGCGTAAAAACGCTCCCGGTGCCAGAGCGCAGTCGCCAGCGCAGATACAATCAGCACGCCGGCGGCAATCGCCGTGGGCCAGTCCACTGGGCTCAGCCCGTTCTCACCAATATAGAATCCACTTTTTACAAGCGGCAGGGCGGCTACGGCAATCACGCTTACCACCAGAAGCATGGCATAGCGCTGCAAAGAACCATTTTCGACCCATCCGGTGAAGCGATGAGCCAGATCTACGAATTCTGAAATCACGGCTTCAAATACAGCCTTCCCGTCAGTTTCCCGGAAACGGGCATGGAAGTCGAAAAAGCGTTGGCGCTGGCTGTACATGAGCAAGCCGCCGGCGAAGGCTAAAAAACTCATCATCAGCGGGAGGTTGAAGCCGTGGAACGCCGCGAGTTGGAAATCCGGCACATTGCCGCCAAATGTGGCCGACGCCGCGATGTAAAGCAGCGGGCCGACCGAGATGGCCGGAAAGATGCCGATCATGATTAGCGCAAACACGAGGATTTCCGCCGGGATCTTCATGTAACGGGGAGGCTCATGTGGGGGGTAGATCGGAAGATCAACCGGCTTGCCGTTGAAGAAGACGTCGTGGATAAAACGTGCGGAGTAAGCCACCGTGAAGATACCCGCCAGGGTCGCCACGATCGGCGGCAGCCAGGCCCAGAGCCCCGGCAGGTTCAGCGCCAGTGATTCGGCGAAGAACATTTCCTTGCTCAGAAAGCCGTTCAGCAGCGGCACCCCGGCGTTCGATGCGGCAGCAACCATGGCCAGGGTGGCCGTGTGCGGCATGAAACGCCAGAGCCCGTTAATGCGGCGCATATCCCGGGTGCCGGTTTCATGGTCGATGATGCCCGCGGCCATGAACAGAGAGGCCTTGAAGGTGGCGTGGTTGATCACGTGGAAAATCGCTGCAACAGCCGCAAGCTGGGTGCCCATGCCGAACAGCAGGGTAATAAGGCCCAGTTGACTCACCGTTGAATAGGCCAGCAGGCCCTTCAGATCGTGCTTGAACATGGCGGTGTAGGCGCCCAGCAGCATGGTGGCCATGCCGGTGAAGCTGACCATGTAGAACCACTGCTCGGTGCCTGCCAGCGCCGGGTAAAGCCGTGCCAGAAGGAACACGCCGGCCTTTACCATCGTGGCTGAATGCAGGTAGGCAGACACCGGCGTGGGTGCCTGCATGGCATGTGGCAGCCAGAAATGGAACGGGAACTGGGCGGATTTTGTGAAAGCACCCAGAAGAACGAGAGTAAGGGCAACCGGGTACAGGGCGTGGGCCTTAATCTGATCGCCAGCGGCGAGCACATCATCCAGTTCAAAGCTGCCAACAATATTACCGATAAGCAGTATGCCTGCCAGCAGCGCGAGTCCACCACCGCCGGTTACGGCAAGCGCCATCCGGGCACCGCGTCGAGCGTCCTGTTTGTGAGTCCAGAAACTGATCAGCAGGAAGGATGTGAGACTGGTGAGCTCCCAGAAAATGAGCATCAACAACAAGTTGCCGGACAGAACGATGCCCAGCATCGAGCCTTTGAAACACAGGAGCAGAGAGTAAAACTTGGCTACATTCTCTTTGGCTTTGAGGTAGTAGTGGGCATAAATAATGATCAGGAGGCCGATGAGCAGTATCAGAAGCGCAAACAGAAGCGCCAGGCCATCAAGACGAAAACTGAAAGAGAGGCCGAGAGCAGGCAGCCACTCGTAGCTGTGCAGAACGGTGCCGCCCGCCGAAAGAACAGACCAGTGTGGAAATAGCGCCGCCAGTGCAATCAGTGCAGGGACAGATGATGCTATTGCGATAGCCGTTCGCCCGCCTTGGGCAAACAGGGGGGCGGCTATGGCCCCCAGAAACGGCAGTAGTACAACCAGCGGTAGCGACATCGCAGCCTCGTTAGCGAATTTCTTTTGTTATGAATGGGGATGGCATATGAGTCTGAGTCTAGTCTCCGGTTAGCCACCCTGCATAAGTCGCCTTAAGACGATAATGGTTGGCGCCAGGAGTTGGATCAGCGGGAGGCTGGCGGGTCCGGGAAGTATGGTAAACGCCCGCGATGCCGCGCGATGTCAGCGGTAATAGGGGGGCGGTTGATCTGCTTGCAGCCGAAGGACCTTGCGGTCATGGTTGCTCCGTTGTTAAAGCCTGGGAACTGATGATACGTGCCCGGGCTCGCAGGTCAAGTCAACTTGTGATCGATCAAGTGCGGAAGTGATATTTAAAAGTGACGTGGAAGGGCACTAACGGGCCATTTTCTGCCAGCCCCTTTGGGTCATTGGGCGATCACCTGACGGATTTCAGAGCGTTAAAAATAGCGTCGGCTTCGGCAGCCAGCACCTGATTGCGCAGGCTGTTACCTTGCCGGTTGGCTTGCTCGATCTGTTCAAGCTTCATTGTGTACAGCCGGTTAAGAACTTCAACCCGGGTTTGTTGAGCGGGTGCGTTCATGGCATTTTTCTCCAACGTGACACATGTCAGTAAACTTTACGAAAATATCCAACCAGTGGATGTCAGGGTAGTTCGATGCATAACTCGGGCCAAGCGGTTGCTTTCGCGATGAAGGGCCAAAACGCTGGTTTCCAGAAAAACCTGATTGTGAGAGCCTGTAAGCAACAAATAGGTGCATCAGACAATCATCAGGAAACTGTATAAATGACCGATACCCTAATAGACCGCCGCGACCTGGCATTTCAACTTTACGAAGTTCTCGATACCGAAAGCCTGATCGGCCGCGACCGCTTCAGCGAGCACAATCGCGATACCTTCGATGCCGTCATCGAAACCGCTGACAAAATGGCCAGAGAGAAGTTCGCCAACCACAACAGCGCGGCTGACAAAGACGAGCCCAAATTCGTTAACGGTCAGGTGGAAATGCTGCCTGAAGTGAAAGAGGCCTTCGATGCCTACGCCGAAGCCGGCTTTATTGCGGGGCGTTATGATTACGAGCTGGGCGGCATGCAGCTCCCCGAATCCGTTATGGCCGCCTGCAATGGTTTCTTTACTGCAGCCAATCCGGGCACTGCAGGCTACCCGTTCCTGACCACAGCGGCTGCAAACCTCATTCGCGTGTTCGGTAACGAATCACAGAAAATCAGCTTTCTGCCCAATATGCTCAGCGGCCGATACAGTGGCACCATGGCCCTCACCGAGCCCCATGCCGGCTCATCACTGGCGGACATTCGCACCTCCGCAACGCCAACCGATGACGGCCATTACCTGATCAAAGGCGCAAAAATCTACATCTCCGGCGGTGAACAGAGCATTACCGAAAATATTGTTCACATGGTGCTCGCCAAAATCAAAGGAGCTCCAGCCGGGGTTAAAGGAATCTCCCTGTTTATCGTTCCCAAGTTTCGGGTAGACAGTGAAGGCAACCCCGCTGACCGCAATGGCGTGAGCCTCGCTGGTCTGATCCACAAACTTGGTTACCGTGGCACTACCTCCACGGCGCTCAGCTTCGGTGACGATGCACCTTGCCATGGTTACTTGGTGGGTGAGCCCCATCAAGGCCTGAAGTACATGTTCCAGATGATGAACGAGGCCCGGGTAGGTGTGGGCTTTGGTGCGGCAGTGATCGGTTATCGTGGATACATGCACAGCCTGGAATACGCCAAAGACCGCTTGCAGGGTCGCAAGGCTTCCGAAAAGAACCCGGAAAGCCCCCAAGTGCCGATTATTAACCACGCCGATGTGCGCCGGATGCTGCTGGCACAGAAAGCCTACAGCGAAGGCGGGCTGGCACTTTGCCTGTATGGCGCACGACTGATGGACGATCAGCACACCCATCCGGATGAAAAGAAGCGGACCGAAGCCGGCAAACTGCTCGACCTGCTTACGCCGGTGATCAAGACCTGGCCTTCCGAACATGGCCCGAAAGCCAACGACCTGGCCATTCAGGTATACGGCGGTGCCGGCTATACCCGTGAGTACCCGGTGGAACAGTGCTGGCGCGATAACCGCCTTAACCCGATCCATGAAGGCACCACTGGTATACAGGGCCTGGATTTGCTGGGCCGTAAGATCTGGCAGGACCAAAGCCTTGGCTTGCAGCTGCTGATGAAGGAAATGCAGGTAGATTTGGAAGCCGCGACCACCGACCGCTGCCAGCAATGGGCACTGTCCCTGAGCGAAACCTTGCAGCAGGCCGTAAAAGTTACTCAAAGCCTGGGCAAATCCCTGATGAGCGGTGAAGTGGACAAAACCCTCGCCAACGCCTCCTGCTATTTGCACCTGTTCGGCCATATCATCGTAGCCTGGATGTGGTTGCGCCAGGCTAACGCCGCAGCCCAAGCATTGGCCTCCGCCAACAGCGATGACGAACGCAACTTCTATCAGGGCAAACTCCAGGCCGCCCAGTACTTCTTCCATTGGGAACTGCCGACGGTTGCGCAGGATTTGGTGTTGTTGCGGAATATGGATGACACTTGCCTGAACATGAAGGCGGAGTGGTTCTGATGGCTTTGGTTAACGTTAAAAAGAAAGGCCATATCCTGCTCATGGAGTTGAACCGTCCGGAAAAAATGAACGCCATGAACCGGGCCATGTACCATGAGATTGCTGCTGCCTATTACCAGTTGGAACACGATGACGACTTAAGGGTGGGCCTTATGTACGCAGAAGGCGACCATTTCACGAGCGGCTTGCAACTGGACGATTGGGCGGGCGTGTTCGCAAACGGTAAAGGTATAGAACCGGGTGAAGGTGAGCTGGATCCGTTTCATATCACCGGCGACGGCCTCGGCAAACCGGTCGTGTTTGCCGCCCAAGGTATCTGTTTCACCTGCGGTGTCGAGATGATGTTGAACACAGACATCCGCGTAGCGGCCAAAGGCACTCGCTTTGCACAACTGGAAGTCAAACGCGGCATCTTTGCCTGCGGTGGTGCGACCATCCGACTGCAGCGTGAAATCGGATGGGGTAACGCCCAGCGTTATCTGCTGACAGGCGATGAATGGTCGGCTGAACAGGCATACGACTGGGGTCTGATACAGGAGCTGGTCGAGCCGGGAGAGCAGTTCAACGTTGCTCTGGAAATCGCAGAGAAGATTGCCAGTGCCGCACCCCTGGGTGTGCGAGGTAGCCTGAAATCCTCCAAAATCGCGGTAAGCGAAGGTCAGGAGGCCGCAAAACTGCGCTTGTTCCCGGATTTGCAACCAGTGATGGCCAGCGAAGATGTGAAAGAGGGAATTCAATCTTTTCTTGAGCGGCGAAACGCAGTTTTCAAAGGAAAATAAGGCAGGCCCTAGCAAACTCTAAGCTGCCGGTGGGCCAAGGTTCTCAGGACTGTCGGCAGCATAGATGCTGCCGTCAAGCGTACATGGGTGAAGCAAGCGTTTATGAAGCGCAGCTTCATGCGCAGCTGAACGACAGCAATCTACGATTGCTGGCCGGACCCCGCAGGGGTATTTACAGCGTGTCCTGAGAACCTTGGCCCACCGGCGGCCCGCACCAGAGTCTGAAAGCTATGCAGCCTTCTCCGAAGCCGAACCAGAAGCTTCCTCCCGACTGGCCGCAACCTTGGCAGCCACCTCAGCAGAATAATCCGCATACTTGGCCACCAACTCCGCCTTACGATCCGGGTCCCAGTTGATCTTGCTCAGATCGCCTTCGTAGTGATCAATCACCCGCTTATCCATGGTCTCGTACCACCACTGCGGCACGTAGGCTGGTAACAGCATCGATGCATAACCGCCGGGCAACTGCGGGGCCTTCTCGAAGTGCCGTAAAGCCTGGTAACTGCGCTGGGGATGAGCGTGATGATCAGAATGGCGCTGCAATTGATACAGGAACAGGTTCGTCACAATGTGGTTACTGTTCCAGCTGTGCTCCGGTTGCGTACGCACGTATGTTCCATTCTTATCCTTCTGACGCAGCAGCCCATAGTGCTCAATGTAATTCACACTCTCCAGCAAACTCGCGCCGTAAACCGCCTGTGCAGCCAGGAATGGAACTGCTCGTGGGCCGCAGACCAACGTAGTCGCTCCGAAGAAACCGGCACTCATTGCCCAGCCCTGCAACAACTCGTTCTCCAGGCTCCAGAAGCTTTTGCCCTTGCGCCCCAGGCGCGCCTTCTCGATTTTCACCGAAGATTTCATACCACCCAACACCGTGCGCGGTAGGAACTTCCAGAAACTCTCACCCATGCGACTGCTTGCGGGATCTTCCGGAGTCGCTACCCGCTTGTGGTGGCCAAAATTGTGCTCAATAACAAAATGGGTATAGCCCGTTGGTGCAAGCGCTGCCATTGCCATCAGCTTATTGAGTTTGCTGGATTTATGACCCAACTCGTGAGCGGTGTTGATGCCAACGCCATTGATGGCGCCAACGGTCAGCGTCAAACCGATTTTGTCCTCAATCGGCGTATTTTTGCGGCTGGCCAGCCATGCGCCCAAAACCGTCATCGCATACTGGGAAGGAATAAACGCTTTTACGATACGGCTGTAATACTTGTCTTGCTCCAGTGGAGCCACCGCGGATTCCGGCGGGTTGCTCTTGTCCTCTCCAATGGCGCGATCCAGGGCCGGAATGATGCCATGTACCAGCGCCGGACCTGTCCAGGCCAAGCCTTTCAGCTTTTTCGGTGCCACTGCATAGCCTGCTAACGCAGCCAGACCAATGCCAGGCAGGGCAGGGCCCAGTAGCCAAAGGTAACGCTTCGGATCTTTCCACTTTTCGATGCCGCTTGCAGAGGCTGCGGGGTTACCTGCCGCGGTTGCTGACGTTTGCGAATCCAGGTTGTCATGAGTTTTGGCATTCATGATGTCTCTCCATTTCTGTATGCGCCATTGCGGAACGCGTAACCTGAATTTATGTCGGACAATCTATCGATGCAACAAATTCCAAAAACCAGAGTAGAGTTGGCTCGAAATGACAAAAAGCAATTAATTGGCAGAGTCGGAAAATCTGAGCCAGAATTTCAGCACAAAAAAGATAAACACAGGGATGGACAGGTGATGACAGTTTCTGATGATTTGCATTCTGCAACGCCCGGTCAGATCCTGGACCGGCTCCGTGAGTACGAGTTCAAGGCGCAGCTTTTAGAGGTTGTATACCGCGATAGTGCAGGGCAGATTTGCACAGTTCATGATGTCGTGCGGGATATTTTCAGCCGGGCCGGGCAGGACTTTATTCTTCTTGGCCGAGGAATCATGTTGCCCTTCGATAGGGTACTGATGCTCGACGGTCAGCCAATCTCTGGCACGTTTGGTTAAATAAAGGGTAATCGGTAGGTAATTGTGTGGCGCCGGACATGGCCGTACTCTGTACTTGGTTTCAAATGATTACCAACAGAGGGATATGGTATGAACAAGTTGACTCTCAGCGCACTTCTTATGTTTTTGACTTTGGGTCTTGCTGCCTGCAGCTCCGAGGACAATGAGGGAGCTGATTTTGATAAGGCCGCGGACAACGCTGAAGAAATGGTGGACGATGCAGGCAATTCGGTGGAAGAGACCTATGAGGAAGCCACCGGCCAAGACAAAGGCGTAATGGGTGAAATGAAAGAAGGCGTTGAAAACGCTGGAGAAGAGATGGGTGAGGCAGCCGAAGACGCGGGCGACGCTATTGAAGAAGGTTATGACGAAGTAACCAAATAAGCGACAAAATAACCGCTTGTCCGCTTCGGCGCGTTTAATACGAGCCTGTAAACCAAATTGTGTAACTGCCCACGACTGAGTAATCTTTTCAAAAGGATACCATCGTGGGTAAACAAGTGGATCAAGAAAAACTCAAAGCCATGGCCGCAGAACTGGCCAAAGACATCAAGTCCGAGAAAGACCTCGGAGCCCTCACCCAGCAACTCGTAAAGCTCACCGTTGAAACCGCACTCAATGCCGAACTGGACGAGCACCTCGGTTACGAGAGGCATGCCCCGGCAGGTCGTGGTACCGGCAACAGTCGAAACGGCTATTCTGCCAAGCGTCTCAAGGGCCAGCATGGTGAAGTGCCAATCGAGTCACCCCGTGACCGGGACGGCTCTTTCGAACCCCAGTTCGTCCGTAAGGGACAGTCCAGACTAACCCAGATGGATGATCAAATTCTGGCACTGTATGCCAAGGGGCTGAGCACGCGAGACATCGTGGACGCCTTCAAAGAGATGTACGACGCAGACATCTCGGCAACGCTGGTTTCCAAGGTAACGGAGCGTGTGATCGATCAGGTTCATGAGTGGCAAAACCGGCCTGTTGATCCGATCTACCCCATTGTTTATCTGGACTGCATCGTTCTGAAAATTCGTCAGGATAAGAGGGTGATCAACAAGTCCCTTTACTTGGCTCTGGGCATCAACATGGAAGGCCAGAAGGAACTGCTGGGCTTGTGGCTAGCTGAGACCGAAGGCGCGAAGTTCTGGCTGTCGGTACTGACGGAGCTGAAGAATCGTGGTCTGGAGGACATCCTGATCGCCTGCGTGGACGGCCTCAAAGGGTTCCCGGATGCCATTGCCGCTGAGTACCCGCAAACCAAGGTACAGCTGTGCATCGTGCACATGGTTCGCAACTCGCTGCGCTACGTGTCCTGGAAGGACTACAGGGCTGTTACGGCCGATCTGAAGCAGGTCTACCAGTCTGCCTCGGAACACGAAGCCCGGCAGGCACTGGAGGCCTTTGGAGAACGCTGGGACAGCCAATACCCACAGATCTCTCGCTCTTGGCATAGCCACTGGGACAATCTGATTACCATCTTCGAGTACCCTCCGGCGATCCGGAAGGTGATCTACACAACCAATGCCATTGAGTCGCTGAACAGCGTGATCCGCAAAGCCACCAAGCGCCGGAAGCTGTTCCCCAGCGATGACTCGGCACTGAAAGTGGCCTTCCTGGCGATCCAGCAGGCCTCAAAGAAATGGACGATGCCGATCCGTGATTGGAAGCCGGCATTAAATCGCTTTATTATCGAATTCGGTGACCGCCTGGACGGCCACCTGTAATGGGGTGGGCAGTTACACAGATTTATTTACAGGCTCTTTAATACGCGTCGGAGTATCCCCCCCCAGAACACACCAAAACCGTTAATCTTTTGCAATAAGATTAACGGTTTTGTCTTTTTATTGTCTCCGCACTGTCATGTCTCCTGCCGACACTGTCCCCTCGACAACACACGTTTGTTGCCTATCGAGAGAGATAAAGAGAGACATAATATGGCCAAGCACAACCTTGATTCAAACTACCTTGATCCCGATTATGAACCTGTTGTGAACCACTCCGGCAACAGAGTATTTCACGAAGTCCTGGCGGCAAGAATGCAGCGTCGGACTCTGATGAAAGGTGGCGTTGGCGCTGCGTTGGCCAGCATCATGGGCGTTGGCCTTGCAGGCTGCGGAAGCGACAGTAAGAGTGATGGCAGTAATGGGGACACAAACCCTGATGTCGGTACCACCGATCTTGGCTTTGAGGCCATAGCCGTTTCCACGGCAAACACGGTTATTGTGCCTGCGGGCTACTCAGCCAAGCCCTTCTTGCCTTGGGGAACGCCGATCACCGGCTCTTACCCGGTGTTCAGAGCAGACGCTTCCAACTCCGGAGCTGATCAGGAACAACAGGTAGGCATGCACCACGACGGCATGCATTTCTTCCCGATCGATTTCAAGGCTGGCGGCAATCGCTCTGACGAAGGGCTGCTGGTAATGAACCATGAGTACATCAATCAGGCTGCTCTGCACCCCGATGGCCCCACCTATAATCTGAATGGCATGCGTCCTGCCGATGAGGTGCGTAAGGAAGTGGCTGCGCACGGCGTATCTGTAGTTCATATAAAGCAAGACAGCGCAGGTAATTGGGACATGGTATTCGGAAGCCCCTTCAACCGTCGGGTTACGGGCAATACAGAGATGGATATCCGCGGGCCGGTTCGCGGATATCAGAAACTCTCGACCCGCTTCAGCAAGAACGGCACCCAGACGCGGGGCACGCTGAACAACTGTTCAATGGGCCCCACGCCCTGGGGGACCTACCTTGCGGCCGAGGAGAACTGGTACGGTTACTTCGCAAACAGCTCGCAAATGCAGCCACGGGAACAGACCCGTCATGGTGTTGGCGGTGCCACCCGTTACGACTGGGAACTTGCCGAGGGCAGTGATGATCAATATATACGGTTTGACGTCACACCCGTGGCACCGAGCGCGGCAGACGACTATCGGAACGAGGCAAACACCTTCGGTTATATGGTCGAGATCGATCCGTTTACGCCAGAGAGTAAGCCACAGAAGCGCACGGCTCTCGGCCGGTTTGGACACGAAGGCGTTATTTTTGCGCCGGTAGAAGAAGGCAAGCCCGTTGTCTGTTACTCCGGTGACGATTCGCGCTTTGAGTACATCTACAAGTTTGTCTCCTCGCGGCCATATTACGCCGCAACCGCCAGTGGATATTTGCTGGATGAGGGCACCCTGTATGTCGCGCGCTTCAATGACGACGGTTCTGGTATTTGGTTGCCTCTGACGCTTGACGATCCAGCCTTTGTGGCCAGTGTTGAGGCTGCGCAGGGCTCAAGGGTTGGCGATGTTCTGTTTGACGGTTTTGATAATCAGGCGGACGTTTTGCTGAATACGCGGCTGGCGGCGGATATTGCAGGAGCTACGCCTATGGACCGCCCGGAGTGGGGCGCTGTAGATCCGAATACAGGTAAGGTCTATTTCACCTTGACCAATAACTCCCGGCGCACTGAGGAACAGGTTGATGCGGCGAATCCCAATGCAGAAAACCGTACGGGCCACATTATCCGCTGGAGCGAAGGTAATGACGATTTTGCCGCAACAGGCTTTCAATGGGATATCTTTGTCTTTGCCGGAGAGCAGGGCACAGAAACAATTGTGGATGGGGAGGTTGCTATAGAGCTGAACGACGACAACATCTTCAACAGCCCGGATGGCTTGTGGTTTGACTACAATGGCCGTCTCTGGATTCAGACAGATGGCTCTGACGCCGCACCGTATCAAAATAATATGATGCTCGCGGCCAACCCCGTTACCCGGGATATCCGTCGGTTCTTCGTGGGGCCAAAGGGTTGTGAGGTAACCGGTGTTGTAACAACGCCGGATGTCAGAACCATGTTCGTGAATATTCAGCACCCGGCCATGGATTGGCCCTTTGGCAGCGAAGGTGACCACCCCCGGGATGCAACTGTCATCATTACTCGCGACGACAAAGGTGTGATTGGCGCCTGAGCTGCGAACCAACCTTCCTGAAAACCGCAAACCTGGTGGCCTGATGAGAAAGGCTTACAGGGTTTGCGGTTTTTTTGTTTTAAGAAGCGCTCAATCCGGCCGTTAAGATACATAAGTCAACTAAAGTATGAGTTATTAACCCGTTTCAATTCCTTAGTCTGTTAAGTGAGCGGACAACCGTGTACCTATCAGAAGCAATAACAACGACGAGGTTTTTATGGGGTTGCTTGATCGTGCAACGATATTTTTGGGGACCGTAATCGCACTTGTTCTTGCGGTTGCAGGCTTTCTGATGGCGCCATTTCTGGGCCTGGATACGGCATCACTGCTTATCGGGCTGATCATAGGCCTTGTTGTTGCAGCCTTATTCCTGGTCATGAGGATTCTTGAGCCGGTAGATCGTGGGCTGGCGGGGCTGACGGATGGAACACTGGAAGAAACTCACCCTCTGCATTCACGGTGTCAGCAATTACTTGCCGATGCCCGATCGGGCCAGGAGCTGGTAAAAACGCTATCTGGCAGTGCGGATAAAAGTGCCATATCTGCCGCCCAGGTTTCGTATGCGGCGGATCAGCTCAAGCTGCGGCTCGATCTCCAGGTTCAGGAAACCGCGCAGATGGCCGATCACGCCGGGCAGATTACTGAAACCGTCAGGGAGTCTTCACAGCAGGCGACGGATGCGGCCGCCATGGCCTTGCAGAATAGTCAGACCAGCGCGGAGGGACGCCAAGCCCTCACCTCGGCAATTGACAGCATCAGGGTGGTGCATCAGCAGTCCGGTGAAAATCTTCGCCTGATCCAGGAGCTTAACGAAAAATCCAACAAGATTCAGGGCGTAACCACCACCATTAAGGGTATTGCAGAACAGACGAACCTGCTGGCGCTTAATGCGGCCATTGAAGCCGCCCGGGCCGGAGATCAGGGGCGCGGTTTTGCGGTGGTTGCAGATGAAGTCCGGCAGTTGGCAGGCCGCACAGCTCAGGCCACTGGCGAGGTGGCTGAAACGCTGCAGGAGATCCGGTCAGATACTGCGTTGATTGTCACCCGAATTGGAGACCTTGCCCGCAGTGTCGAGGATGGGCTTACATCGGTGGAGACCGTCGGTGAGCGGCTTGACCAGATACGGGAACAGTCTGATCGGGTTCAGCAACAGGTGGCGCGCATCGCCGAGATTGATCAGAGCAACGAGCTCAGCCTGAATCATGTGTTCTCGGCTATCGAAACCGTCAGGGATCAGATCTCCGAGAGTGATAATAGTGTTGCGTCACTGGCAGAGCAGGCGGCCACGCTGATGGAGCTTTCGGAATTAGCTAACGCGGCGTTTGCACTTAACAGCGGGTCCAGTTATCACAGGTTCTTCTACGACCAGACCCGGGATGGCGCAGAGCAGATCGGCCAAATGTTTGAGCAGGCTATCCGCGATGGCAAGCTGACTGAAAGCAAGTTGTTTGATAAAACGAGAACACCGATCCAGGGGACTCAGCCTGTAAAGTATTCAAGCAGCTTTGATACGTTTACTGACAAGAACCTGCCTGTTGTCCAGGAACAGGTGAAGAGCTCACACCCGGCTCTGGTGTTTGCGATTGTTGCAGCACCGGACGGTTATATACCTACCCATAACCGTGAGTTTGCCCACGCACCAACCGGCGATCCCGCGGTTGATCTCGTGCGCAGCCGAAGCAAGCGCCTGTTTAACGATCGCACGGGCATTCGCTGTGGTAGCCACAAAGAGAAGATGCTGCTGCAGACCTACCGCCGTGACACAGGTGAGGTGATGCATGATCTGTCTGTTCCGATTTATGTGAATGGCAGGCATTGGGGTGGGTTCCGGCTCGGGTATCGTCCGGATAAACACTGATCTTCAGAGCCTGAGAGCTGCTTCAGAGGCTGTGTTAAACTGGCAGTTCATACAGACAAAGGAGATACGACTTGGCTGATTCGGAATTCATTCCTGCCGACGCACACACGGATGAGTTGTCCCGTCGCTCCGACCCCGTGCGTAACCTGGCTGTAGTGGTCTATATCCTGCAGGGGCTGTCGTTTTTTCTGGGAGGGATTACCGGGCTGGTTGGTGTGATCATCAATTACGTCAAACTGGACGACGTTGCCGGCACCTGGGTTGAGCCGCATTTCCGTTGGCAGATTCGCACCTTCTGGATAGGGCTCTTGTGGTCAGTTATTGGTGTTGTGACCACGTTTATTATTATTGGGTGGTTCATTCTTCTGGGCATCTCGATCTGGCTGATCTACCGCATTGTGAAAGGTGCCCTGGCACTTAATGATGGCAAGGCACCTGTCTGAAGTCACTGAAGTCTCTGGCCGGCGACGGGAGATTCAGTCGTCGGTTACCTCTTTTAATCGAATTGCGCTGAAGGTTCCGGCCAGGCCCATTAATCCGAGCACGACGATTACAGCAGCGTTTGATATCAGTGAGAGCAATGCAGTCAATCCACCGGTCGCAAGCAGCAAAAAGCCGATCACGGTATTGCTGACGGCCGTGTAGTCTGTGCGCTTGTTCCCCCCCGCCATGTCCACCAGATAAGTCTTCCGGCCCAGTCTTACACCTGCATGGGCAATACTCAGTACGAAGAAAGCGAGCGGATAAAACCAGCCATTGCCCACGCCTGTGCCAGCAAACATGGCTGTCAGCCCAACACTCAGGGACACAGCACTGGCGATAGCGGCACCGCGAATCATCACCCGGCGGCTTGACGAATCGGCCATCCAACCCCAGAAGCTGGCGGATACAGAGCTGGCCAGACTGCTTGCCAGAAGAAACACGCCAAGCATCAAGCCTGTATCTGATTCTTTCTGAGCCAGCACGACAAAATAGGGCGAGGCCAGAGCCGAACACAGCAGCAGTGCGCGAGTAATAACGAAGTTACGAAAAGGCGCGTCATCGCGCAGAAGCGACAGGCTATGAAAGGCTTCGGTGAGGGCGTTGCCACCGCCGCCGGTTTCACCATCGTGTTCTTCCACGCCTGCGAACAAGAGCCCGGCAATGATCCAGAGAACGGCCGCCAGCAGGAGTAACAGGCTGTAAAATGCCAAGGTGGGGTTGCCGCGCTCCCAGAACAGCAAAACAGTCAGGATAACGGTTGCGGTGCCGCCTATGGTGGCTGCAAGGCCCGAGAGTCTGCCTCGGCGGGTTTTCGGGATGCACTTCCCTTGTACGTCTTTCATGGCCACGGAGCAGAAGCCCCGTGACAGGGAAAACACAATCAGCGCGGCGATAATGCCACCACCGGCGGTATAGCCCTCAAGAAACCAGACGCAAGCAGCCATGGCTGCAACACTGACCGCCTGACCAAAACTGCCAATTGTCCAGAACCATTTGCGCACAGGTTTGCGGCGAACCCAGGCTGCGATCATCATTTGGGGCACCATGGAGCCGGATTCCCGGATAGGAACAAGCCAGGCCACCAGAGCCGGTGCTCCAATGGCACTCATCAGCCACGCGAGCACCGTTTTGGGGCTGATCAAGAGGTCGCCCAGTTTGGTCAGTACGTTGGCTGCCAGAATCAGAAAGAAGTTACGTGGCACCACATGGCAGGCTTCCGCCGGGATGTCTCTGCAGACCCGGGCGTCTTCCTCGTTTGCGATCAGGCTGTAGAGCCGGTCAACAGATCGCTCGAGTACACCGGCTGTTGCCTGGGTGCTCTCTTGCGAAGTGGTGTTTTTCTGTAGGGGTGTCTGTTGCTGGGACAAGCCGCCATCCTCCGGGAAATGGATGGCCAAGGATACCAGCCGGGCCGGCACCCCTGAACCCCGGAATACAGATCAGCGTTTTTTACACCAGGTGATGATCCCATTGAACAGGCATACTGGCAATCTCTGCTGCCGGCTTACCCTTGCCCATGCGAACCAGCTTGCCACGGCCTGAGGATACCAGAAAGTCTCCTCCTGCCAGCGCTTCAACACCGGCACAGTCTGCGATGGTGGCTTTTTCAACAACCTCTCCTGAACGACCGTTGAATATCAGTGCTGTACCTCCAACCGGCGAGGCAATGGCAACCAGATCATTTTCCGGGTGTGCGACTATGCTGGCGATATAATTGCCCAGCTCCCGGTGAATGGCCTCACCAAAGGCGATCTCTTCATAGCGCCCATTGTTGTACATGGCTACCAGCGGCGGCAGTTCATGGGCTGGCCCCTGGTACTGGTAGGCGGCATAAATGGTGCCGTCTGGTGCCACATCCACATGCCGGGTGCTTAGCTGGTGGTGGGATGGCTGGAACCGGGCAAGAATCTCACCAAAGGATCTATCCATCAAAATCAGCGCAGGCTCCATGGTGCCCAGATTGAGCTTGATGCGGTCGTAATCCGGGTGGGTGAGAATGCCTCCCAGCCCCACGATCAGCGTTTGTCCGTCCGGGTGCAGCGTGATCTGGTGCGGGCCTGTGCCGTTCAGCTCAAAGGTATTCACCCGCTGATAACGCTGATGACTGTCGTACACCGCGATGATGCCCTCTCCGGATTCATAACGGTTAACCGGAGCGTACAGAAATCGGCCGTCTGTTGAGAACACTCCATGGCCCACAAAGTGTTCGCCTCCGGCGGCTTCAATGCGATGCAGCTGTCCGCCCGTTTTGCTATTGAGAACGTAGAACGCCCAGCCAGGCCGGCGCTCAAAGAACAACACTTCCGCCGTGCCCGGGCGGTTGCAGCCACTGTGACAGCGGGTTTGTACCGGCGATTGCCAGAGCATTTTGCCATCCGGCGCTATGGCTCCCACGGCAAAGCCGCCGTCAGGCAGGCCGATCGCACCCGTGTACTGCTGCTGGCCTTTGTTGCCGGCTTTTTGAGGCAGTATGTTGCAACCGGATAGCGTGAGTGCTGCGCTGCCGGCAAAGGCTGTTTTAATAAGGCTTCTGCGAGTCAGTTCAGGCATGTGCCTTTCCTCAGTCTCCGTCGCTGGAATTAAAACCGCGTACGACGCCGAGCTCAATGGCCGCTTGGTCGTTCACCAGTGCAGTTAGCTGAGTCACGTCTATATAAAGGCTTTGCAAGGATCTGAACGCGTTATCGTCAGCCAGTAGCGGCGCCATTGGGCGGTCAAGTTCCGGGAAGTTTGCGAGAACTTCATTAAACTGCTGATCTATATTCTCAGCCAGGTCGGCTTGTCCCCGATCCTTGAGGAGCTTTGAGAAAGCCGGCAGAAAGTGATGCTTAAGCCCCCGAACGCTCGCGTCAGCAGCAACCAGGCTGGCCTCGCTGCGCCAGGCATCGGCTCTGTATACCGAGCGCTTGCCGTTGCCGCGCAATCCCATGGGCGTAGCCAGGCGGCGTTCTTCAAGAATTTCCAGTCCGGCCATCGCCGCCCGGATGGTTGTATCTGTGTACTGTTCACTGCCAAGGTAGTTGCTCTGAAAACGTTTCCAGTCACGGGTCAGTGTTTCGCCGTTGTCGGCGATATGACGGGTTACTGCAACCAGCAATTTGCAGGTGTGATCTACAGGAAGCGCTCTCTCGCCCTTGTTGAATGCCTGGTCGTACAGCAGGTATTCG
>JAGPVT010000080.1 GCA_018066865.1 Marinobacter sp. | reverse complement strand
TTCCGGGACTTCCTGCAAATGGAAGCCGCCCCTGTTGACCGTCGGGAAACCGGTCTTCATGCAGCATTCAAATCCGTATTCCCGATTGCCAGCTACTCTGGCAATGCTGCGCTCGAATACGTGAGCTACCGCATCGGTGAGCCAGTATTCGATGTCAAGGAATGCCAGCTTAGGGGCGTGACTTATGCGGCGCCGCTGAGAGTTAAAGTCCGCCTTATTATTTATGATAGGGAGTCGTCCAATAAGGCGATTAAGGATATCAAGGAACAAGAAGTCTACATGGGCGAAATGCCCCTGATGACCGAGAATGGTACCTTCGTTATTAACGGTACCGAGCGTGTTATCGTTTCCCAGCTCCACCGCTCTCCCGGTGTGTTCTTTGATCATGACAAAGGTAAGACCCATTCGTCCGGCAAGCTGCTGTATTCGGCCCGGGTGATTCCTTACCGTGGCTCGTGGCTCGATTTCGAGTTCGATCCAAAAGACTCCGTTTTCGTTCGTATTGACCGTCGGCGCAAGCTGCCCGCGTCAATTCTTCTGCGTGCGCTCGGTTACACCTCCGAGCAAATGCTGGAAATGTTCTTCGACACCAGTAAGTTCACGCTGGGAGCGGAAACTTGCAAGCTGGAGTTGGTTCCGAGCCGTCTTCGTGGCGATATTGCGACATTCGATATCAAGGATAACGAAGGCAAGCTGATTGTTGAAGAAGGTCGTCGTATCACGGCCCGTCATATCAAGCAGCTGGAAAAAGCCGGGATCAATGAGCTCGAGGTGCCTACCGAGTACCTTTATGGCCGCGTTTTGGCCAAGGATATGGTGGATCAATCCACTGGCGAGATCCTGGTTGAGTGTAATGCTGAGCTGAGCGAAGAGATTGTCACCAAAATCCTGGATTCTGGTGTCACCGACATTGAGACGCTCTATACCAACGACCTGGATTGCGGTCCGTTCATGTCCGATACCCTGCGTATCGACCCGACCCGTAGCCCGCTTGAAGCCTTGGTTGAAATTTATCGGATGATGCGTCCGGGAGAACCACCAACAAAGGATTCAGCAGAGAACCTGTTTAACAACCTGTTTTTCTCTGAAGAGCGTTACGACTTGTCTGCGGTTGGCCGGATGAAACTCAACCGTCGCCTGCGCCGCGAAGAAAGCACCGGTGAAGGTACGCTGACTCACGACGACATAATCGATGTTCTTAAGACGCTGATCGACATTCGTAATGGTCAGGGCAACGTGGATGACATTGACAACCTGGGTAACCGCCGTGTGCGTTGCGTGGGTGAGATGGCTGAAAACCAGTTCCGCGTGGGACTGGTTCGTGTGGAACGTGCCGTTCGTGAGCGCCTCAGTCTGGCCGAAAGTGAAGGCCTGATGCCTCAGGACCTGATCAACGCCAAGCCTGTTGCGGCCGCGGTCAAAGAATTCTTCGGTTCCAGCCAGTTGTCCCAGTTCATGGACCAGAACAACCCGCTGTCTGAAGTAACTCACAAGCGTCGGATCTCGGCGCTTGGACCAGGTGGTCTGACTCGTGAGCGCGCAGGTTTCGAGGTTCGAGACGTTCACCCGACACATTATGGTCGTGTGTGCCCGATCGAGACGCCAGAAGGCCCGAATATCGGTCTGATCAACTCGCTTGCTACATACGCGCGCGCTAACTCTTATGGCTTCCTTGAGAGTCCATACCGGAAGGTTGTGGATGGCGTTGTAACGGATGAGCTGGTGTATCTGTCGGCCATAGAAGAAAGCACCTACGTTATCGCACAGGCAAGCGCCGCGATGGACGATGGCAAGCGTCTGATGGACGAGTTGGTTACGGTGCGTCACCAGAACGAAACAACGGTCATGCCTCCTGAAAGCGTTAACTTCATGGATGTGTCGCCGCGTCAGGTTGTGTCTGTCGCCGCATCGCTGATTCCGTTCCTGGAACATGACGATGCTAACCGGGCTCTGATGGGCGCGAACATGCAGCGTCAGGCGGTTCCAACGCTGCGTTCCCAGGTGCCTTTGGTTGGTACCGGTGTTGAGCGCACAGTAGCTCAGGATTCTGGCGTCTGTGTGACTGCACGCCGCGGTGGTGTGATCGAAAGTGTTGATGCGGCCCGTATCGTGGTGCGCGTCAACAATGAGGAAACCGAGGCTGGTGATGCAGGTGTGGATATTTACAACCTCACCAAGTACACCCGTTCGAACCAGAATACCTGTATCAACCAGCGTTCCATCGTTCGCCAGGGTGATGCCATTGCCCGCGGTGACGTGCTGGCTGACGGTCCCTCTGTGGATCTTGGTGAGCTGGCTCTGGGGCAGAACATGCGCATCGCATTCATGCCCTGGAACGGTTACAACTTTGAAGACTCCATTCTGATCTCCGAGAAGGTGGTTCAGGAAGATCGCCTGACCACTATCCACATTCAGGAACTGACCTGTGTGGCTCGGGATACCAAGCTGGGTAGTGAAGAAATTACCGCGGATATTCCCAACGTCGGTGAGAGCGCGCTATCCAAACTGGATGAGTCCGGTATTGTTTACATCGGTGCTGAAGTAGGCCCTGGCGATATTCTGGTCGGCAAGGTGACACCGAAAGGTGAAACACAGCTGACCCCGGAGGAAAAGCTGCTGAGGGCAATCTTCGGTGAGAAGGCGTCTGACGTAAAAGACACCTCCTCCCGCGTGCCGACTGGCACCCGCGGTACCGTTATCGATGTACAGGTCTTTACCCGTGACGGTATTGAAAAGGATCAGCGTGCCAAGGCAATTGAAAAAGAGCAGCTGGATCAGTACCGCAAAGACCTGAAGGACGAGTACCGTATTGTTGAAGGTGCAACGTTCGAGCGTCTGCTGAGCGCGCTGAAAGGCCAGTCCGTAATCAGTGGTCCGGGCCTGAAAAAAGGCGCCAGCTTGGAGGAAGGCTATCTTACAGATCTTCCGCGTTCAGACTGGTTCAAGCTGCGCATGCAGGATGAAGGTCTCAATGAGTTGCTGGAGAAATCCGAGCAGGGCCTTGAGGAGCGCAAGAAAGAACACGATGCGCGCTTTGACGACAAAAAAGGCAAGCTCCAGCAAGGTGATGATCTTGCACCGGGTGTCTTGAAAATCGTTAAGGTCTATCTTGCTATCAAGCGTCGTATCCAGCCTGGCGACAAGATGGCCGGCCGTCACGGTAACAAGGGTGTTATCTCCGCGGTCATGCCGATTGAGGACATGCCGTACGATGTGCACGGTAATACCGTTGACATCGTCCTGAACCCGCTGGGCGTCCCTTCGCGGATGAACGTTGGTCAGGTACTCGAAACCCATCTGGGTGCGGCTGCCAAGGGCCTCGGTGAGCGCATCGGCAAAATGCTCGATGAGCAACGTAAGGTTGCCGAGCTTCGCAAGTTGCTTGATGAGATCTACAACCACTCTGACGAAGTGTTCAAAGTGGATCTGGATTCCCTGAATGACAAGGAAATTCAGGAGATGTGTCACAACCTGCGTGGTGGTGTTCCTATGGCCACACCAGTGTTTGATGGCGCCAAGGAATCCGAGGTCAAGCACATGCTTGAGCTTGCAGGGTTGAGCACGACCGGCCAGACCAAGCTATACGATGGCCGTACAGGTGACGCCTTCGATCGCCCGGTGACTGTGGGGTATATGTATATCCTCAAGCTCAACCACCTGATCGATGACAAGATGCACGCCCGTTCCACCGGTTCGTACAGTCTTGTGACCCAGCAGCCGCTGGGCGGTAAGGCACAGTTCGGTGGTCAGCGTTTCGGTGAGATGGAAGTGTGGGCTCTTGAGGCTTACGGTGCAGCGTATACGCTGCAGGAAATGCTCACCGTCAAGTCTGATGATGTGAACGGTCGGACCAAGATGTACAAGAACATTGTGGATGGTGATCATCGTATGGAGCCCGGCATGCCGGAATCCTTCAACGTTCTCGTCAAGGAAATCCGTTCGCTGGGTATCGACATCGAGCTGGAATCTGAGTGAGCCGAATTGTTTTTGGCAGCGTGAGCGGGCACTTCGTGTGCCCGCCCGAGATTAACGCCATGCGGAGCTTTTACTGATGAAAGATTTGCTGAATCTTCTCAAGAGCCAGAACCAAAGCAAGGAATTTGACGCTATCCGTATTGGATTGGCGTCACCGGACATGATCCGTTCCTGGTCCTTTGGTGAAGTTAAGAAGCCTGAGACCATTAACTACCGTACGTTCAAGCCAGAGCGTGACGGCCTTTTCTGCGCCAAGATCTTCGGCCCGATCAAGGACTACGAGTGCCTGTGCGGCAAGTACAAGCGCCTCAAGCACCGTGGTGTTATCTGCGAAAAGTGTGGCGTTGAAGTCGCACTGGCAAGCGTTCGCCGTGAACGCATGGGGCACATTGAGCTGGCCAGCCCGGTCGCTCATATATGGTTCCTGAAATCACTCCCATCCCGTATCGGTCTGATGCTGGATATGACGCTGCGTGATATCGAGCGCGTGCTCTACTTCGAGTCGTTCATTGTGATCGACCCGGGTATGACCACACTCGAGCGTGGTCAACTGCTGAACGATGAGCAGTATTATGAGGCCCTGGAAGAGTTCGGCGACGAGTTTGATGCCCGAATGGGTGCTGAGGCCGTCAAAGAGCTGCTCGAAGGTATTGATCTTCAGGAGCAAGTTGATGGGCTGCGGGAAGAAATTCCCCAGACCAACTCTGAAACCAAGATCAAGAAATTCAGCAAGCGCCTGAAAATACTTGAGGCCTTCCTGTATTCCGGCAACAAGCCGGGCGACATGGTGATGACCGTGTTGCCGGTTCTGCCGCCCGACCTGCGCCCACTGGTGCCGTTGGACGGTGGCCGTTTTGCAACATCTGACCTGAACGATCTGTATCGTCGGGTGATCAACCGGAATAATCGTCTCAAGCGCCTGCTTGAGCTGAACGCTCCGGATATCATCGTGCGTAACGAAAAGCGCATGCTGCAGGAAGCGGTAGACGCACTGCTGGACAACGGCCGTCGCGGTCGTGCCATCACCGGCACCAACAAGCGTCCGCTGAAGTCTCTGGCAGACATGATCAAGGGTAAGCAAGGTCGTTTCCGTCAGAACCTGCTGGGTAAGCGGGTAGACTACTCAGGTCGTTCCGTAATTGTTGTAGGCCCGTATTTGCGCCTGCACCAATGCGGTCTCCCGAAGAAAATGGCTCTTGAACTGTTCAAGCCGTTTATTTTCTCCAAGCTTGAGCATCGGGGCTTGGCTACGACGATCAAAGCCGCCAAGAAAATGGTTGAGCGGGAAGAAGGTGTGGTCTGGGATATTCTGGACGAAGTGATTCGTCAGCATCCCATCATGCTTAACCGTGCGCCTACACTGCACCGTTTGGGTATCCAGGCGTTCGAGCCGGTACTGATCGAAGGTAAGGCGATCCAGTTGCACCCGTTGGTTTGTGCGGCCTACAACGCCGACTTTGACGGTGACCAGATGGCGGTACACGTGCCGCTGACTCTGGAAGCTCAGCTTGAAGCGCGTGCGCTGATGATGTCGACCAACAACATCCTGTCGCCAGCCAACGGTGAGCCGATCATCGTGCCGTCCCAGGACGTTGTACTTGGCCTCTACTACATGACCCGTGAGCGCAAGAACGCGCTTGGCGAGGGCATGGTGTTTGCAGACGTCAAGGAAGCTCATCGTGCCTACGGTGCGGGCCAGGTAGACCTCCAGGCCATCGTCAGGGTGCGCGTAAAGGAAGTCGCCATTCTTGAAAGCGGCGAGCGTACTGAAGAGTACAAGATCGTGGATACCACGGTTGGTCGCGCTTTGCTGTTTGATATTGTTCCGGACGGCCTTTCCTATGACCTGGTTAACAAGCCGATGGTCAAGAAGGCAATCTCGAACCTGATCAACACGTGCTACCGGGATGCCGGGCTGAAAGAAACGGTTATCTTCGCGGATCAGCTCATGTATATGGGTTATCACTACGCAACGGTGTCCGGTATTTCGATCGGCTTTAACGACTTCGAAATTCCCCCGGAGAAGTACGAGCTCGTGGACGCGGCTTCCCAGGAAGTAAAAGATATCGAAACCCAGTATGCGTCCGGTCTGCTGACCCAGGGCGAGAAGTACAACAAGGTTATCGACATCTGGTCGCGCGCCAACGACAAGGTCTCCAAAGCCATGATGGAGCGCCTGGCCAAGGAAAAAGTCATTGGTGCTGATGGCAAGCCTGTCAAGGGTGAAGACGGCGAAGATCTGATGCAGGAGTCTTTTAACTCTGTCTATATGATGGCTGACTCAGGCGCTCGGGGTTCTGCTGCGCAGATTCGTCAGCTGGCTGGTATGCGTGGTCTGATGGCGAAGCCGGATGGCTCTATCATCGAGACGCCGATTACCGCCAACTTCCGTGAAGGCCTGAACGTACTTCAGTACTTTATCTCGACTCACGGTGCCCGTAAGGGTCTGGCTGATACGGCGTTGAAGACCGCTAACTCCGGTTATCTGACTCGTCGTCTGGTTGACGTTTCGCAGGACCTGGTGGTTACCGAAGAAGATTGCGGTACCGAAGAAGGCCTGCTGATGACGCCGCACATCGAAGGCGGCGACGTGGTTGTGCCTCTGGGTGCTCGTGTGTTGGGCCGTGTTACTGCCCGGGATGCGTTTACTCCGATCGATAAGGACAATGCCGTTGTTCCTTCCGGCACCTTGCTGGATGAGAAAGCGATTGAGGCGCTTGAAGGTGCCGGTGTGGACGAAGTCTGGGTGCGCTCTGCGATCACCTGTGAGACTCGTCATGGTATCTGCTCCAAGTGTTACGGTCGCGATCTGGCTCGTGGGCATCGTGTGAACGTTGGCGAAGCAGTGGGTGTTATCGCTGCCCAATCTATTGGTGAGCCGGGAACCCAGCTGACCATGCGTACGTTCCACATTGGTGGTGCTGCGAGCCGAGCTTCTGCGGTAGATAATATTCAGGTCAAGCATGGTGGCACGGTTCGCCTGCATAACCTGAAGTCGCTTGAGAAAACAGACGGCTCACTGGTTGTTATTTCCCGCTCCTCTGCTCTGGCTATTGCGGATGATCAGGGTCGTGAGCGTGAGTGGTACAAACTGCCTTATGGCGCGGTGCTTTCTGTGAAGCACGGCGACAACGTTGAGGCGGGCGTTGTGGTGGCCAAGTGGGATCCACACACTCACCCGATCATTGCGGAAGCCGAAGGTACAGCCAAGTTCGTCAACATGGACCAAGGCATTACCGTGCGTACCCAGACCGACGAGCTGACTGGTCTGTCGACCATGGAAATCATCGATCCGAAGGAACGTCCGGCGGCTGGTAAAGACATTCGCCCGGCCATCCAGATGGTTGACGAAGCAGGTAACGACGTTGATTTGCCAGGCGGCGGCGCGGCGATTTTCTTCATGCCGGCAAACGCTCTGGTGACTATGGCCAATGGCGCGCGTATCGAGCTGGGTGACGTGGTTGCACGTATTCCTCAGGCAAGCTCTAAAACACGTGACATTACCGGTGGTCTGCCACGGGTTGCTGATTTGTTCGAAGCGCGTCGTCCGAAGGAATCGTCAATCCTGGCCGAGATCAGCGGTATGATCTCGTTCGGCAAGGAAACCAAGGGCAAGAAGCGCCTGGTGATTACTCCGAAAGACGCAGATCCTTATGAGGTTCTGATTCCGAAGCATCGCCAGATGAACGTATTCGAAGGCGAAACGGTAGAGAAAGGCGAGGTGATTTCCGATGGCCCGTCCAACCCGCATGACATTTTGCGTCTGTTGGGTGTGGTAGCGTTGGCGAAGTACATTACCAACGAAATCCAGGACGTCTACCGTCTGCAGGGCGTAGTGATCAACGACAAGCACATCGAAGTGATCGTGCGTCAGATGCTGCGCAAAGTGGAAATCACTGACCCCGGTGACACCCAGATGATTTCTGGCGATTCTGTGGAGATCAACCGGGTGCTGGAAGCTAACGAAGCGGCCGATGCTGCTGATAAAGAGCCAGCACGGTTCGAGCGTTTGCTGTTGGGTATCACCAAGGCTTCCCTGGCGACTGAGTCGTTCATCTCGGCGGCTTCGTTCCAGGAAACGACCCGCGTACTCACTGAAGGCGCGGTCACAGGTAAGCGTGACTACCTGCGCGGCCTGAAGGAAAACGTTGTGGTTGGTCGACTGATTCCTACGGGAACTGGTTTGGCTTATCACGCCGAGCGTCGACGCAAGCGCGAGCTTGAAGAGCAAGGTGTTACTGCCGCAGACGTTGAAGAAGCTCTGAGCGCCGAACTCAACCGCGGAGGTTGAGCTGGGTGGGCCATCTCCGTGTAGTTACTTATGCGGAGGTGGTTAAAAAGAGATCAGTCATCTTGACTGTCGGGGGGCGCGGGCTTAAACTTGCGTCCCTTAAATTTTACCCCCTTCACTGGGGGTAAGTTTCATTGATATGGTTTTTTGGAGTTTGCTTACATGGCAACGATTAATCAGTTGGTGCGTAAGCCTCGTAAGCGCAAGGTGGCCAAGAGCGATGTTCCTGCTCTTCAGGCATGTCCTCAGCGCCGTGGTGTGTGCACTCGTGTTTACACCACAACGCCGAAGAAGCCGAACTCAGCACTGCGTAAAGTGTGTCGTGTTCGTCTGACCAACGGCTTCGAGGTTTCCTCATACATTGGTGGTGAAGGTCACAACCTTCAGGAGCACAGTGTTGTGCTGATCCGTGGCGGTCGAGTAAAAGACCTTCCGGGTGTGCGCTATCACACTGTTCGCGGAACACTGGACACCCAGGGTGTGCAGAGCCGTAGGCAGGGTCGCTCCAAGTACGGTACAAAACGTCCCAAGTCCTGATATCCCGAGCGGGTGTCTTTTATCGTTGCTTGTCAGAACGATGAGAGTAAGGCTGAGTAGCCTTTGGCTATCTCAGGGGTTCCTGAAGACCTTTTAATTACACAAGGGCTTATCGATGCCTAGAAGAAGAGTTGCAGCCAAACGGGAAATTATCCCGGATCCGAAGTTCGCTAGTGCGCGTCTTGCCAAGTTTATCAACCACGTAATGGAAAGTGGCAAGAAAGCGGTTGCAGAGCGCATTGTTTACGGTGCTCTGGAAATTGTCGCCGAGAAGTCCAAGGAAGAGCCGATCGAGATGTTCGAGAAGGCCCTGGAGAACATCCAGCCGATGGTTGAGGTTAAGTCCCGTCGTGTGGGTGGTGCTACTTACCAGGTGCCTGTCGAGGTACGGCCTTCCCGTCAGAACGCGCTGGCTATGCGCTGGCTCGTAGATTTTTCACGGAAGCGTGGCGAGAAGTCCATGGCACAGCGTCTTGCCGGTGAGATTCTTGACGCCGCTGACAGCAAGGGCGCAGCTGTTAAGAAGCGTGAAGATGTACACCGCATGGCAGAAGCCAACAAGGCGTTCTCTCACTTCCGTTTCTAAATAGCCGAGGTTTATAAAGTGGCACGCAAAACTCCTATTAAACGTTACAGAAACATCGGTATCGTTGCGCACGTGGATGCGGGGAAAACAACCACGACCGAGCGTATTCTGTACTACACAGGTCGTAGCCATAAAATGGGTGAGACCCATGATGGCGCGTCTACTACTGACTGGATGGAGCAAGAGCAGGAGCGGGGTATCACCATTACCTCAGCGGCTGTTACTACCTTCTGGCAGGGTATGGACAAGCAGTTCGAAGAGCACCGTATCAACGTGATTGATACCCCGGGCCACGTTGACTTCACTATCGAAGTTGAGCGTTCACTGAGGGTTCTTGATGGTGCTGTGGTTGTTTTTTGTGGTTCCTCCGGTGTCGAGCCGCAGTCTGAGACCGTATGGCGCCAGGCCAACAAGTACGAAGTCCCGCGTATGGTATTCGTCAACAAGATGGATCGTGCCGGCGCTGACTTCCTGCGTGTAGTTGATCAGATCAAGACTCGCCTGGGTTCTGCCCCGGTTCCGTTGCAATTGCCAATCGGAGCTGAAGAGAACTTCAACGGTGTTGTCGACCTGCTTCGCATGAAAGCGATTTACTGGAACGGCGATGATCAGGGTATGACCTACGAATTGGGTGATATTCCTGAAGATATGGTAGAGGAAGTTGCTATTTATCGTGAGCACTTGGTGGAAGCTGCCGCCGAAGCCAGCGAAGAGTACATGGAAAAGTACCTTGAAGGCGGTGAGCTCACCCTCGAAGAGATCAAGAAGGGGTTGCGCTCACGCACAATCGCCAACGAGATTGTTCTGGCATGCTGCGGCTCCGCTTTCAAGAACAAGGGTGTTCAGGCAGTTCTGGATGCGGTCATCGAATATCTGCCAGCTCCGGATGAAGTAAAAGCGATCCGCGGTGAAGTGGACGAAGATGGCACCGAAGAGACCCGCCCTGTTGATGACAAGGCGCCGTTTGCTGCGTTGGCATTCAAGATTGCTACCGACCCGTTTGTGGGTACATTGACGTTCTTCCGCGTTTACTCTGGCACGCTGGAGTCGGGTAACGCAGTTTATAACTCGGTCAAAGGCAAGAGAGAGCGTGTGGGCCGCATGGTTCAGATGCACGCCAACGATCGGGAGGAGATCAAGGAAGTTCTCGCGGGCGACATTGCTGCGGCAATCGGCCTGAAGAACGTCACCACGGGTGACACATTGTGCGACGAAAATCACAAGATCATCCTTGAGCGTATGGAATTCCCGGAGCCGGTTATTTCGGTCGCGGTTGAGCCCAAGTCCAAGGCCGATCAGGAAAAGATGGGTGTTGCGCTGGGTAAGCTGGCTCAGGAAGATCCGTCATTCCGTGTTCGCTCTGACGAAGAAACCGGCCAGACGATCATTTCCGGTATGGGTGAGCTTCACCTGGATATTCTTGTCGACCGTATGCGTCGTGAATTCAAGGTAGAAGCAAACATCGGTAAGCCGCAGGTTGCGTACCGTGAGTGTATTCGTAAGTCGGTAGACGTCGAAGGCAAGTTTGTTCGCCAGTCTGGTGGTCGTGGTCAGTATGGTCACGTTAAGGTCAGAATTGATCCGCTGCCGCTGGACCAGGAAGATGCTGAGAACTTTATCTTCGTGAATGAGATTGTTGGTGGTGCTGTTCCCAAGGAATACATCCCGGCAGTACAGCAGGGTATCTTGGAGCAGATGCAGAATGGCTGTCTGGCCGGCTATCCGCTGCTGGGTATCAAGGCAACCTTGTACGATGGTTCGTACCACGACGTGGACTCCAACGAAATGGCGTTCAAAGTTGCGGGCTCTATGGCGATGAAGAAAGGGGCTCTGGAGGCGAACCCGGCTCTGCTTGAGCCGATGATGAAGGTTGAAGTTGTTACGCCTGAAGATTACATGGGTGACGTGGTGGGTGATTTGAACCGCCGACGTGGCTTGATTCAGGGCATGGACGACAGTGTGTCTGGCAAGATTGTTCGCGCCGAGGTTCCGTTGTCGGAGATGTTTGGCTATGCCACGGATCTGCGCTCTGCAACTCAGGGTCGTGCGTCGTACGCGATGGAATTTTCGCGTTACGCGGAAGCGCCAAACAATATTGCCGAAGCAATCATCAAAAAGGGTTGATACCCAGGACTTAAGTAACAGGAATGAGGTGTAACTGTGTCTAAATCTAAATTTGAGCGTAAGAAGCCGCACTTGAACGTGGGCACTATTGGTCACGTAGACCATGGTAAGACGACTCTGACCGCTGCTCTGACTCGTGTATGTCACGAAGTTTGGGGTACGGGTTCTGCGAGTGCATTCGATCAGATCGATAACGCACCGGAAGAGCGTGCGCGTGGTATTACCATTGCGACCTCCCACGTTGAGTACGATTCCCCTAACCGTCACTACGCACACGTAGACTGCCCGGGCCACGCGGATTATGTGAAGAACATGATCACGGGTGCTGCGCAGATGGACGGCGCGATTCTGGTTTGCTCGGCAGCTGACGGCCCCATGCCGCAGACACGCGAGCACATCCTGCTGTCCCGTCAGGTAGGCGTTCCTTACATCGTTGTGTTCCTGAACAAGGCGGACATGGTTGATGATGAAGAGCTGCTGGAGCTGGTTGAGATGGAAGTGCGTGACCTTCTGGGCATGTACGACTTCCCGGCTGACGACACGCCGATCATCACCGGTTCTGCGCTGATGGCGCTGGAAGGCAAAGATGACAACGAGATGGGTACTACCGCTGTTAAAAAGCTGGTAGAAGCTCTGGATACGTACATCCCTGAGCCTGAGCGTGCTATTGATCTGCCGTTCCTGATGCCGATTGAGGACGTATTCTCTATCTCTGGCCGTGGTACAGTTGTGACCGGTCGTGTAGAGCGTGGTGTCGTCAAGGTTGGTGAGGAAGTTGAGATTGTTGGTATCAAGGATACCGTCAAGACTGTCTGCACCGGTGTTGAGATGTTCCGTAAGCTGCTGGACGAAGGTCGTGCAGGTGAGAACGTTGGTGTACTGCTGCGTGGTACCAAGCGTGACGACGTTGAGCGTGGTCAGGTTCTGTGTAAGCCGGGCAGTATCAAGCCGCACACCAGGTTTGAGTGCGAAGTGTACGTATTGAGCAAAGATGAAGGCGGTCGTCATACTCCGTTCTTCAAGGGCTACCGTCCGCAGTTCTACTTCCGTACCACCGACGTAACCGGTTCCTGCGAATTGCCGGAAGGCGTGGAAATGGTTATGCCAGGTGATAACGTGAAGATGGAAGTAACGCTGATTGCTCCGATTGCCATGGAAGATGGTTTGCGCTTCGCGATTCGCGAAGGCGGCCGTACCGTTGGTGCCGGCGTAGTCGCAAAGATCATCGAGTAAAGTGCTCGATTGAAAGTGCACTGAGTAGTTTCGGTGCAGGCCAGTAGCTCAATTGGCAGAGCAGCGGTCTCCAAAACCGCAGGTTGGGGGTTCGATTCCCTCCTGGCCTGCCATTTTTTTAACATCCGGATACATAAGTTGATTCCCATGGAGTCAAAAGCCGTTCAGTCAAACAGTCGTTTCGACGTAGTGAAATGGCTAGTTGTTTTTTTACTGATTGCCGTTGGTGTAGTTGGTAATCAGTATTTCAGCGCCGAATCTTTGCTGTATCGGGTTCTGGCTCTTGTTGGTCTTGCTATAGTTGCGGCTTTGGTCGCCCTGCAGACCGAGCGTGGGCGCCGTTTTGCGACATTGCTTAAAGAGGCGCGCGTTGAGATCCGGAAAGTGGTGTGGCCCACCAGGCCAGAGCTGGTTCAGACTACAGTTATCGTTGTAGTTTTTGTGCTGGTTGTGTCCTTGTTGTTGTGGGGTATGGATTCGATAATCAGTTGGCTGGTCGCCGGATTTATCGGCTAACAGGAGTGGGCAATGGCTAAGCGCTGGTACGTGGTTCATGCGTATTCTGGCTTCGAAAAGCACGTAATGCGCACTCTAGCTGAGCGCATCGCGCTTGAAGGTATGGAAGACAGGTTTGGTGAAATTCTTGTTCCTACCGAAGAAGTTGTGGAGATGCGTGACGGGAAAAAGCGCAAGAGTGAGCGCAAGTTCTATCCCGGATACGTGCTCGTCCAGATGGAAATGGATGACGGCACCTGGCACCTCGTGAAGAATACGCCACGAGTGCTTGGCTTTATTGGTGGAACGAAGGACAAGCCGGCTCCGATCACGGAGCGTGAAGCCGAGGCCATTTTGCGTCGCGTTGAAAGCGGTGTGGATAAGCCGAAGCCGAAGACCTTGTTTGAGCCAGGCGAAGTCGTCCGTGTTGTTGAAGGCCCGTTTGCGGACTTTAACGGCGTGGTAGAGGAAGTTGACTACGACAAGAGTCGGGTCAAGGTCGCTGTTCTGATTTTTGGACGTTCAACTCCGGTAGAGCTGGAGTTTGGTCAGGTCGAGAAAGACTGATCGGTGGCTTTTAACCGGAAGGCTCGCGCGCTCAGGCGTCGCGGGCTTTTTGTGTCTGCAACGGGGAGCCGCGAGGCGTTTGGACCCATAGGAGTAATAGTATGGCTAAAAAGATAGAAGCATATATCAAGCTTCAGGTTGCTGCCGGTAAGGCCAACCCGAGCCCCCCCGTTGGTCCTGCACTGGGCCAGCGCGGCGTTAACATCATGGAGTTCTGTAAGGCGTTTAATGCCCAGACCCAGGATATGGAAGCCGGCTTGCCGATTCCTACTGTTATCACAGTTTACAGTGATCGCAGCTTCACATTTATCACCAAAACCCCGCCTGCGCCTGTTCTTCTGAAGAAGGCTGCCGGTGTGAAGAGTGGTTCCGGTCGCCCTAACACTGAAAAAGTGGGCAAAGTGACCCGTGAGCAACTCGAAGAAATTGCCAAGACCAAAGAGCCGGACCTGACTGCTGCCGATATGGAAGCTGCGGTTCGTACCATTGCCGGAACCGCCCGCAGTATGGGCCTGACCGTGGAGGGCGTGTAACATGTCGAAGCTGAGCAAGCGCCAGAAGCTGATTCTGGAAAAGACAGACTCTACCCGTTCTTACTCCGTTGATGAGGCGGTATCACTGCTGGTTGAGTTGGGCCAGAGTGTAAAGTTCAAGGAGTCGTTGGACGTTGCAGTTAACCTGGGTGTCGATGCGCGTAAATCTGACCAGGTTGTACGTAGCAGCACCGTCCTGCCGCATGGCACGGGCAAAACAGTCCGCGTTGCAGTTTTCACTCAGGGTGCAAACGCTGAAAAAGCAACTGCGGCCGGTGCTGATATTGTGGGTATGGATGATCTTGCTGAAGAGGTCAAAAAGGGCAACATGGACTTCGATGTGGTGATTGCCACTCCGGATGCCATGCGCGTTGTTGGTCAGTTGGGTCAGATTCTTGGTCCGCGTGGACTGATGCCGAACCCTAAAGTAGGTACGGTTACTCCAGACGTAGAGACTGCGGTTAAAAATGCCAAGGCCGGTCAAGTGCGTTACCGCACAGACAAGAACGGCATTATCCATTCTCCGCTGGGTAACGTTGAATTCTCTGCACAGAACATCAAGGAAAACCTTGAGTCTCTGATCGCAGATCTGAAAAAGGCCAAGCCATCGTCGGCGAAAGGCGTGTATCTGAAAAAGATCACGATTTCTTCGACCATGGGTCCTGGCCTGACTATCGATCAGAGCGGTCTGGATATCTGACTTCCTGATCGGTAGTTACTTTGTAGTCTGGGCGGAAGCCAAGGCTGTCAAAGACCGCAGGCCCCCGAAGTCCTCGGGCTATAAGGGTTAAAGCAACGCCTGCGCAGACGGTGTGAAGACGTTCTCTCTGAACCCAAACACCGTTAAGGCGCCCGTAGGAAGCAAATTGTAGTCGCTTCCAGGGCAATGATGGGTTTGCCGGGAATACCCCTGGCGAAATCGAGGAGAAATCCAGTGGCAATTAGACTCGAAGACAAGAAAGCGATCGTCGCTGAAGTCAACGAGACTGCCGGTGGTGCTCTGTCTGTGGTTCTGGCTGACTACCGTGGTGTTACCTCTGGTGATATGACGGCTCTTCGTGCCAAAGCTCGTGCTGAGAATGTGCATCTCAGGGTTGTTCGTAACAACCTTGCGAAGATTGCTATTCGTGGCACCGAGTTTGAGTGCATTGACGAGGCTTTGGTCGGCCCGACGATACTGGCATTCTCAATGGAAGATCCGGGAGCGGCCGCGCGCCTGCTGAAGGATTTTGCAAAAGAGAAAGACGCATTCGAGATTAAAGGACTGGCAGTCGGCGGTGAGCTGATGGGCGCAGACCAGATCGATCGTCTTGCCAAGCTGCCAACACGTCACGAAGCGTTGACCATGTTGGCCGCTGTAACACAGGCACCAATCACCAAGCTGGCACGGACACTGAACGAAGTTCCTTCGAAAGTGACCCGCGCTGTAGCGGCAGTTCGCGACCAGAAGCAAGAAGCTGCTTGATTCTGTTGAACACCATTTTTATATTTTTGGGAGAAAGTCATGGCTCTGTCTAACGAAGACATTTTGAACGCAATTGCAGAAATGAGCGTAATGGACGTTGTAGCGCTGGTTGAAGCAATGGAAGAGAAATTTGGCGTATCTGCCGCTGCCGCTGTTGCTGCTGCTCCTGCAGCTGCTGGCGAAGCTGCTGCTGCCGAAGAAAAGACCGAATTTGACGTTGTTCTGACCGGTGTCGGTGAGAAGAAAGTTAACGTTATCAAGGCTGTTCGTGAACTGACCGGCCTGGGTCTGAAAGAAGCGAAAGAGATGGTTGATGGTGCGCCCACTACTGTCAAGGAAGCTGCGAGCAAAGACGACGCAGAAGCAGCCAAGAAGAAGCTCGAGGAAGCAGGCGCTTCTGTTGAGCTTAAGTAAGAGTCGGCTGTTGATCGAAACTGCGCTTCAAGCGTAGACAGGCTGGTGGCTTTGTGCCACCGGCCTTTTTCTGTTGTATATGCTATGGAGTCTGGTATGCGTTTTCAGGTTGGTGTCAGATCTTTAACCGTATACCAGAGTCTTTGTTCAAGACGGCGCGATAAGCCGAGCAATTCGGCCCCGAAGCAAAACATTGGTTGCTTCTTGATACCAGGTATCAGGTCTAAAGCTGGGGAATGCAGATGACTTACTCCTACAC
>JAGPVT010000047.1 GCA_018066865.1 Marinobacter sp. | reverse complement strand
TGAAAGATGTTCTGACGAAACTGCCGACGCAGAAAAACAACGCCATTGATGAACTGCTACCGCACAACTGGAGGCCGGTGAGCATTAGCAAGATGTGATTGCCGGCCGCTTACCATCAACTCACGTTTTCTCAAACGGTGCGACTACCCGGATTATCTTACAGGCTCGCTGAAAGGTTGGTCGTACCTCAAAAACGCCCAGCTCCATGCAGGACAAGGTACAATTATCAGTATCGATGCCACTAACTTTTTCCCAAGCATCAGCCAGAGCTCGGTTAAAGATATCTGGTTCAATCTCCTGCAATTTGAAGAAACAGCCGCCGAGACCCTGTCAAAACTATGCACCCGCCGAGGTTTTCTTGCTCAAGGCGCTCCGCCTTCATCTTTTCTAGCTAACCTCGCTTTTTGGGATATTGAACCGCTGATAGTGGCTCAGTTACGGAGCCAGGGCTTTAAGTACTCACGCTACGTCGACGATATTGTGGTCTCGCATGAGAGGCATCTCACTAGAGTTCAGAAAACTGGTGCGATAAAAGCAGCACAGAAGGTCTTCCTCTCGAAAGGCCTGAAAATCAAAACCCGCAAGACTAAGGTAGCGGACCGTAATCGATGCCAGACGGTAACTGGGCTCAATGTTAACTCCGGCAGGGCACGGCTGCCAAAGAAGAAACAGAGACTCCTTAGAGCTAGCGTCTATCGCTTCGTCAAAGATTCCGCTGGAGAGATGGGCACGTATCAGGAAAGACTAACGCGATTCAGGAGCCTGGAGGGGAAAATACTCAGCCTGCGACAGACTGGCTCAAAGGTGGCAGATCAATTATTGAAAAGCTTGCGTACTGCACGTCCCACTAAGGCCGAGTAAGTTCAATTTCGATTACTCCACCAACCTAAGCGGTTTGTTGCGGGAATCCGTCGGTAACCGTTGGGCTCTGTTGGGCGTTACTGACGAGGACATGCCTTGCTAGTTCTATTAAACAACACCTTACAGTTCTGCTTTGCTCTCATAATGCCGGGGTCGGCGGTTTTATCTGCCCCTCGCTAACAGTGTTCCCGCTACTCTGTGCGTATTCCAGACCAAGGTTGCCACTGATTCCAGACGAAGCCTGCCACCCGCTGCCACTTTGCTAGGACAAGCGGTTCCCGATGCTCACTTCGTCAGTAGATCTGTCGATTCGGCTGCTTGACGCTGTTGCAAGAATCCCCTCACTGCTAAACTTCAGCCAAAGCCAGACCAGAAAGTCATCACGATCAGTAGGTAAGACGAGCCAAAATGACCACGGCAAACATCAACACACATATGCTGACCTGGGCGCGGGAGCGCTCCGGCATAGATGTGTCTGATTTTGCTAGGAAGTGCGGAGTGACAGAGGACCGCCTTCTGGAATGGGAATCCGGAAAGCGAACAATGACTTTCAATCAGGCTATGCGGTACGCGGAGAAAGCCCATGTACCGTTTGGCTACCTGTTTCTGATAAAGCCGCCAAAGGAAGTATTACCAATTCCGGACTTACGAACTCTGGAGGGACGGGGCGTACAACGGCCTAGTGCAGAGCTACTCGATCTGGTCAAACTGATGCTGCAGCGGCAGGAATGGTACCGCGAGTATCTTCAGCAACATTTTGCTGAAACCAGCCCCTACGTTAGCCGTTTCTGTAGCTCTGACTCTGTAGCGGCCATTGTTGAAGACATGCGGGCGTGCCTGGGCGTTGAAGCACACCCGACGAGAGGCAAATGGGATGATTATTACCGAGATCTGGTCCAGCGCATCGAGTCTTTGGGTATTCTTGTCATGCGGCAGGGCGATCTCGGACACCATACACGCCCACTGCGGGTGGAGGAGTTCCGTGGTTTTGCGATTGTCGACGAATACGCTCCGATCATTTTCGTAAACCACAGCGACGCTCTTGGAGCTCGTCTGTTTACGCTGATTCATGAGCTTTGCCACATATGGATTGGCCAGTCTGGTATCTCCGATGGCGACACCAATACCCATCGTCAGGAGGAGGTTCTGTGTAATGCTGTAGCAGCAGAATTTCTGGTTCCGGCGGAGGAATTCCGGGCACTCTGGCAACAGGATCTTCAACGCTGGGAAGATAACCTGCCAGCGCTCGAAGCCCGCTTTCACGTGAGTACTTGGGCTCTGGCACGGCGTGCGCTGACGCTTCATTTCATCTCCAATGACCAGTATGGGCGTTATATCGCCGAACAAAAGTCTCTGCACAAACAGCGAACGCGGGGCAGTGGTCCGACCTACTACCAAACCAAGAAAGCTCAGATAAGCCGCCCATTTTCCCGTGCTGTTGTAGGAGAGGCTCTCAGTGGCCAGCTGTTGCTGCGTGAGGCCGGTGAGCTGTTAGGTGGAATGAAACCGGGCAAGATTGAGACCTTCGCGAAGGAGTTGGGTGTTTGAGATATTTGCTGGATGCGAATACCTACATACAGGCCAAGAACCAGTATTACGGCATGGATATCTGCCCCGCCTATTGGGATTGGCTGGACCTACAATTTAGGGAAGGGATAATTGCCAGCGTCGATATGATTGGCAGGGAGTTGCGGGACGGCAACGACGAATTGGAAAAGTGGGTACGTGACAGGCCTGGGCACTTCATCAGTAATGACGACGAGCCGACCCAACGCATTTTTGCGGACATCGTTCAATCAGTCATGGACGGCGATTACAATGCCGGCCACCGAGACAATTTTCTGGCGAAAGCCGATCCATGGATTATTGCCAAAGCCAAAACACTGGGAGCGACGGTTGTAACCCATGAGGCGGCGGTAGCGCCGAACGCCCGCAAAGTGAAGGTTCCGAATATCTGCCGCGATTTCGAAGTTTCCTGCCTGAATACTTTTCAGTTTCTTCGTGAACTGAATGCCCGATTTGTGTTGGGTAACTAGCTGCATCCCCATTACCGATTAAACACTAATCCCAAGGACAATCCGGGCTACCCCATTCCTCGCCAACGGGCCCACCAACAGCTCCTTGAAGTTTTCGTTTTTTAATCCAGTTTATGGCGATTTGATCCATTG
The DNA here is from genome assembly GCA_018066865.1 of Marinobacter sp. Lineage (GTDB taxonomy): Bacteria > Pseudomonadota > Gammaproteobacteria > Pseudomonadales > Oleiphilaceae > Marinobacter. Next base: position 9,825 of record JAGPVT010000047.1, on the reverse strand, counting down.
TCGCAGAGGGGATTTCTACAGTCAGCGTCTCGATAATCTTGCCCTGGAATGTCTCTTTTTCTACCCGGAATTCCGAAGGGCTATCAATTTCCAAAAACACGGATGTGGGCTCTTGGCTCAACAGCTCCTGATGATACAAGTGATGCTTCTCACCCGATGAAATCGATGCTTTCGTGCTCATAAGCTGCTCCTAAATTTCTCACCGAAAGTGTGCTCTCGTTGGCAAGAATGCGGGACGCCCCTGAAAATGCTTTAGTCCGCAAAATCGTCGTTAAGCGTCCAATGTCAGAGATCTCTAATAAGCATAAGCACGGGCTCCGGCTCAAACCCTCTGATCAACCAGTCCAGCGGAGAATAGCACTCCTCGTCATTTTCAAGATCTGTGCTTTTCATCAGCATGAACCGTGAGAAAACTAACGGATTTACAGACTCCCCAACTGCTGACAGCAGACTGCGCAGGTTCGGTATGCGGCCTAACTCATAAAATTGCCACTTTGGAAAAAGCCATGGGCCGTTGTCTGCTAGTTTGAAAGTATACAAATCACGAACCCTGCCACTGGCAGAGGCTTTGGTGGATTCCGGTGAAATCCGAAGCCGTTCTGCTACGACCTCAAGTTCATAAGATTGCTTTACCAGTTCTCGGCACTCATCCAAATGCTTTAGAGCCAATAGATGTTCCTTAGCTTTCGCGGCAGCCGCATTTTCCGTCCAATCCACGGGCGCCCCCGGAACGCAGAATTGTCTTCTCAGTCAGTGATAGCCCTTGAGATATCGGCTTATCCGATAACACCAAATCGTCCGGTATTGGAAGGTCTGCTTCGTTCAGCAGTATTCGTATGAGTGCAGCAGGGACCCCGAGGCGCTCCATCAGTTGCACATCATCAGTGCCAATCTGAGTATCGTGTGGGGTGCAATTAGTCATCACAAACCCTAGGGAAACGGCCCATCGTTGTCATAAAGCCTAGCATCTTTTATCTGCCCATGAACAACGCCTTTCCGTGCGAAGAATCCGGACAATGTGGGCTCCGCGAGGTCAGCACGCTGTGCAATGCTGAAAAACAAGCGCCCTTCCGGCAAATGGCTTTCATGCCCAACTGGAGGGCATTCCGGAGATCTGAAAAGGGTGCGCGGGAAATGCCCGGCTGGAACACGGCATCATCATCTGAATCTGTTATGAGGTTTTCCTCACCTGTTTAACCAACGCCCTAATATTACGCTCCAGTATATTCACCCACCTCTCTAGATAATCCTCGGGGCTCACCACCATATGCCTGCCATTTCTCCGCGTTTGGCGGTGAGGGTGCCTGCTATGTTTCGCAACAGCATTCAAGCTTCGGATATGCTCAAAATCCCAATGAACGCCATCGTTCGAGCAACGCCGAAGCAGTGATGCAACACCGTCAGCTGCATTTTTGGAGAAGATCACAACCAGTGTACTCAGCGTGTGCTCTTTCCGAATACTTTCTGTGTCTACCTCAATAATAACGACGGGGATTGACTGATATTTGATCAAGGAAACACAAGCCTGAATTGGCTTCCCCGTTGCTGTCCGGGTAGCTGTCAAATTGCCACCCTTTGGCCACGGCAAACGTATCGCTGAAATTCTCTCGAAGCTGAAGTTCTCGCAGTCGCCTAACCGACGAACAACCTCATCGAAAATCGAGAACCTTTCCGTCAACTCAACATCGGTCAGCTCCTCCAAGCTGAGATCTTCACTCTCGTCGGGTCTGTTAATACCGTAGTCCAGTTCCCGGCCGTTTCCTCGTTCGGTTGCATGCCCTGGGCTGCTGGTTTCGGAAGCGGGGGTCGATTCCGGATCCGCTATGGGTTTTACCGAATATCGGCGGCCGTTTACGGTTACTCCAACCTTCAGATTATCGTCGAAAGAGCATGAAAACCCAGAATCCGACACTTGGTCCAACCGCTTGCCAAGCAACGGTTCAACACTCAGGTCCATTTGGGAGTCATCATCACCACGAGGAACGGTCGGCCTTTTTCCATTTGCCGGATCTTTGGCCAAAAGCTCCTCGAATTTCGGATGATCAAAGACGATCTGTTTGGGGTGAGAAAAAACGGGGTTATGAAAGTGCGTAATCTCGTCGATGGTGAATATGTTACTGGCGTCACCTGTCCCATAATCGCCAGATCCTGCGATATGCCAGCCTGTTAGTCGGGGTGGCTTGAAGCGGAAATTCCATGTATCACTATTAGAATTCATCCAGAACTTGAGGATTGATCCAAAACTCTGACGAGCATCTTTATCCAGAACCACCCATGACAGATGGGTCAAGGCAGCGTGCGTACGCAGATTCGAGGGCGGATAGTCCGCCATCGCAGGAAATTTAATGATGGTGGCATCATTGGATTCCAACACCTGTGCCAGGCCAGCAAGGCCATTATGCCGGAATGCCGTTCGGGCCAAATGAAAATTCTGAAGGAACAAACACCTTGCCAACTCCAACTGTCGGACGCGAACGATATCCCCTTTCTTGGTTCTAAACCTAAGCCAGTGCACCCCCGAAGATGTCGTTGTCGGCTTCGGTTCGCTGATTACGTTTAATCGCACGTTTTTTGCGTTCAGACGCGGAAACCTTTTCTTGTTTTCGTAAGTGCTACCTATCGCCAGCATAGGAATCAGCTCTGCCGGGACAGATCGCTGTCCATTCCCCTCAAACCAAACGTTTATGAAGGGGCGAGCTTTCATGAAAAACCATTTGCGCTGATGAATGCCATCAGCCTTTTTGAGGATACTATCTGAGGGAAATCTCCTGAGAAATGCGCCAGGCTGGGATTGATTCGGTAAGAATTTTTCGGCCAGCTTCCCTACATTTTCGCTGATCAAGCCCGGCAATTCGTTCAATTTCATAGTTAGGTGTGAGCCATCTTTTTTGCAGAACCAAGCGGGTAAATATACACGCCAGCCGCCTTGCCTGGTACTCATCAACCCTTTCTGCGTGGCGGATAAAGAATGCTTGGCATAAGGGCAGTTTGCTGAGTTTCTTTTCCAGCGTTCTTCGACCGGCAACTTGTTTGCAGTACCAGCTTATCGACCGCCTAGGACCTTCCAGACTTTGCCAGATGGAGCGTTCAATGGTGAGAAGCTCCCGGACAATCAACCAGTCCCGCTTTTCCCAATCAACTTTTGGCTGCCTTTTAACGCTGATCTTCGCGGGTTTGTGTAACGCAAGCCAATGCGAATCAAAGCGATACAGCCAGGAATAGACTCGTGCCCCCTCCCTGTGCGTCCTCAAGCTGTGCAGGGAATCATAGAGGTTCAACAATTCGGCCCATCGTGCCCGATACCGATGACGAACCTCTTCGGCGCGTGATGAAAAATAGACCGTCTTCCCTGGTGGCTGGTTTGACAACAGGGAAACCTCTGCCAACACCCTGCTCAGCACCGGCGTATCGTCACACAGGGCTAACCAGCAGACGAAGTGCTGAAGGTAAGAAAAGGGGCGGCGGTGTTTTCGGAACATTGAGACCAGCCAGTTTTCGTCGGCATCGAGGGAAAGACCTTGCCTCTCCAGCCACTCAACTCCCCAGCAATCTCGCACACGGCTGGCAATTTCCCTATGCAGCACACCTTTGCCCCTACAAAGGTCCTGCTGGCTGGCCAGGGCCCAATAAAACCTCGACCACTGATAGTTGTTGGGCGTCCTGGACGTCCCACCTCGAAGCAATTCCGCTACTAGGGAGGATAACAGCACACTTCTCGTATCTCCCAGCGGCGACACTGCCGGAACCGGTTGCCTGATGGAGTGAATGCCAACAAATCGGTGCCGCCTGGATGACTGCAATGGAATGCCAGTGTCAATCAGTGAGCAGCCATGCTCCGGACATGCATCAACACCTGGGCACTGAAATAGCCGCTGCCAATACCGGTAACCAAGCCTTCTTGATTGGTCCTGGCAGCATAGGGGACAAACACGGAAGTTCGCTGGCCAAACGATATTCGAAGCGTTCAGGCCTGTTCTGAGCATGCTGTGATTCTTGCCCTCAGCGCATAGATCTCGAACAAATCGCTCGTAGGCTTTCGCAGCTACGAAAGGCCGAAATACCGGGAGAAGGGTATGTTGTTCCAGCAGACCGCGGGCCGAGATATTCCAAAGGTGGCCAACATTCGCGAGCAACTGATTCGCATGGCCCTGAAGGACTGATGACGGTACGATTTTCCGAGAACCGAACAGCTGATCCAAGGCCACTTTGTCGTCTTGAAGGCCCTGCTTTTGAACGAACCTCGCTATGATGCTACCCAACAGCTCGTCTTCATGGGCGAGGGGAAACTGCATCAGCATATTTGATCAACCAAAGTGTGATTGATCAAATAATAGTCAACAATTAGTAACTCGTTGAACGGGTAATCCGCCCCTGAAAACAGTCATCGCCTTTTCAGGGCGGTTACCTGATTACCCATCAGGCAGTAGGCGCGCCACACCGAATATACTCAACATGACCGCAAACCGGCTAAATTCGAAGGTAGACTCCGATATTGTACTGTTCAAGACTTAGTTCCCAGATGTTCAGCAGATAACACAATGTCCCAAGGCTGAGCATTCAGGCCCTGGTCCCTCGGTATCAGCCAGGTTTGTTGGTGGGCAACAGACCCGTCAGTATACCCAGGCAGTGCAGCAGGAAGTAGTCGCCCCAAATCAGCTCATGCTCGGTGGCGACACCGCGCATTGGGTCGAAGCAGCCCCTTGTCAGCACTGCGGGCGAGATGGCACCAGTGGTCTCTGCCTGGCCCCGCGGCACGACCGCGACATAGTCACGACAGAGGGTTTTGACGGTGTTTCGAGCCTTGCGTTGATATACCCGCGCGGCTTGGCGGTCGTCAAGGACGGTAGCCAGTGTCAGCAAGGCATAGCAGGCGATAGAAGTGGCGGACGTGTCCTTCGGAGTGTCGGCTTCCTGGGGCGCATCGAAATCCCAGTAAGCCACCCCGTCATCGGGCACATTCTGGGTCCACCATCTACACACTTTTTCGGCATAGTCACGGATTTCACGATTCTCCGGGTAGAGTACCGATAGATAAGCGTAACTCATCATGGCCCAGGCCTGCGCACGGGCCCAAGTAGAATTCGCGCTGAAGCCCTTGTGGGTATATGTTTTGATCACCTTCCCGGTCTGGCTGTCAAAGCTGGCAGATTGGCACACCGAACCATCCTCGCGTACACAAAAGTGGGCGTTGGTAAGGGCATGGCGGATGGCCACATCCTTAAATTTGTCGTCGCCAGTTTTCTCCGCTGCCCAAGCCAGCACCAAGCTCGCTGATAAGCTGTCGATGTTGGTTTCGTTCTCGCCTACCGTGTGGGCTTCCTCCGCCGTTGTGCCCAACGGCATAAGACCAATATTGGAGCGAAAGGTTGCACAAAGGCTGCGGGCAGCGTCTAACGCTAGTGTCTCGGCTTTCTTGCTGCCCGCAAGATCTGCCCCGACAGAACACCCGAAATAGAACAGGAAGCCCCGAAACACCGAATCAGAGTTAACCCTCGGCTCCAGGCGCTCCACCCATTCCTCGGCTGCTTGCCAGAGTGTTAAATCGCCGGAAACAAAGCCGCCCAGCCAGAGTACACCGAGCCAGAATCCCCCGGTCCAGAAGCCATCTTCCGTGGTAGTCCACTCCCCGGTCCGTGTGTCGGCATAGTGGGGAAAGCCTTTTAACGGTTGCTTCAGGGTGTGACGCGCCCGCTCTGTCAGACCTACAACGGTGTGGTCAAATAACCGGTCTTCGTCATTGATATATGTCGATTTGCTGTTCATTAAGTGATGCCTCTCTGTATTGTGTGGTTGTCAATCAGGTAATGACGCCACGTTCCTGGAAGTCCCTGATCTCGCTTTCGGAGTAACCGAAGTCGCTCAGAATCTCACGTGAAAATTCGCCCAGAGCGGACGGTGGCCGTGGCTTGTCTTTACCCTGGCCAGCCAGTTTTACTGGATTGCCAACTAGTTGAACTGTTCCATGGCCGGGGATTTCCACCTCCCGCAAAATATCGTTTTGCAGGGTTTGCGGGTGTTTCAATGTGTCGTCCAGATCCATCACCGGGGCACACAGAATGTCGGTTTTAGATAACCGCTTTACACATTCATCGGTGGTGTAACGTTCCATCACAGGCCCGAATTTTTCTTGTACTTTGCTGGCATGCTTGCGTTGCAGAGTGGCGGTGGCCAGCAGCGGGTCTGCGCTCATGTCTTCTTCGTTAAACGCCTTGCACATAAGTTGCAGCGGGTTGTCCCGAAACAGCGTGAGTACGGTGATCCAGCCGTCCCGAGTCTTGAAAATCATGGCGTACTGAACCCAGTCGGTGCGGTAGTCGTAAAGTGTGCGGCTGGAGGTTTCCAGCAGCTGCATGGCGATGGCGACATCAAACAGAGAGGTCGTTACCAGATCGCCTTTTCCGGTGCGTTCCCGTCCAAGCAGGGCCGCCAACACCCCCTGCGACAGTGAGGCCGCAGTCGCATAGTCGACCGTCGGAGTGGCAGTAAGACGGGGACGGCCACCGGACTCGACACCATTCATGGCAAACCCGCTAAGAGACTGCGCCAGCATATCCTGGCCCGGCATGCCTGATAGAGGGCCACTGGCGCCGAAGGCGTAACCGACGGCGTACACTAGTCGGGGATTGCGCCTAGAGACTTCCTCGTAACCAAAGCCGAGTCGCTCCATGGCGCCAGGACGGAAGTTGTGAATCAGTACATCGGCTTCATCGATCAGCTTGCCAAGGACTTCCCGGCCCTCTTCCTGCTTGAGGTCGAGGCACAGGGTCCGCTTGTTACAGCCGACCGCAGCGTAATAGCAGCTCATATCCTCACGGGCGGTGCCGACCTCGTCGAGATCCCGCATAATGTCGCCTCGGGGCGGCCGTTCAATCTTAATCACGTCGGCGCCGTAATCCCCAAGCATCTGCCCGGCAAGTGGCACTTGCATAACCATGCCAAGCTCTAGCACCGTGATCCCAGAAAGTGGTTTCATTAATTCCCTCCATCATTCCATTTTACTTACTGACCGTATAGTATTTAAATAATATACACAAGCCAGTTTGACAAGTGCTGATCGTTATTTTATTTCTCAAGGTACGCCTTGATAGTCGGAGACGCTTTATGGTTCTAAATGAACAATCACCTGCATTCGCGATTCCCGATTCGCTCTCTGAGTGGACATTACCCAAAGTGGCTGCACGGCGCGTGGCGGCCTCACCCAAGGCAATTTTCGTCCGCGAGGTCTCGGGTAATCGGGAGACTTATGGCCAGTTTATGGCCCATGCGGAGGCGCTAGCAGCGCATTTCCTTCAGGTAGGTATTGAGCCCGGTGACCGTATCCTGATATTTGCTGCCAACAGTATTGCCGCATTGCATGCATGGATGGCCGCAGCACTAGTTGGCGCGGTCGATGTGTCGGCGAATACCGGCTATCGCGGTAACTCCTTGGCCCATGTCCTCAACTTAGCCAAACCCAGCCTGATTGTCAGCGATGCTGATTTAATGCCGTGTATTACCGAACTGACTTGGGACTTTTCCAGCGTCCGGCAGATTGTCGTTATCGACGACACGGAAGCTGGTCCTAGCGAACTGGCCAAAGCATTTGAGGCAAAAGGGAATATTGGCGTGTGGCATCACCGTGACCTCATCGCCACGCCAACATCACTGAAGCAGCCTTGGCCAGAGATCCAGCCCTCCGATGCGGCTTCTGTGGTGTTCACATCTGGCACCACCGGTCCCGCCAAGGGCGTGGTGATGCCCCATGGCCATGTCTGCCTGTTGGCTCACACCACCGCAAGGGAAACCGACATGACCGCGTCTGACGTGTTCTACAGTGCCCACCCTCTGTTTCACATTGCCGGCAAGTTCATGGGAGTACTCGCTATCTTTGCCGCCGGCGGAACTCTGGTTCTTGACCGAAAGTTTGACGCTAAACGCTGGCTAGATCGCATCCGGGAAAGTGGAGCAACCGTAAGCATTGCCCATGGACCAATGATTGAAATGATCCAGGCTGAGCCATCACGACCGGAAGATTCAGACAACGTTCTCACACGTCTGATGTGCTGCCCATTGCCCAGACGTCATGGTCATGCTTTTTTGGAGCGGTTTGGCGTTAAGGGTATCGAAATGTGGGGTATGAGTGAGGTTGGCTGCCCATGTTGGACGTCGCGACAATTCCCGGCGGTTAATGGCTCCTGCGGCAAAGTACTAACCGAGTGGTATGACGTGGAAATCGTCGATCCGGAAACAGACCGGCAGGTACCGGACGGCACCGCAGGTGAAATTGTGGTCAGGTCCTGCCACCCATGGACTACCATGTTGTACTACATGGGTATGCCGGAGGCAACCGTGAACTCATGGCGAAACCTTTGGTTCCATACCGGAGATATCGCCGTCAGGGATAGCAGCGGCAACATGTTCTATATTGATCGCAAAGGCGACCGTATACGCCGACGGGCCGAGAATATCTCATCGTTTGATATTGAAACCGTAGTGGCTGATTTTCCGGGCGTGAAGGAATGCGTGGCGGTGGGTGTTCCGTCAAGCTATGAGAACGACGACGACATTCTGGTTTATATCGTAACCAAGGAAGACTCGGTAGTTGAACCAAAGAAGCTGTTGGGTTTCCTCGCACGCGCACTGCCCCATTTCATGGTGCCACGCTATATAGAAATTATCGACGAACTACCCAGAACACCCACCAACAAGGTGAAGAAAAAGCAGCTTTCACAGCGCGGCATTCAAACCATAACCTGGGACCGCAAGGCCGCCGGCGTCAGCCTAAAGGAGCTTATCGACCAAGGATAAACAACATTAGGTAAACCCGGTGGGATAGCTTAGCCGATACCGTGCAACAACATGCGCCGCACATTTTTGACCAGATCGGGGCCGCTAATTTCAGCGCCACGCAGGTGCCATTCCAGCATCATGCCATCGTGAACTGCAACTATCATGGAGGCGAATGAGCGTGCATCAATGTCTGACGACATCGAACCAACTGCCTGGGCCTCTCTTACCACCTCTTCGACAGCGTCGTGCACATCTCCGTAGAGCTGCCTGATTGCCGTGGCAATGTCGTTATCTTGGCGGGCGAATTCGATGGCGATCTGGATCATGAATAGCAGCTCGTTGGGCCGTTCCGCGCCAAAATCAGCACCCTTGTGGATATAGCGGATTATTCGGTCCACATGGCTGCCGACAGGGTTCCTCAGAGTGGCCACCAGACCATCCACAAGATCCTCACGGAGGACTTCAAACATGTGGAGGATCAACTTTTCCTTGCTACCAAAGTAAAAAAAAACCGAGCCCTTAGTGAGGCCGGCTTTTGATGAAATAGCCTCAAGGCTGGTGGCATGGTATCCGCCTATCACAAACAATTCGAACGCAGCCTGAATCAGCCGATTCATGCTGCGTCCACGAGATATTTCGTTCTTGTTAAGTTTCTTGCTAGTAGTCGTCAACGTCGTTTCCTAAATGAACTTGGGCTCTCGGATAAGCGGGATTTCAGCTTGCGCATAAGTTAACTGGTCTATAATACAGCAAATGGAACATGGCGCTAAACCGTTCCTTATATTCACTCGGCACGCTCTAGCGTGCCTGGTTCACCACTCTAGCTTGTCATACCTATGCTTCCCGCTCGCCATCCAACAAGCGCCGCAGCCTGTAAGGGTTGACCTCCTTCAGGGCAAGCGGGCGTAGGGCGTCGGGGAAATTTTGGTAACATACGGGCCTGAGAAAGCGTCGGATAGCTGCACTGCCTACTGATGTGGTGCGGCTGTCAGAGGTGGCCGGGAAAGGTCCCCCGTGAACCATGGCATGGCAGACTTCTACGCCTGTCGGCCAGCC
>JAGPVT010000046.1 GCA_018066865.1 Marinobacter sp. | reverse complement strand
AATCATTGGCGATCATTTGCAGTATGGGCACAAGGTCGTTGTAGGTTTCTGACAGCGCGCTGCCACCCTCAGCCTTTGCCAGTTCGAGTAGCTTCTCCGACAACCTGGACAGGCTGCGAAGAGATTCTTCGATTTCACCGGCTCGCGTTTTAACTCTGGCGTCGTCCGTTTCCGTCTTTAACCGCTGAAGTTTCGCGAGCGCTGTCGCCAGTGGGGTTCGCAATTCATGGGCACTGTTAGCGGTAAAGCTTCGCTCCGCTTCAAGTGCTCTGCGCAAACGCTCCAGTAAGCGATTGACCGACACCATGATAGGTTCAAACTCGTCTGGCAGACGGTTTACTGCCACGGGAGAAAGGTCACTACCACCACGGGCTTCTATCGATTGCTGCAATAAAACGACCTGACGAAGTGACCGTTTTATCACCCACCACACCCCAATCAGGCTGATCGGAATTAGCAGTATGAGTGGAATGAGCAATGCGAGGCTCGTTTCCAGAACGGCTTCGCGACGATGGGCCATAGGTTCGGCAACCTCAATGTACAGGGTATTGCTGATCGCTCCCTCCCCGTATATCCGATGAGTTGGCGTTTCAGAAAATCCTTCTCGGGGTTTGGCGCCGAAAGTTCGGGGATCTGCGTCGTGGGATTGTAGCAGGAGCTTGCCTGATGCATCGCGAACCAGATAGGTGAGATACTCGTCGTGCTCTTTCAGGGCCAATGCCCGCTGCAGGCCAGCGTCCCCTTCCCTGTTCAGTATATCGGTCACCGCCAATGGCAGTATACGTTGCGCGGTTTCCTTCAATGCGCTGTCGAACACCTCGTTCATTTCGTGCCGGGCGACCAGGCCTGAAGCTATGACGCCCGCAAGCCAGAGCAAGGTCACGCCCAAGGTGAGCCAGGTGCCAAGAGTTTTCTGCAAGCTGGCTTTAGTGGTCATAAGACCTCAGCCTGTATCCCATACCTCTGACGGTCACTATGGCATCGTATCCCAGTTTTTTGCGCATACGGCTGATGTAGACTTCGATAGTATTGCTCTCAATTTCGGCCCCGAATTCGTACAGCCGGTCTTCAAGCTGAGCTCGCGATAGCAGTATTCCGGGGCGCTGCAGAAAACCCTCAAACAACGCCCATTCCCGCGCAGTAAGCTCGACCGGTTGGCCATTGCGACTGATGCGGTGGTCACCAAGATCCACTACAAGATCTCCGACGTGCACCAAGGGGTTCGGATTGCCACGATAGCGTCGCGCCACGGCGGCCACCCGGGCGGACAGTTCTGATAAATCAAAAGGCTTCACCAGATAATCGTCGGCACCGGCATTCAGCCCTGCAATGCGGTCTGACACCTGATCCCTGGCGGTCAGAATAATCACGGGTGTTGCATCACCGCTTGCCCGCAGTTTTTTCAAAAAATCAAACCCGTGGCCATCTGGCAACATCAAATCGAGCAAAATCAGGTTATAAGTGGTGACTTTCACGCTGGCATCGGCATAACCGAGGTTTTGCACCCAATCCACAGCATGACCATCTTCGCTGATCTGGTCCCGCACTGCTTCACCCAGTCCGGTTGTATCCTCAACCAACAATACCCGCATGTTTCACCCTTTACCTGATCATGATCATGATCAAAAGATACTACAGCCGTTACCTGACCGCAGCCTGAAGCGCTCAACTACCCGGTAGTCATCCTGCTATTTGGCCGCCTGTTCAGTCCAGTGTCAGGTAAAAACCTTAGGGTTGATTAAACCGATTCAACGGGAGACATGCCATGAATATCAAACCTATTGTGATCAGCCTTTCACTGCTGTTAATAAGCGTCAGCGCCTTGGCTGACGATGATTGCGATGATCCGGTTGCCGGATGGCAGCCACGCGAAAACCTCCGGAAGCAGTTGGAAGCCGAAGGGTGGACAGTGTTCCGCATCAAGGTGGACGACGGTTGTTACGAGGTTAAAGGAAGGGATCCAAATGGACGTCGCGTGGAAGCCGAGTACTCTCCTGCGACCTTTGAGCTGATGGAAATAGAGCGGGAGGATGACGACGATGACGATGACGATGACGACCATCGCGGCAAATCGCGGAACGACAGCGAGCCGACCAACGCAGAGCGGGTTCCGCGCAAGGGCATCGTCAAAGGCCGTCCCAGCGTGACTGTTGAGTAACCAAAGGAGATCACATCATGAAAAAGATTCTGTTTGCTCTGGGGCTTACGACTGCAATGGCATTGCCGGCTTACGCACAGGCCCGGGAAGTCACCTTTACCACGCAACTGAGTGATTATGGTGGTGACGGGGCTTACCTTGCGCTCTACCTTACCGATGCCGATGGCAAGTACCAGGGGACTCTCTGGATTGCTGGTGAGAAGAGCAAATATTACAAGCACCTGCGTGACTGGGCACGGGGCAGCGGCCTGAACCAGGCTGAATACGATGGCCTGACCGGTGCCAGTGTGACCAGTGGGCGTGCCCTGAAAGTGACCTTGGAACTTGAAGACGCATTAATTGATTCGGGCTACCAGGTTCGTGTTGATACCTCAGTTGAAGATATGCGTGACAACCGTTCGGATGTGGTGGCGCCTCTGACCACTGAAGGCTCTGGAAAGACGGTTTCTGGCCGTGGCTATGTCCACTCCTTTGTCTATGACCTCAAGTAACTGACGGGAGCCAGATTTATGTTGCGCAAGCTCCATGGTTTACCCGGACTGGTCGCCGCATTGTTGTTGGTGGTGCTGGCGACTTCCGGAGTTGTTTTGTCCGTAGTGCCGGCACTTGAGCGGTCGGCCGCGACTGTCCCCGCTGCCGGTGAACTGAGCGTGGCTGATCTGGCCGAGCGCGTCGTGGCCCAATATCCTGGCACGGAACAGATCGAACGCTCTCTCTCAGGCGAAGTCGTCGTTTATTACAATCGTGATGGCCAGCCAGGTGCCGACCTGGTTAACCCCCTGACGGGTGAAGGCATTGCCCCCTACCAGCCATCGACCTGGTTACGCTGGGTAAAGAGCTTGCACCGGTCGTTTCTTATGGATGATGTCGGCCGAATGCTGGCAGGTTTTTTGGCGGCACTGATGGTGTTGATCTGCCTGTCCGGAACGTTTCTGCTGGCTCGACGCCTGGGGGGCTGGAAGGCAATGTTACGGCCCATTGCAGGTTCCGGTAGCCCGCGGATTCACGCCGAGCTGGCACGATTTGCCGTGATTGGATTGTTGCTGTCGGCGCTGACCGGCAGCTATATGTCTGCGGTAAGGTTTGGCCTTTTACCGGAGGCTGCCAATACGGAGCCATCCTTTCCGGCGCAGGTCTCAGGCGGCACGCCGGCACCGGTAGGCTCTTTGATCGCGCTAAAGAGTGTGGATGTCAACGAGCTGCGTGAGCTGGTGTTCCCCTATCCGGATGACCCCACTGACGTCTATTCCCTGAGCACCACCACGGGTTCCGGGTTCGTTGATCAATCAACCGGAGAACTGCTGCAGTACCAGCCACGCTCTGACGGCAGCCAGTTTCAGCACTGGATGATTCGCCTGCATACCGGTGAAGGCTTGTGGTGGTTAGGCCTGATTCTTGGGATAGTCGCGCTGACAGTGCCGGTGCTGTCGTTTACTGGGCTGGGAATCTGGTGGCAGCGGCGCTCATCATCCATACGTCTGGATGAAAGCGCCAGCATCGAAGCAGCTGATGCCGTGATTCTGGTGGGTTCGGAAGGCAATACCACCTGGGGTTTTGCCAAAGACCTTCAGAACAAGCTCAATCAGGCAGGTAAGAAAGTGCACTGCGCGCCCATGAATGACCTGGCGGAGCATTACCCGAAGGCCTCTGTGCTTTTCGTTCTGACATCAACCTACGGTGACGGTGATGCGCCCTCCTCCGCCAACCAGTTTATGACTCGCCTTGAGCGCTTTCAGGCGGGTGACAGATTGGAGTTTGCGGTTCTTGGGTTTGGCGACCAACAATTCCCGAAATTCTGCCAGTATGCACTGGATGTGAATGCTGCCCTTGGCAGCAAAGGCCTACAGCAAATGCATCCCGTTACCCGAATTGATCGCGGTTCCGCCCTGCAGTTTCGGGAATGGGGTGAAATTATCTGCGAGCACATGGGCATTGCGCTGGCACTGACTCATAATCCTGCGCCTGTCGTTACATCGGAGTTCGAGCTTGTTGAGCGTGTGGACTACGGCGTTGCTGTGAATGCGCCTACCAGCATATTGCGCTTCAAGCCGGTACAAAGTGACAGAAATCTATGGCAGAGATTGTGCTTTCGAAACCGGCAACACCTACCGGATTTTGAGGCTGGCGATCTGTTCGGGGTTGCGCCCCCCGGAGATCAGGCCGCCCGGTTTTATTCGCTGGCGTCCTCGTCTTCGGATGATCAGCTGGAAATCTGTGTCCGAAAACAGACTAATGGCCTTTGTTCAGGGTATCTGCACAGCCTCAAACCGGGAGATCGGATTAACGGATTTGTCCAGCACAACCCCGGCTTTCGCCCAGCAGGAGGGACTACACCCATTATTCTGGTTGGGGCTGGTGCGGGAATCGGACCACTTGCCGGCTTCATCCGAAAAAATACGGAACGCAACCCCATGTACCTGTACTGGGGCGGTCGTAACCCGCAATCGGATTTTCTCTATCAGCCAGAGCTTGGCCGTTATCTGGATGACCAGCGGCTTACCGGGTTGAATACTGCGTTTTCAAGGTCTGCAGAAAGTGCCTATGTTCAGGATGTCATTGTTGCTGATGAAGCCTCGTTGCGACAACTGATTGAGGTAGGCGCACAGATATTGGTATGCGGCGGCCGGGATATGGCCGCAGGTGTAAAACAGGTATTTGACTCGATTCTCGAACCCTTGTGCATGGACGTAGATAAGTTGAGAGCCGAAGGACGCTACCTGGAAGATGTTTACTGACGGGTGAGGCGTATCACTGGTACACCAGACCCTCTATTGGGCTGGTGTACCAGGCTAATGATCAATGCTCAATCGGTTTGAAATTCGGATCATCAAAATAGGTAACGTAACTTTTGATCGCGCCCATGACCTTCACCGCGCCATACCGCGCATTGGCTTTGTTTTCCATTGCGGTTGAACCTTCCATCAATTCGGCAATAACCAGGTGGAGCTGGGCATCCGCCTCAGGCTCAAGCTTGCAATTATCAACCATGTAATTGATTTCATTATTGATTTTCTTGGCCAGTGCGGCATATTTTTCCTCTGCCAGCTCGCCGGAATGAATGGCACCTATCTCTTTATGCATGGCGCTTCCAATGTTGTTCATGGCACGACTAAGCGGTGCATCAACAGCCCATTTGCTACCGTTATCAAGCCTCAGCTCCATCGAACCATGGCCGTCGTGCTCGTGTTCGTTATTTGCCGGTGCTGCCATCGTAGTGACAGCTGTAAGGCTGAGCACCATGCCAGTGATGGTTGCAAACTTTGAAAGTCCGGATTTGCTGTTCATGAAATTCTCCTTTGAGGTCACCGTTTCTTCGGCTGAAAAGGAGTATCTCAAACCTACCTTAACCTCCGCTTAAGGAAGCGGATTACGGCCAATATAAGCTCGTAATTTGAAAGATCGACCGTTTTTATACTGACACTGCGCTAAAACGTAAGGTTACAATCAGACCCACTCCGGCACCACCGTCGTCAAATTTCAGCGATGCTCCATGCAACTTCGCTATACGCTCTACAATTGATAGTCCCAGCCCACTGCCGTCCTCACCACTGCCAAGCACCCGATAAAAGCGCGACGCCACCACCTTTCGCGCTTTCTCCGGAATTCCCGGGCCAGTATCAACAATCTGAAGCAACACCTCATCCGCGATGCGCGTAATTCGAACATCCACTTTTCCATCGGCAGGCGTATAACGAACGGCATTATCCACGAGATTCCGCACAAGAATGGCAAGCAAGGTTGCATCACCAAGCACCAGCCCATCATCATCTGCCTCGAGTCCCAGATCCACACCCTTACGTATCGCCATCGGTGCGTGCAGGGCGACACAATCCTTCACCACAGCAGAAAGTTTGACCTGTTGTTGATCGACCGGGGTTTGTTCTGGATCAAGACGCGAAAGCACCAGCAATTGCTCAATCAGATGAGCCGCGCGATCTGTGCCACTGATAATCTTGTTCAGTGCGTGCCTCAATTGTTCCGAGTCGTGCGCAGCAAAGGCCACCTGTGCCTGCGTTTTTATGGCGGCCAGCGGTGTGCGTAACTCATGAGCCGCATCGGCCGTGAAGCGTCGTTCGTACTCAAGTGACACCTGCAGGCGGGCGAAAAGAGCATTGAGCGCATCCTGCAATGGCATAACTTCACGGGGGGTATCAGAGAGATCAAGTGGTTCAAGCTTGTCCGGTTCACGCTGCTTTACCTCGCGAGTAAAACGGGACAGAGGCGCAAGCCCGGCACCAACGGATAACCAAATCAGTATGCCCAGCGCAGGTACAGCAAAATACAGGGGATGCAGCAAGTGGCTCGCAACGCTTTCGGCCAATGCATCGCGTAATTCATGGCGCTCAGCAACGCGCACATTAAGACGACCGGCCTTGTCCCATTGGCTATAAATACGGTAGTGAACACCCTTGAGAGTGGTACTTTCAAAACCATCACGCTGTGTGCCCAATCGTTCTTCAGGAGCCGTACTTGAGTCGAGCAGTAAAGAACCGTCACGCTGCCAGACCTGCAACATTGTGCCGGTATAGTCACGAATTTGCTGCGGGTTCGCACTGACATTTTCCGCACTGTCGAGGTGCACTGAGATCTGCTCAGCCGCTTTTACCAGCCGGGCGTCAAGTGTGGTGCCGATTTCACGGCGCGCATCAAGGTAGGTGAAGAACGCGGTCGCAATCCAGGCGAGCAGTACGGATACGGCAAGAATCGTAAAAAGACGCCAACGTAACGATGACCTCATGGTGTGATTTTCTCAATCATGTACCCGACACCGCGGATAGTGCGGATCAGTTGTGGCGACAGCTTTCGGCGCAGATGATGTATAAAGACTTCGATCGTATTGCTCTCGATCTCCTCCCCCCAGCCGTAAAGCTGCTCTTCGATGTGTGCCTTTGACATGACTCGTCCGGCATTAAGCAATAATGTGTGCAAAATCGTGAATTCACGTGCAGAGAGATCAACCGACTTTCCAGACCAATACACCGAATGACTGGCGGGATCGACCCGGAGTTCTCCGTGGCTGATGACGGGTTCGGCGTGTCCGTTGGAGCGGCGCAGCAATGCCCGCAGTCGTGCCTGTAATTCAGTAAGATCGAAAGGCTTCACCAGGTAATCGTCGGCACCGGCATCCAGGCCAGCCACTCGGTCCTCCACGGCATCACGAGCGGTCAGAATCAGAATCGGTAAGGTTTTTCCGCTGGCGCGGGCCCGCCTCAAAAGCTCCATACCGGACAGGCTCGGAAGACCAAGATCAAGCACAACAGCATCGTAGTTGCCTGTAGCGAGCGCAGTATCAGCCTGCTGCCCATCCAATACCCAGTCAACAGCCAGGCCGGATTGGGCAATGCCCGCAGCAATACCGTCACCGAGTAGCTTGTCATCTTCAACGAGCAGAATTTTCATGGGTAGCCACTGTGCACTGGAGAATTTCTAATAGCGCGCAGTGTAAATGCTACAGGTGAACTCTACCATTACTCGTAGACATCACGCGCCTTTTCTGACCAGCACTGCATGCACTTCGACGTCATGGCCAATGAAACGGTGCCCGGCCATTCGAGTTAGCTTGCTTATGTAACAAATATGTCTAAACTCTTATTCAACAAGTGTTTTCCATGCAAAATGTGCTCGGCCCCCGTAGCTCAGTTCATATTTTTGATTGGCGCGGATAAGGCGGCGCCAGGACTGGAGAATTGCACCCGTTGATTGAAAAACCAAGGTCAAAGCGCTGAGCCCCGTGATGCCAAACCGAGCACAACTGGTAAACTACCCTCCCTATCGATCCACTCGTCCGTGTATACGTATCTTGATGCTGTTTTGTACATTGGTGCCTGCTGGCGCCAATGCTACTGGTCAGGAAGATAGTTTTTGGGATACATCACTGGAAGAATTGGGCCAAATTCGAGTGGTGTCCATTGCATCGGGTACAGAAACGCCGCTTGATAAGGCGGCTGCAATTACGTCGGTTATTAGTGCGGAAGATATAGCCGCGATGGGTGCGACGGACCTTGACCAGGTGTTGGAGACTGTGCCGGGATTGCATGTTAATCGCTCAGACCAAGGCTTTTCGTCGAAGTATGTTTTTCGAGGGATGACTTCGAGTTTTAATCCACAAGCGCTGGTTCTGATAAATGGTATCCCCGCAACCACTATGATGTTCGGTAACCGGACAACGGCTTGGGGAGGGATGCCTATAAAGGCAATTGAGCGTATAGAAGTCATTCGCGGCCCCGGCTCCGCTCTGTATGGAGCGGACGCCTACGCGGGAGTCATCAACATTATTACCAAAAGTTCGAAGGATGTTCAGGGCGCAATCGTTGGGGCAAGAACCGGCAGCTTTGATACGCACGGTGGATGGGTCGAGTCGGGAACGAATCTTGATAGTGGCGTGGGGATAAGTTTCATACTGGAGTATCAGGAAACAAACGGTTGGCGGGAGACTATAGAACGGGATGCTCAAACCAATTTTGATGAATCCTTTGGAACCGCAGTGTCTCTGGCGCCTGGGCCGGTCAATACGTCTGTAGACCAATTGGATGCACGACTTGATATGGGCACTGACAACTGGCAATTCAGGGCTGGATTACAGGATCGTAGGAATATGGGCACGGGGCCTGGTGTTGCTCAAGCATTGGATCCCAATGGTCGTTTCAGTTCCCGGCGCTTCAACACTGACTACAGCTATCGTTGGCAAGATGTGACAGACGGGCTCGACGTTGAGGCGAGAGTCAGCTACTTCAACATCACACAGGAGCCGGAAAACGACATCGCCTTGTATCCGCCAGGCGCTTTTGGTGGTGCGTTTCCTGAGGGCTTCATCGGTAATCCAGGTTACAAAGAGAGACAGGTTCGCTTTGATTTGAGCTCAATATATAGCAGCTTCAATGATCACCGAGTACTCAGTGGTGTTGGTGCGTTTTGGGCAGATCTTTACGACGTTAGCGAGAGTAAGAATTTTAACCCGGATTTCAGTCCGAAAGGCGGTGTTGAAGATGTGTCCAGCGACCCCAGCCAAGTCTGGATGCCTGAGGAACATCGCGTCAATTACTATATTTTTGTGCAGGACGAATGGCAATTCGCCCAGAATTGGCAACTGGTAAGCGGCGTCCGTTATGATCACTTCTCCGATTTTGGTAACACGGTCAATCCTAGAACTGCCTTAATCTGGGCCACTACAGACACGATAACGACTAAGCTTCTTTACGGCAGGGCTTTTAGGGCTCCGTCATTGAACGAATTATATGCCGCCAACAACCCGGTCGCACTCGGCAATCCTGATTTGGATGCCGAAAGCATTGATACCTTCGAAATCGCTCTGTCACACCAGGTTACGTCAGATATCCTCTATGGTATTAATCTGTTTTACTACGTAATTGACGACCTAATCATTGCCACACCTATTCCCGGCCGTACTTCCAAGGAATACCAGAATTCGGGTAAGCGTAGAGGGCGCGGAGCGGAGTTTGAAACGACCTACCAAGCGCTGGAAAATCTCAAAATCATCGCCAACTATGCTTATCAGTACTCTAAAAAAAGTAATGGTGGTGAATTAGTGGGTGAGGCTCCCAATCACCAGATTTACGGTCGCACTGAATGGCGTGTGGTGCCTGGATGGTTTCTGAATACCCAAGTCAATTGGGTTGGCGAACAAAAGCGGGTTGCTGAGGATTCTCGGGGTCCCCTTTCAGACTATACAACCGTTGATCTAACGTTACGTACAGAGGGACTTTGGCGTGGACTAGATCTGTCTCTTTCGGTCCGGAATGCCTTCAATGATGACGTTCGAGATCCCAGTCCCTATGCAGATCCGATTCCAATTCCCGGCGATTTTCCGATGCCCGGGCGCAATATAATTGGTGAGCTCCAATATCACTTTTGATCAGACTGGGTGGTTGTGTTGTCAAACTAACGTGGTGTGTTCCAATCTCGTTTCGCGGGCCCGTCATAGACAACACTGCTACACCGTACCGGGAAAAAACTACCCTCCGGGCGATCTCGCGCATCCTGGTAGCATGGTGCCATGCCTGCAACGAAACCGGGGGTCAGCAACAGCTGGTACTCTTGACATGTAAAACCCATATCCGCCGCAAGGCCTGCATGCACCGCAGCAACGTTTATTGAATAGTCATACTTTTCTTTGAGATGTTCGTAAACTTCAAACGCTATTTTAAGATGACGCCCTTTGTCCAGCCCGAGCTCCTTCGCCTTGTCCAGAGTGTGGGGTATGCGCTCGTCGGAATTTGCCATAGGGCGACCATAGCCATAGAGTATTCGGCCTGCCGATTTTTCTTTTTCCACAAATTCCGTTAGTGCGCCACCGCCATCACACCACTGCCCCGCCCGATAGAAGAAGTCGAGAGCCCGGACTTCAGGTCGCCGACCGTAGATGGACGCCTCAGACACACTCAAACCAGCCATCAGTGCAAGAGAGGCCGTTGAGCGCACGGTGCCTGCGAGCGCAGTTACATGATTGGGCCATATTGCAGCATCTGGGTAACTGCTAGCGACCCAATAATGACTCAGCATTTTCGCCACGTTTTTACCGGGGTCCCGCCCAAGGATGCTAAAAAGGTATAAGTGAAGCCACTCGTAGTCGCCCAGCTCGGTGTGCAGGTTTTTGCCGTGCATAACCACTCTGTCTGATAGAAAAGCTTTGCCTTTGGTAGTGACCCAGCGATTTTCGGTGTCCAGTAAATGTTTGTGGTTCATTTTGCGGTATTATCCTGGATGGGTGATTGAACAGGGCTGGTGTCATCAGCAAGTTCGATTGCCGAACCATAAAACGGAAACTGCTTCCACCCCCTTTTTTTCTGTTCTAACGAGTGTATCGCCGCTCCAGGTAGCCTCAGCATCAGATACAGCATGTTTCCCTGGTCCTGGTTTAGCCCAAGGTCCACTAATGCGGCCGCTGCAACACCACTGATTGCCAATGGATAGCCAACCTCTTCCTCTAAGGCGGAGCGTTGTTGCTTCAGCCAAACCAGAGCACCGTTGGAAGGAGCAAGACTTGTCAGATAGTCCAGTGCCTGCAGAATGGGTGTGGGAGTGTCATCGCCATTGGGGTCAAACCCTGGCGCATGCTCCATGGGTAGCCAAATATCGGCGCGCTCATCCTCTTCGGGTCGGAAAAGCCGGATCTTCCAAAGCTCGAGGTTGTGGCCGCACTCCTGCCAGAGTCGCATGCAGATGGATACTTCCTGAGCCCCGCCATATTGACCCGAACCTACGGCCAACGCTGCCATAAGTGCAGAGCTATGATTGGTGCCCACAATACCAGCGTTCATTGCGGCTCGAACGCTGGCTTCACGAGGTCCGGGATTGGCAAGGACCATTGCCAGCTTTTCAATAAGCTTGGTTTCGGCTTCGCTGGGGCGTTCCCCTTTGAGCATGAGCAGCAGGTACTCAAACCAACTTGCCTGTGGAACCACCTGGCCATAGACATCGTAACCTGAGCAATAGCAGGCCTTGGCCGCAAACGGATTGGATTCTTCCGGTTCTTCTTGCCAGATATTCGAATAGTAAAGGTAGTCGGAAGCCATCGTATGCCCTTTTTAAGTTAACTTAATCCAGTTATTCATGATTGAGTGATCTACGCTTCTTCATTAAGCGACGCCTGTTAGCATTTTCATTCTGGCACCCATGGGTGGTACCTCATCCCCGCTAACCACAACATCCAGTAAGCAGGCGCCTGGACGAGAGAGAATAGCTGAAACGTCCAAAACACGAAGTTCTTCCATAGTTTCCAGCCGGTAAGACTCGACCCCCATAGAGTGAGCTAATTGCGCAAAATTAATTTTGGGGAGTTTGTTTCCGATAGCCTCTCCACCGCTCAAAACTTGTCCATGCCGGACGGTTCCCAAGGACGAATCGTTCAGAACAACAACGAGTAAATTTAAGTTCTCTTGTAACGCGGTAGTGATTTCTTGACCCGCCATAAGGTAGCTTCCGTCGCCGACAAAACACACGACTGGAGCGCCGTGCGCGCCGGCCGCCATTCCTACGGCGGCCCCAATTGCCCAACCCATTGACCCAAATCCAAGGCCTATATTAAACAAATTTTTATCTGGGTAGGTGCTTGCTGAGCGTCGGATATTCCAGTAATGAATTCCCCAAAGCAAGCTGTTGCCACTGTCAAAAAGCACACGGGTGCTCTGCGGGCATGCATGGCTCATGTAGGTCATGAGTGCCTGCGGTTTTATCTCTCCGATTTCGACCAGGCACTTTGAGCGATCACTGAGTGTCGTCTTCGTGGGCAGTCCGTCGGATCGATTTGGGGGGATCCCGGGGTTGGGGTTGGAGTTGTGTTTGGATTCAAGGGATAGCATTTTAGCAACGGGCTCTAGCACGAGCTTTGGTGAACCGAGGATAACCAGGCACGCTATTGTTGAACGAATGAGATGCCCGGGATTGTGGGACAGATGAATCAGTCGTCCAGACAAAATGGCGGTTGGATCCCAGCCGGAAGTTGATACTTCGTCCAGTGCTGTACCTACGGCAATCACTCTTTCGGCATTTATTGGCTTGAGAGCTTCTGCGGCACTGTCGTGGCCGGCAAAGCCAAAAACGCCACGATAAAGTGCATGGTTGCTATCGATTAACCCTTTGCCTCGGGGCGTGGTGACAATTTGCCAACCCCTGGCCTCCGCCAGTGCAATAAGTATGTCGACGGAGCTGGCGGCGCCCTCTCCCAGAACAAGTGTGACTTTCGAGACATTCGCTAATTTGTTATACAGCTGTTGCAAACATTCGGGGTTTGGAGCCACATCATGATTGACGAAGGCTCGAAGGCCACCTTCGTCTGAAAGTACGGGGACAGGCTGCCGCATAATGTCCAGAGGGATACCCAAGTGAGCTGGCCCCGGCTGATTGCTGAGGGCATGGCTGATTGCTTGTAGCAGTTTGGGTTCCAACTGCGCGGAGTGAGATACCAGGGTGCTGTATCGTGTGCAATGTGAAAACATTTCTACGGTATTAATACTTGTGCAGGATGTTTCTTGCAGCGAGCCTTGCCCGAACCGCTCCAATGAGGTTTGCGCGGAAATGACCAGCATGGGTATGTCTTCGGCATAGGCAGAAGCAACACCAGTGATCAGGTTGGTTGCGCCGGGGCCCGCCGTCGAGCAACATACGCCAAGCTTACCCGTTTCCCGTGCATAACCTTCGGCCATAAAAGCCGCCCCGGTTTCGTGTCTGGCAGTTATCGCTCGAATACCACCCCTACGCTCGCTACGGGCAAGAGCGTTATAAAAGGGCTCAATACTACCTCCGGGAACGCCGAATACGTACTCAACTCCAAGGCGCTCCAAGTAGCGCAAAATCAGATCACCATTTTCAAACATGAAACATCCTTTTTACGATGTGAAACAAAGACTTTTTGACAAGTCTTAACGCTGGTTCACACCTTTAGTAAAGTGGTTCTGGTTTGGCGATACCATAGCCTTGTGCGTAATCCAGCCCCAATTCCGTGAGTCGTTCTCTAACCGCATCGTTTTCAACAAACTCGGCGATCGTTTTCAGTCCGGCGGCGTGGCCTATTCGGTTACACGCATCCACAATACCCAAATCGATAGGATCGTCCAGAAGATTGCGGATGAAACTACCGTCAACCTTCAGGTAGTCGACTGGCAGGGCTTTCAGATATGAAAACGAGCTCATACCGGAACCAAAGTCATCCAGCGCAAATTTGAAACCCGCCTGCCTGGATTGCTGAATAAAACTAACAGTCTGATTCAGATTGGCGAATGCTGATGTCTCTGTTATCTCAAAACAGATTCGTTCTGGTCGGATTCGGTATTTATCGACCAACTTTAGTATGTAGCTAAACAACTCCCCATCACTGAAAGATCCACCCGACAGATTAATAAAAAATGTACCCGTGGGTTCTCGCCCCAGGCCCGTCCGGTCGAGATAGTTAAAAGCCATATCAATGACCCGGCGGTCAATTCTTGGCATTAGGCCAAAGCGCTCTGCGGCAGGAATAAAGGCACCAGGTGGAACAATATCCTTGCCCTGTTGCAGCCGAACCAGGAACTCCGTTCGAAATCCATCGGCGCCGTGGGCTTGCAAGGGAACTATTTCTTGATGATATAAGAAAAAACTGTCGGTTTGGAGGGCGTGCTGAAGGCGGTTAGTCCAGTGCATGTCGTTCTGGCGCTGCTGCATGTCCGCATCGTTGGTTTGGTAGAGTTGAACATTGTTGCGACCCCTGTCCTTCGCGGCATAGCATGCAAGATCCGCATGGCTGAGTAACTCACTGGTCGAGTTGTAAGCGTCGCTGATAACTACCATACCCGCGCTCAGGGACACGGAGAATGGTTTGTTGTGCCAGACTAACTTGAACTCCCGAACTTCTTCGCATAAAGCCTCTGCGACTTTTTTCCCATGGGTTACATCACATCCTCTAAGCAGTACCCCAAACTCATCACCGCCCAGCCTGGCCAGAGTGTCGCCAGCCCGGATGTGGCGGCTCAAAAGCCTGGAGATCTGCTTGAGCAGTTCATCGCCGGCAATGTGTCCGCAGGTATCATTAATGATTTTGAACTGATCAAGGTCGAGATAAAGCAGTACATGATGGCGCCGCGTTTCGTGGGCATCTTCGAGCGCATGGGCCAGACAGCGCTCAAACTCCCGGCGATTGGCAAGGTCGGTCAGGCTGTC
This sequence comes from Marinobacter sp., assembly GCA_018066865.1. Lineage (GTDB taxonomy): Bacteria > Pseudomonadota > Gammaproteobacteria > Pseudomonadales > Oleiphilaceae > Marinobacter. The sequence goes on along the minus strand of JAGPVT010000046.1, from coordinate 9,565 downwards.
ATGGTAAGCCATGTAATGCAGCGCTGACTCCGCCTGCCGTTTGGCCTTGCGCACGGTGCCCTCTCGAATCTCGCGACTGATCGCCGGGATCAATCGGGCGAGATTGCCCTTCATGATGTAATCCTGAGCGCCAGCTTTCATGGCATTGACAGCCACCTCTTCGCCTATAATGCCCGAGACGATGATCACAGGTAAGTCAAAACAGTACTTCCGTGTCAGTTCAAGAACTCGAAACGATGTGAAACCCGGCATGTTGTGGTCGGTGATTACGATGTCCCATCCACCATGCTGCAGCGCACTCTCCATGGCTTCTTCGCTGTCGACGACTTGATAGTCAGGGTCTATTCCACCCTTCTTCAACTCTCTCAGGAGAAGAAACACATCGTCTTCAGAGTCTTCTACCAGGAGCATCTTCATGCGGTTGTTTACTTCAATCACTGGCGCTACCTTGTTAAAGCTGGCGAACTGAGCCTGCTTTCGGGACTTTATTTACCGTCAGCCAATACCGGGCAAGTATGGCCATTTGGTCTGAAAATTCACTATAATCAATCGACTTTTTAATATAGCTGTTTGCGCCGAGGCGGTATGCTTCGACCAGTTCCGCAGGCTCATCCGAAGACGTGATCATGACAACGGGCAACCAATTAGTCCGCGTCGATGCGCGAATTTTCTTCAACACTTCGAGCCCGCTGACTCTGGGAAGTTTAATGTCGAGTAAAATGACGCCGAGAAGGTCGAGATTTACACAGGGTTCCTCGGACCCACGCCCAAAAAGAAAATCAAGTGCTTCCTGACCATCTTCCACCACAACAATAGAGCTGTTTCTGCTCGCATTTTTCAGCGCTCGAACAGTCAGCACCTGATCATCCGGATTATCCTCTACTACCAGGATTGAATACTCATCCATGTTATTCGATATTCCATATAGTCAGCTGAATTGGTTTGAACCATCCAGGATGGTCCAGTTGCGAATCTAGTGTTGATCAGTCAACACAGGCAATTTAATGTAAAAGCTGGCACCGTTGCCCACTTCCGACTTGGCGGAAATGTCGCCGCTGTGCCTTCGGATAACCCGGTAGACGGTCGCAAGACCTATGCCGGTGCCGCCAAATTCTGAGGGTGTGTGTAATCGATTAAAGGCCACGAAGAGTTTATTGACATATTTCATATTAAAGCCAACGCCGTTATCACATATGGCAATGGTAATAAAACGGGAGTCAGCGGTAGCGGATACATCAATGACTCGCTGAACCTCTTTCGAGCTGTATTTCCAGGCATTTTCCAGAAGGTTCTGAAATGCGATTCGCAGCATCCGACCGTCACCAATGACCCAAATGCCAGATTGAATGCGAATGTCCGTGGGTAAAGAGTAACTGATCTCTTTCAGCTCTTCCGTAATTTCCTGTAGCATTCCGCTAATATTGACCCGTTGATTCTCCAGCGGTTGCCGGCTTACACGGGACAGCACCAGCAGTCCGTCAATCAGACTCCCCATCCTCACGCTAGCGGCCCTTATACGGCGAAGATAATCCTTCCCGGTTTCGTTTAATTGATCCGCACAATCCTCTTCCAGCGCCTGGCCAAACCCTTCAATGGCCCTCAGTGGTTGCCGAAGGTCGTGGGAGACCGAATAGCTGAATGCTTCCAACTCCTTATTTGCCAGGCTTAGCTGGGAAGTTCGGTCCTCGACGATGAGTTCCAATCCTGCCCGGCTCTCAAGAATTCGTCGGTTTTGTTGCTCAATGGTGCCAATCATTTCGTTAAACGTCGTGCCCAGCCGGCCCAATTCGTCATTACCCGATACGGGGGCGCGAATCGAGTAATCGTGTTCTTGTGCAATTCGCTCGGCGGTACCCGAGAGTGCCAGGATAGGTTGAGAAACCACGCGTTGGAGCTTGAGCGCAACAAATACGAGCGCTAACTGAATCAGCGCACCAATGCCAAACACGACGACAATGAACGTTTGTATATGCGCTCTGAGCGCTCTCAGGTGAGATACGAGATAAAGGTGACCCACGGTTTCATTATCCAACGTGACCGGAACCAAGAGTTGGTAGTAGTCACCAACGAATCCCATCGGAGGTGGCTCGAGGATGCCTGGGCAATCCGCACTTTCAAGTGTGTTAAGCGAACTCATGACGCTGCCGGTGGCGTCGAAAACACAAGCCTGTCTGATTGTCTCAATCCTGCGCAAACTTGAAATGATGCTTGTGAGCTGGTTGTTGTCCTCAAACACTAGCGCCGCAGCCGATTGCTCAGCGAGTATACCGGCGATCACATGCAGTTCAGACTCCAGTCGCTGTCGATAGTTCTGATTCTCCACAACGATCAGGCTTGCACACACCAGGACAATACCGAGAGTGCTGGTGAACAGCGTCAGGAACAGTAGTTTGGCCTTCAGGGGCCAATATCGCAAACGCCAACGACCAATCATCGGATCACCCGGGAAGCTAGCTCCAGCAGGCGTGAATCGATAGTCAGCCCCAGGGTATTGGCGACTCGAAGGTTAATCTCGAACCGGATGACATTCCCCTGCTTGATGTATCCGATGATCCCGCCTCTATCGATGAAGTTGGGGATATCACTAATGGTGAGCAGTTTCTGCTCATGAGCTGCGCCGACTATTCCAGATAAATTCCGGGCTTCAGACACACTGACAAATAACACATGGCAGCCGTGATCGGCAGAGACATCGTCGGGGCCCGTGATTTCCAGTTTCCTGCCCTGAGACTTCCGCCCATTAAGAGGTTCAAGTAGATCGCCGAACGGGTTATCCCCGATCACGCAAGCTCTTAGTGGTGACTCGTTGTCCGGAAGGTGAGTCCAATTGACAAATCGGGTGAAATTGTAGAAAAAGGCCGCCTTGATCTCATATTCCGAACGCACCGAGGCATGCACCGGCGCGAGGCTGGCACACAGAATCAGTGCAACAAGGTACTTCCATAAAAACAAAGGATAACCCCTGGCAGTTTGTTGCTCATTAAACACATCTTCGTAGAGCGGCATCCCCGCAACGCGACGCTGTGGGACGTTTTGCCTGGAGTTTCAGATTGATGCCTCAAAATTGAACAGAAGAGCTGCCGTGTTTTTGACCAAAAGATAAGGCATGGCGCGTAGCAAAGATTACCATCCGGTTTCGCGACGTCAACTGGTTCTATGTTACTGGATTGCGGCTAAGCTCATTATTTTCCGGGGATTAACTGACCACAGCACACGCGATGAGAGTCTGCTGTTGACTGCGTCGCAAATCTCCCGGAAGAGCTTTGAGGAACGGGGGCGAAATATATAAATATTTCGCCCCCGTCGGGAATGCATTCGGTCGAATGCAATAAGGCAAGAGACGAACTAAAACACCACGATCAACCAAGGAAGATAGTAGGTCATTTTGGCAGATCACTGCTTAAACCAGCCCGCCTCCATAGATAAAACAATACCGGAATCACCAACAGCGCCAAAATGACGGCAGTGATCATGCCACCCACCATGGGCGTTGCGATACGGGCCATCACCTCAGAACCTGTTCCGGTGCCAACCATAATCGGAACCAGACCACCGATGATCGCGGCCGCAGTCATCATCACAGGTCGCACTCGCATGCCGGCGCCGTGCAGTACCGCGTGGCGGAGCGTTTCTCGCCTCGGCGTCAAGCCTTTCTGCTTACAGGTTTCAAGCATTTCCTGATAGGCCTGGTTGAGGTACACCAGCATGATGACACCAATCTCCACAGCAACACCGGCCAATGCAATAAAACCAACACCTACCGCAACCGAGAAGTTATAACCCAACAGATACATCAGCCAAATGGCCCCGATCATTGCGAACGGAAGCGTGCCCATGATGATGCCAACTTCCGTAAAGTTCTTGAAGTTCAGATACAGCAGAATGATGATAATCGCCAGTGTCAACGGAACTACGTAGCTCAGCTTTTCTTTAGCGCGAAGCATGTATTCATACTGGCCCGACCAGGCAATGGAGTAACCCGCTGGAATGTCCAATTCCGCCTTCACGACCGCCATCGCCTGTTCCACGTAAGTGCCTACGTCCACACCTTCTATATCTACATAGGACCAACCGTTAAGGCGAGCGTTTTCACTTTTGATGATCGGTGGGCCGTCTTCCACCTTGATGTCGGCGACATCGGCCAGCGTAATCCTTTGGCCCGTGGCCGTCACGATGGGAAGCTGTTTCAGTTTCTCAGGAGAATCCCGGTAGTCTTCGGGGTAACGAAGGTTAATGGGGAAACGTTCAAGGCCTTCGATGGTTCTGGAGACATCAATTCCACCGATCGCAGAGGCAATCACTTGCTGTACGTCAGCGATATTCAGGCCATAACGGGCAGCGCGTTCGCGATTGATATCCACCTTGACATATCGACCACCCACTACGCGCTCTGAATAAACCGAAGCCGTGCCGGGCACGTCTGCCAGAATTTCTTCAAGGCGTTTTCCAACACCCTGGATGATGGCAAGATCCGGGCCGGCGATTTTAATGCCTACGGGTGTTTTGATACCCGTTGCGAGCATGTCGATGCGGGTGATGATGGGCATAACCCAGGCATTGGTTACACCAGGAAAGCGAATCAGTGTGTTGAGTTCCTGTTTGAGCTTCTCCGTGGTCATGCCCTCGCGCCACTGATCTCGGGGTTTGAGCTGAATGAAGGTTTCAACCATGGTTAAAGGTGCAGGGTCGGTTGCCGTATCCGCGCGTCCTACTTTGCCGAACACAGTTTTCACTTCCGGCACTGTCGCAATCAGTTTGTCCGTCTGCTGGACTAACTGGCGGGCTTGGGCGATTGAGATTCCAGGATAGGTCGTTGGCATGTACATCAAGTCCCCTTCGTCCAGCGGGGGGATGAATTCACTACCAATTTTGGTTGCGGGCCATAGGCCTACAGCCATCGCCAGTATTGCAGCCAGCACGGTCGGCAGGGGAAATTTGAGCACCAGCTTCAAGACCGGCATATAGGCACCGACCAACACTCGGTTTATGGGATTCTTGTGCTCGGGCAACACTTTACCCCGAATAAAGTAGCCCATCAGCACCGGAACCAGCGTCACCGCTAAGAGCGCACTGGCGGCCATAGCGTAGGTTTTTGTGAACGCCAATGGCGCAAACATCCGTCCTTCCTGTGCCTCAAGCGCAAACACCGGTACAAAACTGACTGTAATGATCAACAGTGAGAAAAAGAGCGCCGGGCCGACTTCAGAGGCAGACCTGGCGACAATCTCCCATCGATTCTCAGGCGTGAGCGGCGTTCGCTCCATATGCTTGTGCATGTTCTCTATCATAACGATGGCCCCATCGATCATGGCACCGATAGCAATGGCGATGCCCCCGAGAGACAAGATGTTGGCGTTGAGGCCTTGCCAGTACATGGCAATAACCGCCGCCAGAATACCCACAGGTAAGCTGAGGATCGCCACCAGCGAAGAGCGGACGTGAAACAGAAAGACGAGACACACCAAGCCGACCACCAGAAACTCTTCCAGCAGTTTAAAAAAGAGATTGTTGACGGCCCGTTCAATCAGACCCGAGCGATCGTAAACAGTGACCACTTCAACGCCATCGGGCAGGCTCGCTTCCAATTCACCCAGCTTGGCCTTAACGCCATTGATCGTTTCCTGGGCATTTTCACCGAAGCGCATCACCACGATGCCACCAACGGTCTCCCCTTCTCCGTTAAGTTCTGCAACACCGCGCCTAGCCTGTGGCCCGATTCCTACACTGGCCACATCTTGGAGCAGAACCGGCGTTCCGTTCACATCCAGGCCCAACGGAATCACCATCAGGTCTTCTATTGACTGAATGTAGCCGGAGGCGCGAACCATGTATTCCGCTTCCGCCATTTCGATGACTGACGCCCCGACTTCCTGATTACCCTGCTTAATTGCTGTCTGGATAAGAGACAGGGGAATCCCCAAGGCCCGGAGCTTTTCCGGATTAACCTTGACCTGATACTGCTTCACCATGCCGCCGAGTGCCGCAACCTCCGATACCCCAGGTACGGTTTGCAGTTCGTACTTCAAAAACCAGTCTTGGAGAGTTCGCAACTGACTCAGGTCATTCTGCCCTGTCCGGTCAACCAATGCATAGAGATAAACCCAGCCGACACCGGTGGCGTCCGGGCCCAATTGGGGTCGCGCTGAATCAGGCAGGTTTGGTGCCACTTGGGACAGATACTCCAGAACTCTGGAGCGAGCCCAATACATATCGGTATCTTCATCGAAAATCACGTAAACGTAGGAATCCCCAAAAAACGAATAGCCACGCACGGTTACAGCACCGGGAACCGACAGCATGGCGGTCGTTAAGGGATAGGTGACCTGGTCTTCTACCACTTGCGGCGCTTGTCCCGGGAAGCTGGTTTTAATGATAACTTGCACATCGGACAGATCCGGAAGCGCATCGACCGGGGTTTTACTGAGTGAGTAGAGACCCAACCCTGTTATTAATAAGCTCGCCAGCAACACCAAAAAACGGTTTTGAATAGACCAACGAATAATGGACGTAATCATCAGTTAGCTCCCTCACGATCCATTTTCCCATGATCCATTTCTCCCTGATCCATTTCCCCGTGATCCATCGAATCAGAGGGCATGTCCAACATACGCTGAAAATCCGAGGTCTTGCTGGATTCGGAATCAATCAAGAATTGTGCGGATATCACCACTGTATCGCCCGACACGACACCGCCGAGGATTTCAGCGTACTGGTCACCTATCCGACCTACATCCACATTGACGGACTTGAATTTGCCCCCACCCAATGCCAACACCAGTCGATCGCTCTGGCCCGTTCGAATAAGCGATTCGCGAGGCACCAGTAGCTGTCGGTTTGTCCGGGCTCCCTGAATATTCACCTGTGCAAACATGCCCGGGAGCAAGGTGCCATCGGCGTTATCAAAACGCATTCTCACTTGGGCCGTACGAGTCTTGGGATTGATCTCCGGGTATATATAGTCCACCTCGCCAGTCCATCGACGCCCGGGCAAGTAGTCCAGCGCCATTACCACACGATCGTTGGATGCCACTAAAGATAACTGACGTTCAAATACTTCAGCAATAACCCACACCTCGTCCAGCGCGGCGATGGAGAGGACTCGGTCGCCTTCCTTGATAAACATACCTTCACGAACATTGAGGTTGTCGATAACTCCAGAGGCAGGCGCATACACCGTTATGTTCCGCTGTACTTTCTTGGTTTGCGTAAGTTGGCGGATCAAGCTTGCCGACACATTGAGAGCTGCAAGTCGCTCCTTGGCGGCATTGATCAAACGCTCATTACCCCGGTTTAACGCCAGGATTAATTCCTCCTGGGCGTTGACCAACGTGGGGGAGTAAAGTGTATAGAGTGGTTTGCCCTTCTCGACCGGTTCGCCCTCTGCCTTCACATAGAGCTTCTCGATCCAACCCTCAACCCGAGGATGGACATGAGCCATATCGTCTTCGCTGTATTGAACGTACCCTACCGTCGTTATGTTGTTCGGCAGGCGCCCCTGGGTGACCGGGCCCGTTCTCACACCCAGGTTGTTAACCACAGCCGGTGAAATACGAACCGTACCTGGGGCGTCCTTATCCGCGCCGCTTTGTGCATAGACCGGGATCAGATCCATCCCCATGGGTGATTTACCCGGTTTGTCACTCTTGAAATCGGGATTCATGGGCGACACCCAATACAGGGGTTCTTTGCTGACACTGCTCGTGGCCTCAACCACAGAACCTTCTAGAACGCCGGGGGCAAGCCAATAGGTCGCCACTGCCCCTGCCACGCCACCTAACAACAAAAAGCCCAATGGGCGCATAACATTTGCCATGATTATTAATCCTGGGAATTTTTCAGTGAAAATGAGGACGGACCAGAGGTACTAGCAGTGAAATAGCGAAAGGTCGCCAGATTTTTCGCGCGTTCAGCCGTCATCTCTATAAAGTCAATTTGCGCGTTGAGTTCCACGATGCGCGCACGTACGGCTTCGGCAAAATCGCCGTTATCGTTGTTATAAGCTGAGAGCTCTGCATTTGCCTGGTCCTCTACTTGCGGAAGCAGCGTTTGCCGGTAAAGCATGATGCGGTCATCGAGACGTTCAATTCGAGCCGCCGCCGCACGGGCTTCGGCTCTAATTCGCCGAACCTGCAGCATCCGGTCAGACTTCGCAGCTTCCCTGCGCGCGATTGTTGCACTCACGGTGCGATCCTGGCGATTGCCGGTAAAAATAGGCAGGTCAAACCCGATCCCGACGGAAAAGAGATCTGCCCGATCTTGCCCATTCGGGGCTTGGTCCCGGTATCCATACTGAGCCGACAGGGTCCATTCCGGCTTGTAAGCCTGGCGAGCCAGCTCAATATCGATAGACCGAGCATCAATCAGTTGATCCGTGGCGCGGATTGAAGGATGGGCGATCACGGAGTTGTCGTTGGTATCAAACGCTGTATTCGTGAGCCCGGCTAATAGATTTGAGGGGATTCGCTCGCTTACCTGCAAACGAAATGTGTCTATACCTACCCACTCCCCCAACGCTTCCTGGGCTGTTTCCAACCGGGCATGCAGCACCGTTAAGCGATCATCAAGACGGGTCAACTCCAGAGATGCACGGATGATATCCTGCTGCAGTGAACCCCCTATAGCTGAGGTGTATCCGACTTCAGCAACGTCCGCCAACTGTTCGAAAAGCCCCCGGTTGTTGTCAATCAATCGAATGCTCTCTTGCGCATTCCAAAGATCAAGCCACAGGTAAGTTACCGCTCTAACTGTTAGTTCCCGTCGATCCTCCTGCTGAAACGACTGGGATTCCGCGAGCTCTTCCTTCTTATTACGCGCAAGATACCGACTATCACCACGAGGGAACCGTTGGCTGAGACCGACAGTGGCTTGCGTCATATTCTCCTGGCCGGTATCGAAGGTATCCGTGGGTAGGTTTGCGGCACCCAGCGTAACTCGTGGATCCGGTAAGGCACCTGCCGCTACAGACTCATCGAGAAGCGCTCCCTGCAGTTGGATGCTTTGGGCTATCCAGGGATCTATTCGAATCGCAATATCAATAGCGTCTTCAAGGGCGAGTCTCGGTTCCGCAGAAACACCAAGACTCGTTAGAAACAAGGCGCCTATTACAGCTGTCTTATGTACACGAAAAAAATCTTTCAAGTTCTATTCTCCCCAGAATTAGTACGCAGTGACGAATCATAGAAGCACTATCTGAACTCTAGCTGAAATTTCACAACCTATTATGTGATTTTGACCTGAGTCAAGTGCATCTAATTACTGATAAATATCATGATTTTTTCGTTTATTTTATTCTTTATTTCAGGATCAGTTCAGGAAGAGATGGTTAAATGAAATCATCAACGAATCAGGAGGTGCATCATGAAAAAAATCATTATCGTTGCTGCAATGACAGTCTTATTCTCTACTATGGCAAATGCCAATTCCAGTTTGGCTGATCGTATTAATGAGGCGCGAAGCTACCCGGACAAATCAGCCGAAAACGTAGTAGATGCGCGAACGTTGAGTCGTCAGCATAAACGGATACATATGGAAATGAGTAAGGCTGAACTAAGGGGCCATAAGCATC
>JAGPVT010000042.1 GCA_018066865.1 Marinobacter sp. | reverse complement strand
CTGTTTGCCGTAGCAGGCAGCGAGGACACCATGGTGACGCCGGCAGCGGCAAAAAGGCTGATGGATCACGTCTCCTCGTTGGACAAGACCTTTCGCGTTACCCAAGGCGGACACATGGGCATTCTGGCCGGCAGTAAAGCGCCCAACGAAAGTTGGCTGGAAATCGCAGAGTGGCTGGCTGAGCGTTCGGATTGATGTGACGCCCGGTTCCGGGAGCGGCGGTTCTGGATTACACTGCTATCCATGAACCTTATTGATACATTCAATCTTGATATCCGCGCGCTCCACACCTTTGTCGCGGTTCTCGACGAAGGTAGTGTTTCCCGCGCGGCAGTCAAGCTGGGAGTCAGCCAGTCGGCAGTCAGTCACACTCTGGACCGGCTGCGCAACGCCTTGGGCGACCCTCTTTTCGTCAAATCCGGACGTGGCATTGCTCCCACCCGATATGCGGTGCAGGCAGGCCCTCACGTTCGCCAGATTCTCGACGACATGCACTCGCTGGCATCCGGCCCGCCCTTCACACCGGAAACCACCGAGTTTACCTTCACCGTAGCCGCCAACGACTACGAGCGGGACCTGCTCCTGCCTCCGTTAATGCAGCGCTTGCGGCAACAGGCGCCGGGTATCATGCTGCAGGTAATTGCCTCGAGAATCCCCAACGCGGACATGCTGCGCAAGGACATCTGCGATCTGATCATTTCCCCCCACGCCCCGGAAGCCACCGACATTATGCAGAGGGGCCTGATGGGCGATCGCATGGTGGTTTTCTACGACCCAAGCCAGCGCGAAGCGCCAGAGACCGTGACCGATTACCTGAAAGCCGATCATATCGCCCTGGTCTTCGGCAGCGGCGAGAAGCCTGCCATCGAAGCCGGGCTTACTGCCCGCGGACTGACCCGTCGCAACGTGATTACCGTTTCCAACTTCTCCGGCCTGCCAGAGTTTCTTCGGGGCAGCGACATGCTGGCGACCGCGCCTGAGCTCATGAGCAAACACTTACTCCGGGACTTCGCCTGGGTGCCTTTACCCTTCAACTACAAGCCCTTTACCTTGCTCATGGTCTGGCATCGTCGCAACCAGAACGACGCGGCCCACCGTTGGCTGAGAAACCAGGTAAACGCCGTAGCGGCCACCATGAATGGCCTGAACGAGTAACCTATCAATTTTGCTCATATATCCTATGAGCAGCACCCCTGTTATTTTTTAGCAAGGCACCCCCTAGAATCCATCCCACACCTGCCTTCCTCAATGTATGTATGGACAATAAATGCTCGCACTCACCAGTATATGGACAACCATACTGCTCGCCGCCGCCGTCGCCTTGGGGCCGTTGGCCACCGACATGTATCTGCCGGCACTGCCGCAGATCGGCAGTGATTTTGGCGCGGGCACCAGCCAGGTTCAGCTAACCCTGAGCCTGTACATGGTTGGTTTTGCCATAGCGCAACTGGTGTGCGGCCCCCTGGCTGATCGGTTTGGCCGCAAACCGATCATGATTGGCGGTTTTGTGCTGTTTGCCATCGCCAGCATTGGCTGTGCACTTGCCAGTAATATTGAAACCCTTATCCTGTCCCGCTTTTTACAGGCGCTGGGCGGGTCGGCCGGGCCAGTTCTGGGGCGTGCTGCTATCCGGGATATCTACACACCCCGTGAAGCAGCAAAAATCATGGCGCTTCTTGCCAGCATCATGGCGCTTGCGCCTGCAGTCGCACCCACACTCGGCGGTTTGATGGTAGCCGGTCTGGGTTGGCACTCCATTTTCCTCGCACTGGGCGGCTATGCCCTGATCATGGCCGTGGTGGTCGCCTTCGGCATTCCCGAGCCAATGCGGCCGGAATACCGCCAACCCCTTAAGCTCTGCAGCCTGTTACGGAACTATCGCGCCATCGGCACCGATATCAGTTTTCTTGGCTATACCCTGACAAACGCGCTGATATTCTCCGGGCTTTTTGCGTTTCTCTCCGGCTCCTCGTTCGTACTGATCGATTTTCTTGAAGTTCCACCGCAACAGTTTGGCCTGTACTTCGCCGGCATCGTGGTTGGCTATGTAACCGGCAACCTTTCAGCGATCCGCCTTGGCAGCCGACTGGTGCCAGACCAGATCCTCGTTCGCGGGCTGCTTATTGCCGTTACCGCGGGCGGCCTGATGGTTGCACTGGCAGTCGCTGAAATCTTCAGTGTGTGGGCCGTTATCCTGCCCCAGGCATTGTTTATGGTCGGCACCGGCATGGTTCTGCCCCAGACCATGGCAGGCGCCATGGCCAACTTCCCGCGCATGGCCGGCTCCGCTTCGGCGCTGTTCGGCTTCGCACAAATGTCAGTCGCAGCCTTCGCCGGCATGCTCGTGGGTTACCTGCACGATGGCACTTCATTGGTGATGGCGACTATCATTTCCATCTGCGCCGTTGCTTCTCTGGGCAGCTACCTCCTGCTGGTTCAGCGCCACCCTGCTCCCGGATTCGAGCCACGGACAGGATGAAAACTCATCCAAAATGGTCTAAACAGAGTAAGCTGGTTCTGAACATTTATGGAAAACAAGGAGCAACCCATGAGCACAGTAACTCTCGACGGCAACCCCATTGAACTGAGCGGCAAGTTTCCACAGATCGGCGACACCGTGCCTCCCTTCACACTGACCAACAGCGGTCTGGAAGATGTAAAACTCGATAACTGGGCTGGAAAACGCAAGATCCTGAACATCATCCCCAGTATCGACACCGGCGTATGCGCCGCCTCCACTCGCAAGTTCAACGAAAAAGCCGGCGCTCTGGATAACACCGTTGTACTGGTTGTCTCCGCCGACCTGCCGTTTGCAGCAGCCCGCTTTTGTGGCGCTGAAGGCCTGGAAAACGTCATAACGCTTTCATCCTTCCGGAACTACAGCTTTCAGCAGGACTACGGCGTCAGCATTCAGACCGGTCCACTGGCTGGCCTTTGCGCCCGCGCAGTGGTGGTTCTCGATGAGGACAACAAGGTTATCCACAGCCAGCTCGTCAACGAAATCAAAGACGAGCCCGACTACGATGCAGCGCTGAAGGTTCTCTGATCAGGCTTTCAAAGCGGCATTAGGAAATCCCGGAGGAAAACTACCCGGGCCTGGAGCCTTTTGGGCGGATCGGCCTTCGCACACTGTGATTGCCAGGGATGGCAATGCCAAGCCCCCAAGGATGGGTTTACGGCGTGTCTGCGGAGGCCGATCCGCCCGAAAGGCCAACTGCAAAGTAAACCTGTTAGACTTCAGCACCCCATTCCAGACCAAGGCACCACCCCCAACCCGTGAGCAATACCACCCAAAACGCCAGCCTCCCCCACCAGCTCTACATCATGACCTGGCCCATGCTGTTTGGCGTGCTCTCGCTGATGACATTTCAGCTCGCCGACAGCGCCTTTATCGGCCAGCTTGGCCGGGATCCACTGGCAGCTCTCGGCTTCACGCTCCCCATGCATCAGCTCATTATCGGGCTACAGGTGGGCCTGGGCATTGCCACTACCGCCATCATTTCGCGGACACTCGGCGCCGGCGACAAGCTCCGGGCGTTTCGCCTGGGCGGACTGGTCATTACCGTTGGCAGTGCACTGGTGTTTTTACTCTGTGTCGGCTTGTGGCTTCTGCAAAGCCCGATCATGACTGCACTCGGGGCAGAAGAAACTCTGCTTCCTCTGGTTCGCAGCTATTGGGTACCCTGGCTGTTCTCCGCCTGGATCGGCGCCTTTCTCTACTTCGGTTACAGCATTTGTCGCTCCCACGGCGACACCAAATTGCCCGGCTACATGATGGTGGCGACCAGCCTTTCCAACATCGCCCTCGACCCCCTGTATATCTTCGTATTCGACTGGGGGCTACCCGGCGCCGCCTGGGCCACGGTTACCTCTTTTGGCGTCGGCTGCCTGTTTATATACCCAAAGCTGCTGAAACGCGGCTGGGCACGCTTTGATCTTCGCGAACTCGCTCTGGGCCGAGCCCTGAAACAGCTCAACAGCATCATGGCCCCCGCCATGGTCAGCCAGCTCATGCCGCCAGCGTCAGCCATGCTGGCAACCGCTATGGTCGCCGGCTTCGGCTCGGCCGCTGTTGCCGCCTGGGGGTTAGGGACACGCCTCGAGTTTTTCTCCATTGTGGTAGTACTTGCGCTCACCATGTCCATGCCACCGATGATCGGCCGCATGCTGGGTGCCGGAGACATAGAACAGATTCGCAAGCTGGTAAGGCTGGCGGTGCGCTTTGTGGTGATCTGGCAACTGGCCATTGGCCTGCTCTGGCTGATCGCCTCCGGCCTTGTCTCCGAACTGTTCAGCAGCGACCAACAAGTTCAGGACCTGCTCGGAGCCTACCTTGTGCGAGTGCCGCTCAGCTACAGCGGCCTTGGGGTGTGCATGCTGATGGTGTCGGTGTGCAACGCGCTTGGCCTGGCCATGAGGGCGCTACTGGTTTCGACATTGCGGTTGTTTCTGTGCTTCCTGCCACTGCTGTGGCTAGGCAGTCAGCTCAACGGCATCTATGGCCTGATGAGCGGTGCTCTGGTGGGCAACCTGTTCGCCGGTGTCATGGCATACAGTTTCTATCGCACCGGTATGAAGCAACTTCGCAAGGGCGGGAAGAATTCAAGCGAAGCGTGACCGGAAACTCTCCGGCATGGGGACCACTTTCTTCTGGTGATAATCAAAAAACACGAATCCATATTTCGCCAGAGCAACGGCCTGGCCACTCTCGACCTTGGTCACCCGGAACACAAAGTCGCCACCGTATTTGTTGAAGTCCATTACACCGACCTCAAAGCGCAGCATTTCCGGAAAGAATGATTCCGACTGATACATAGTGGCCAGATCAGTCACGATAATACCCTCACCGCCGCTATCGCTCTCTGGAATGTCGTAACATATCAGGAACTGGGCTCGCGCTTCAGATAGCATCGATACCAGAGCATCGTTGCCCAGATGATTGGCGCCATTGATATCGGTCGTTCGAACCTGCATGCGCGTTTCGAAACAGAATACATCGTCAGGGAAAGAAAGCTCGATTCGGGCCACTGTGGAAGGTACCTGTCTGGCAAAGTGTCGGGACGCGGAACCGGATGATACTCTGTTAAGTTAAGGTGTTCATCTCAAGAACCGGTCGCGAAAATCGGTTATCTTCATTTTTGATCTTTTAGCGCTGGGGTTACAGTTTTGAATAACGGAAACTCTATGGATATTCGACCTGCTGCCACGCTGGCACTGGTAAGGGATACCCCGAATGGCATTGAGATACTGCTGTTACAACGTACCTGGGACGCGGTGTTTCTGCCCGGCTATTACGTTTTCCCTGGCGGCGCGGTAGATCAGAAGGAATCCCATGGGCGTATGCATGCAGCTGGTCCGGAAGACACTGAAATCAGCCACACCATGAGCCTGAGCGACGGTGGCACAGATTATATGCTGGCCGCCGTCCGCGAATGCTTCGAAGAAGCCGGCGTGCTGCTGGCCGTCGATGCCGACCGGCGGACAATCAGCGGAGATCACGCCGCTCATGATGATCGCAAGGCCGTGTTCGGAGGCAAGCTCTCTCTGGCTGAACTTTGCCAAAAGCACAAGCTGACGATCCCTCTGGACCGGATGGCCTACCTGAGCCACTGGATTACCCCACCCGGCCCTCCCCGGCGCTTCGATACCCGGTTCTTTGTGACTACAGCACCAGAGAACCAGCGCGTAAGCCATGATGGCGAAGAAACCATCAGCCACGTTTGGCTCAGCCCTGCACAAGCACTGGAAGAGCATCGCGCGGGCCATCGATTAATGACACTGCCGACCATAAGAACGCTGCGGGTTCTACGGGACTTTGAGACCGTCGAAACCCTGATGCGCTATGCCTGGGCGAATCCGCCGGAATCCTACCCCAGCCAGCCATGGCCAGCCATCCGACGCGGTAAACCGGTGATTCTGGAGCCTGGAGCGCCAGCTTACGATGAAGCTGCAAAGCTGGATCCGGAGGGTGCAGGTACCACGAAATCGGAGATTGTTCCCGGTGAAGCGGTTGAGGTTGCAGCAGGCGTGATCCGCCTGACTGCGCCCAACCCCGGCGTGATGACCGGCCCGGGCACAAACACGTACATTCTGGGGCACAAGCGCTTTACCGTTCTGGACCCCGGCCCGGATCATGCGGGTCATATTGAGCGGATTCTGGAGGTGACCGGTGGGCAGATTGACGTTGTAATCGTTACTCACACCCATCTTGACCATTCCCCCGGCACCCGTACACTCAAGGAAAAAACCGGCTGCAGAGTTTATGGCCAATCAGCCCCGGAAGGAGCCTCACAGGATCAGAAGTTTGCGCCCGACCACCAGCCTGAGCACGGCGATCTGATCAAAACCGATGCCGGCACCTTGAAAGTGCTGCACACACCGGGACACGCCTCCAACCACCTTTGTTTTCTGCTGAGAGACCAGGAGCTGCTGTTTTCGGGGGATCACATCATGCAGGGCTCAACGGTGGTTATAAACCCTCCCGACGGCGACATGAAAGCCTATCTGGAGTCACTCTACGATTTGCTGGCAGAGCCCGTTCGCTATATAGCGCCGGCTCACGGCTTTCTGATGGGCCACCCCGAAGCCATCATCGATTACCTGATCACCCACCGCCTGTCGCGGGAGCACAAGGTTGCAAGGGCTCTCGACACACTGTCACCCGTGAGCCTGAAAGACCTGACCAGCAAGGCCTATGGTGATGTGCCAACGGCCATTCACGGTGTCGCCGCCCGCTCCGCACTGGCCCACCTGTTGAAACTGGAGGCCGATGGCAGGGCCTTGCTGGAAGACGGGCTGTGGCGGGCCACGCCAACCACCTGAGCCACGTCTGCCGGTAGATGCCGGTGATGCCGCAGCATCTGCCAGTTTCTATTTTTTGGCGATAATGTACACCGCATGCACGATGCCAGGGATATAGCCCAAAATGGTTAGCAGTATGTTGATCCAGAAGTGCTTTCCAATACCTACTTGTAAGAACACGCCTAGCGGCGGTAACAAAATAGCAATAAGAATTCGCAAAAGGTCCATATTGTTTACTCCCTCCGTCGGTTATAACTGACACGCTTGCAGGCATTGTCCCTGCAAGGTGGCTAAACCAGTAACTTTGCACAAGTTTGCCTGAAGTGCATCGTCACACAATGAAAATGGCATTAAACCTTTGTTATTGCCATATTCATGAGCACCACTCGACCTTTATCCTTGGGCCCTTATCGATGACCCGCGAGGAATCATGCTGTTTTCCAGGCTGCACAAGCTGACCGATATTAAATCCTTTCTATGCCTGCTGATGCTGGCTGTACCTGCCGTAACAATGGCAGACCCTCCCGCCGACAAAAAACAGGTGAAGGCCGCCCGTGAGATTCTGCTGGCAGAGCTGGCGGAAGACGAAAGCGTTGAAGATGTGGAGCAGTCGGAGCCACGGCGAAAAGCCGGCAAGGCGCCTGTGCCTGCCGCAGATGCTGCGCCAGAAAACCCGAAACCAAAGCCTGCGGCCACGCCGAAGCCGAAGCCCAAAAAAGTAGCGCCCAATATAGACCTGAAAGACGTAGCACCGGCGCCAGCTCCAGAGCCACCAACTGACCCCGGCAGTCAAAAAAGCCCGGGCAGTGAAGGCCAGGAAAACCACGAAGTCGAGGACGACAATACCGCCACCGATGCAACGGAACCCCCGAAGCAACCGGCGCCCGAACCGGAAGCAAAAGAGCCACAGCGCGCCAAAAATCTCGTTCTGCTTGGCAGTGAAGTCCTGCCTGGTACATCCACGCGCCTGGGCTGGTCATCTGGCATTCAGATTGCCGGCCTCTCGCAGCCCACTCCGGTACTGGTGGTTAATGGCGCCAATGCGGGTCCAACCCTTTGCCTGACAAGCACAATTCATGGCGACGAACTCAATGGCATCGAGATTATCCGCCAGACCATGTATGACCTTGATCCAGCGAAGCTGAGCGGCAGCGTAGTGGGTATCCCCATCGTAAACCTGCCCGGTTTCGAACAGGGTAGCCGTTACCTGCCGGATCGCCGTGATTTGAACCGGCACTTTCCCGGCACTACGAATGGCAGCCTTGCCGATCGGATTGCCAACTCGCTTTTCGAAAACATTATCCGGCACTGCGACATGCTGGTGGATATCCATACAGGCTCACTGAAGCGGACCAACCTGCCGCAGCTGCGTGCAGACATGAACAACCCGACGGTTGCAGAGTTTACCCAGGGCTTTGATCGCATGGCGGTGGTACACAGCAGTGGATCGCCCGGAATGCTTCGCACCGCAGCCGTGAATGCAGGCATTCGTGCGGTAACGCTTGAGGCTGGCGAATCCCATCGCATTCAGGAGCACCAGATTGATGCCGGCGTAAACAGCCTGGCCAGCCTGATGGAAAAACAAGGCATGATTTCCCGCATGTTTGTGTGGGGTGATCCGGAGCCGGTGTATTACGACTCAGCCTGGGTACGGGCAAACCATGGCGGCATTCTATTCAGCAAGGTTGAGCTGGGCGCAAAGGTTTCCATGGGCCAGATCCTTGGCTATGTCGCGGACCCGATCACCAATGCCCAGTACCCCATTAACGCCAATAGCGATGGCCGCATAATTGGCATGGCAGTGGATCAGGTGGTTATGGCGGGTTTCGCTGCTTACCACATTGGTACCAAGGCAAAAGTTCCAGGAGAATAGTATCCTATCGTTTATACGCTTTCGCGAATGACCGACAGGAGCTGATGTGTATTCAGAAAACAGTCCAGCCAGATCTGCCACTCTCACCTACGCAGGGCTGGTTCTGACCCCACTGTTCTGGGCCGGCAATGCCGTTGTTGCACGAGGCACGGTTGACAGCATACCGCCTCTTTCCATGGCGTTCTGGCGCTGGGTGATCGCGCTCGCCATTTTACTGCCTTTCGCCCTGCCCGGTATTTGGCGACACCACAGAGTGATCCGCCAGCATCTGGGTTCAATGCTGGTGCTCGCTACCTTCAGCGTGGGCGCCTTCAACTCACTGTTGTATGTTGCTGCGGTTACCACCACAGCCACCAACATCGCCCTGATCAATGCCACCATTCCGATTTTCGTGTCCCTACTGGCATGGATTGTCCTGGGCGATCGTACCCGACCAATTCAGGCGCTGGGGATTGGCTTGGCGATATTTGGCATTCTCACCGTGGTGGCACGGGGGGATCTTTCGGTACTCACTGGCCTGCAAGCCCAACCGGGAGACCTGATCATGGTGGCCGCCGTGTTCAGTTGGGGCCTGTTTTCCGTACTGCTCAGGCGCCAGGCCGTACCTCTGCCCGGATTTACCTTCCTCAGCACGCAGATTCTGCTTGGTACTCTGGTTATCCTGCCGTTTTACCTGAGCGACCTGCTGTTCTTCTCAGGGGGCTTTGAGCTGACCCGGCAAACGGCTATGCCGCTTGCCTACTTCGCGATCTTCCCGGGGATTCTGGCCTATGGCTTCTGGAATTACGCGGTGCACAGCATCGGCCCTTCGCGGGCAGCCATTTTCATTTACCTGACACCGGTGTTTGCCTCGATTCTCGCCAGCATTTTCCTTGGAGAATCGCTGGGGCTGTTCCATGTTATTGGCGGTGCGTTTATTCTCGCTGGGTTACTACTGGCAACCCGAGCCGGCCGACAAGCACCGGATTACAGCAAATTGTCCTGACAAATGCTTAAGGAGCCCACCATGCTTATGACATCCACTTTCAGATCCGCTCATCGCACGCTGGCGTTATCGCTGCTGGTTTTATGTATTACAGCATTCGGTTCTGCCGCCACCGCCCAGAGTAATGAACCCTCCCAGGTTAAATCACCGGACCCAGCCACAAACTCAACCAGCACATCCGGTAAAAACGCTTCTGGCCTTTGCGAACGTCCAGAACAGTGGCTTTGGGCCGAGACTTACCAAGAGGGCGAAATGGCCTTCCACGGCAGCAAGGTGTGGAAAGCCATCGAAAAAACCAACGGAGATATGCCGGGGATGAACGAGCCTTCGCGCTGGGAACTTGTCGACGACCACTGTTCTATAGTTGACCAGTAGCCTGCCGGATGGCTGGCAGTGCCGCTTCAATACGCTGCAGCACATCGGCCAGTACCGTCTTGGGGCAGCCGATGTTGAGCCGCATGAAACCACTGCCCTGCTCACCAAATGAGATGCCGGGATTCATACCCACGCCGGCGTCTTCCACAAAAAACCGTTTCAAAGCGGCATCATTCATGCCCAGGTTCCGGCAATCGAGCCACATCAGGTAGGTTCCTTCGGGCGCGCTGGTTCGAATGCCAGGCAGGCGGGCGTTAACCGTTTCCACCACAAAATCCCGGTTCTTTTGTAAATACGCCATCAGGTCATCCAGCCAGGGCGCACCATAGCGGTAACCGGCTTCAAATCCCGCAATGCTGAATGGATTACATTGTGGCTGGTGCATGGAGTCGAATACCGCTTTCATGGCATTGCGCTGCTCCCTATCCGGTATGACCAGAGCGGACAACCCCAACCCCGGCATGTTAAAGCATTTGCTCGGCGCCACCGCGGTTATCAGGGCATCGTCCCGCCCGGCAAGCGTTGCCAGCATGCGGTGTCGGGGTTTATCGGTGAAGGTGAGATCGCAGTGGACTTCATCGGAAATCACTGTCAGCTCATGACGACGGGCAATATCCAGCACGGCCTTGAGCTCCTGTTCTGACCAGATACGTCCGACCGGGTTGTGGGGCGAACACAGCATCAGAAGCCTGGCATCCGGGCGCGCAGCGCAGGCTTCCAGATGCTCCAGATCCATCCGGTATTCCCCGGTTTCATTGTCACAGACCAGCGGATTTTCAATCACCACCCGGCCACTGAGCTGCACGGAGCTGAAGAACGGCGGATACACCGGTGGTTGCACAATCACTCCCTCACCCGGGGCCGCATAAGCCATACAGGCAGCGTGCAGGGACGGCACCACACCCGGCGCCATCAGAATCCATTTGCGCTGAATGTCCCAGCCATGTCGCTCACGAAACCAGTCCATTATTGACTGGAACAGGCTATCGGGAAACAGGGTATAACCATAAACCGGGTGCGCGGCGCGCTCCGAAAGCGCCTGGGTAACGGCCTCAGGGGCGGCAAAATCCATGTCGGCCACCCAGACCGGAATCACATCCTCACGACCGAACACCGCCCTTCGGGCATCGAACTTTACCGAGCAGGTATTTTCCCGCGTAAGGGGCTGATCAAAAAAGTCTGTCACTGGCGTACTCCACAATCGGTCAGCAATCGGGTAACTCTGGCTCTTATTGTGGGTGGGTATTGTCGCCCCCGCAACTCGCCCCTTCGCACACTGGCATTCTGCTTTGGTCGAACGGAATGCAATAATACTTGCCGAGTTACCCACATACTTGCGAACCTAACGGTTTACCCGCGCAAAACCTCCCCCGCGCCTTTGGAGCTGTAAATGATTGGTCAGATCCTGTCCACCCTGCTGCCAGTATTTCTGATTGCCGGCTGTGGAGCCCTTTACGGACGATTTCGCACGCCGGATATTCGTGGGTTGAACGTTCTGAACATGGAGCTGTTTGTCCCCATGCTGATCTTCGCCGTGTTGGCAGACCAGCAGGCGCCACTGCAGGATTATGCCGGGCTTGCGCTGGCGGCAACGGTTGTTGTTCTGGGCTCCGGGATTGTTCTGTATCCGCTGACCCGACTTCTCAACCTGAATCCGAAAACCTTTCTGCCACCCATGATGTTCAACAACTCAGGCAACATGGGCCTTCCCCTGCTGGTTCTGGCCTTCGGTGAGGCGGCGCTGCCAGCGGCCATCGTGCTGTTTATCGTGGAGATGCTTCTGCACTTTTCCGTGGGTCTGTACATGCTTGACCCACACACTTCTGTTTTACAGCGCCTGAGACTTCCTATTGTGTTTGCCAGCATCGCCGGGCTGACCGTGAACCTCGGCGGCATACCGCTTCCGGACTGGCTGCTGCAGGCGCTGAATATGCTCGGCGAAGTCAGCATACCGCTTATGCTGTTTACCTTGGGCGTGCGAATGCTGGACATCGACTTCAGCGACTGGAAACTGGGCATGCTCGGCGCTATCGCCTGCCCGGTCAGCGGTCTGTTGCTGGCCTGGCCCATGATTCTGCTGCTGGACTTGCCCGATTTTCAGATCGCTGCGCTCTGGGTCTTCGCCGCCCTGCCTCCTGCAGTGCTCAACTACATGGTTGCAGAGCAGTACCAGCAAGAACCTCATAAAGTGGCTTCACTCGTATTATTAAGTAATCTGGGCAGCCTGGTTGTCATGCCGATTGTGCTCGGGCTGGTCTTTTCCGCTGGCTATATCTGAAATATGCTCGTTGTATACGGATATCTGTGAGGACCGTGTGAATGTCTGAAACAGTCGCTGTGATTCGCGCCTCCCGCCCCAACTTTCTGGTTCTTGCGCCTCTGTGTGTCGGTCTGGGGGTTGCAGTAGCGTGGCAACAAGGCGAGCCACCAGTAATACTGGACACGCTGTTGGTCTTTGTGGGTGCCTTGCTGGCACATGCGGCGGTGAATCTGCTCAATGAGTACGAGGATTTTGTGTCCGGGCTGGATCTGATTACCACCCGAACACCGTTTTCCGGCGGCAGCGGCGCACTTCCGGAGGCTCCCGGCGCCGCAAAGCGTGTACTGGCGGCAGCCATTGGCACTCTGGCTCTGGTTATCCTTATTGGCCTGTATTTTCTCTGGCAACGCGGTCTGCCCATGCTGGTTCTGGGCACCGCCGGAGTAGCGCTTGTGCTTACCTATACCCGCTGGATTACCCGCTCCCCCTTGCTGTGCCTGCTTGCACCGGGCATCGGCTTTGGGCCGGTAATGATTCTGGGCACGCTGGTAGCACTTGGAACAAAACTTGATGCCACCGCGATCACCGTATCCGTTATCAGCCTGCTGCTGGTGAGCGAACTGCTGCTGATCAATCAGATCCCGGATGCGGAAGCAGATCGCAAAATAGGTCGCCGTCACCTGGTCATCACCCTCGGCACGCTTGCCGCCGCGCGGCTGGTGTCAGCCCTGTTTGCTGCGGGCTACGCGGTTCTGATAACGGGCATACTCGCCGGCTGGTTGCCATTGCCATCTATACTGTCACTGGTAACCGCTCCCTTCGCTCTCTGGCTTGCCTGCAAACTACCCGGAGCTATTGATCAGCCAGACGCGCTCAACGTGATGCTAGGCATCAACGTCGCGATTCTTTTGGCTACACTGGCGCTGCTGATTGTTGGCCTGAGCCTGTAAACCCGGGTTCAAGTAACAAGTTCAGCAACAAACAGGTACACAGGCGCGGCCCTTGCATGTTCGAGGACATTGGCCGAAGGTTAAAACTGACATTTCAAGAATTCACCCCTGATACGGAGGTCTGCCCGTGAGTGTACTTTTACTGCTCATCAGTGCCCTGATTTTGATCTATCTGGGAGTTGGCGGCACCACCGCTGCTCTGGTGATGTCCATCGCCACCCTGGTGGGCGTGTTCCAGGATGAGTGGCACCTTGCCAGTGTCCTGTTTGGTGGTCTTTTTCTCGCGTTAGCTCTGATTCTGGTTATTCCCAGCGAGCTGCGCCTCGACAAGTTCAGCCGACCACTGCTGGGTTGGGTTCGCAGCCGCCTTCCCAAACTATCGTCCACCGAAGAAGAAGCCCTGAAATCAGGCTCTGTGGACTGGGATGGCGAGCTGTTTTCCGGCAAGCCGCAGTGGTCAAAGCTTCTGGATGCCAGGCCTGCGCACCTGACCAGCGAAGAGCAAGCGTTTCTGGATGGCCCGGTAGAAAAGCTCTGCGCCATGCTGGATGACTGGAAGATTACTCACGAACACTACGATCTGCCGGACAAAGCCTGGAAGTTTATCCGTGAAAACGGCTTTTTCGGCCTGGTGATTCCGAAAGAAGACGGCGGTATGGGGTTTTCCAACACAGCCCATTCAGAAATCGTGATGAAGATTTCTACCCGCAGCGTGTCTGCGGCGGTCACCGTGATGGTACCCAACTCCCTCGGCCCGGGTGAGTTGCTGATGCATTACGGTACTGACGAACAGAAAAAACACTACCTGCCGCGGCTGGCCGGTGGCGAGGAAATTCCCTGCTTTGCCCTTACCTCCCCGATCGCGGGCTCCGATGCCGGCGCCATTCCGGATAAAGGCATTGTGTGCAAGGGCGAGTGGAACGGCAAAGAAGTGCTGGGCCTGAAAGTCACCTGGAACAAGCGTTACATCACCCTGGCTCCGGTCGCCACACTGATTGGCCTGGCCATCAAGGTTTACGATCCGGAAAGTCTACTGGGCGATAATGCCGACATCGGCGTGACCTGCGTTCTGGTTCCCCGCGAAACCGAAGGTGTGCACGCAGGTGCAAGGCACCTGCCCATGAACACTGTATTCATGAACGGGCCGACCTGGGGCAACGAGGTATTCATCCCCATGGACCAGGTCATCGGCGGCCAGGACATGCTCGGCAAGGGCTGGACCATGCTGCTGGAATGCCTCTCCATAGGCCGTTCCATTTCACTGCCCGCGCTCGGCACCGGTGCCGGCAAGGTTGCGAGCCTCGCGACTGGCTCCTACGCCTACACCCGGGAGCAGTTTGGCCGCTCCATAAGCCAGTTCGAAGGTGTACAGGAAGCCCTGGAGCCCATCGCCGGCTACACCTATATGATGGACGCAGCGCGCCTGTTGACCTCCGGCATGCTGGATAGAGGCGTGCGGCCGGCGGTGCCCTCAGCACTCCTGAAATACCGCAATACCGACCTGATGCGGATCGTGATCAACCACGCCATGGACGTGGTAGCAGGCCGTGGCGTGATTACCGGCCCCCGCAACTTCATGGCCCGCGCCTACAACGCTGTGCCCATTGGCATTACGGTGGAAGGCGCAAATATCCTGACCCGCAGCCTGATGGTGTTCGGCCAGGGCGCCATTCGTTGTCATCCGTTTATTGTTGAAGAAATCGCAGCCGCCGGTATGGAAGATGAAGACAAAGCCGCGAAAAAGTTTGACGGAATCTTCTATCGTCATCTGGCCCATACCACTAGAAACGCTCTGCGGGCGCTGGTTCTGGGCCTTACCGGAGGGCTGCTGGAATCGGTACCCAGGCAGGGCGGTATCAAATCATCGTATCGTCAGCTCGCGCGCTTCTCGGCGGGGTTTGCACTGATGACCGATGTAACTCTGCTGTCCGTAGGCGGTGGTCTCAAAGCCCGGCAGAGGCTGTCCGGGCGCATGGCGGACTGCCTGGTGCAGCTGTATTACGCGTCGGCGGTGATCAAGCAATGGCATGAAGAGGGCTACCCGGACGATCAGCGCCCGCTGGTAGAGTGGTGTCTGCAAACCTGCCTGCGGGATCTGCAGCACTCCATGCGTGAAGCAATTATCAACTTCCCGGTACCTGCCTTGCGCTGGCCATTGCGTCTGCTGGTGTTCCCATTGGGTGCGACCGGTCTTAACGGGCCCGATGACAAGCTGGGCACCCGCGTGGCCGCCAGCATTGTTGAAGACACCCCGCTACGCCAGCGCATCAGCCGCGGCGTCTACACCACCATGGATCCCGACGATTCTCTTGGCCGTGTTCTGAATGCCTACAAACTGGCAAACGAAACCGCCGATATGCGCGGCCGTTTACATGACGCCGTTCGCAATCGCGACGAGGACGACCTGGACGGTATCGCACTGCTGATGGGCCATCAGCGCAAGGAGCTTGTAGATTGGGCCTGCGCTGAAGGCGTCGTGAAGGCAGATGAGTGCGATAAACTTGAGGAAGCGCTGACTGCTCTGTACGACGTTATACGTGTGGACGCCTTTGATGAAGAGGGCTTGAAGGCGCTGTCCCGGTGCGCCAAGGGCAAACGCAAGGTGGTTGAAAGGCCTGCCAGGGACTAAACCACGTGATTAAAGGGCTACTTAAGCGGGCCCTTACCTGATAACTGCCGGGCCTTGCCCGGCAGTTATTCAATACACGTTCCATACACTCCACTCTATTCGCATAACCCAGCCCTGCCTTTTCCAACCAAAGTTCACTGCCTAAGAAATCATCCAGAGAAAAGTAGGTAAAACACTTTTTCAATCTCTCATTTAGTAATAAAATATACGATTGTTATGCAATTTAAGAATATATCAATATTCCGGTGGGCTATATGGAACTGACATTCAGCGAAGTGGCAAAGTCGTTTGGCGACCTCAACGTCATTGACCACTTCAATACGACAATCAGAACCGGAGAGATTGTGGCTCTTCTCGGGCCGTCTGGCTGCGGGAAATCGACGTTGTTGCATATGCTCGCAGGCCTTCAAACACCCTCTACTGGCACTTTGACCGCTGGTGGCAAGCGTATCGAAAAACCTTCACCACGGCGCACTCTGGTATTCCAGGAACATGCTCTGTACCCATGGCTGACACTGGCCGGAAACGTAGCTCTCGCACTGGAATTTCAGAACACCCCGAAGCAAACAGCGTTCGCAGAGGCTCAAAAATGGCTGGCAAAGGTAGAGCTGTCAGGCTTCGAGCACTACTACCCGCATCAGGTTTCAGGTGGTATGCGGCAGCGCTGTGCTCTGGCCCGGGCTTTCATCGCACGGCCTGAAGTGTTGTTGCTGGATGAACCCTTCGGTGCGCTCGATGCACTGACACGAATGACGCTGCAAAGTGTTCTGAAGGATCTGATTGAAGAAGAACGCCCTACTGTCGTGCTGGTTACCCACGATGTAGACGAAGCCCTGTATCTTGCCGACCGGGTGCTGGTATTCAGCAACCGACCTGCCACCGTGCTACGGGAAATCGAGCTTGGCCATATACCTAAAACCCACGATTTATCAGCCTTCGCCGATATCCGGCGTGATGTGCTGAACAAGTTGGGGATCGACACTGACACAGCATCGGCTCACGCCGAAGAGACAGGAGAAACTGTATGATTCGCTGGTTTATGACATCCGTTCTGGCACTGGCACTTGCAGTGCCTGCGTCCGCCAAAGAAGAATTTCGCGTGGGCTATGTCCGTGTAATGGACGATGCCCAAGCCATGCTCGCGCACGAAGCGGGCCTTTATGAAAAGTATGGCCTGGATGCAAAGCTGATTGAATTCAGCTCTGGCACTGATCTGATCAAGGGCATCGTTGGGGGCCAGCTTGATATTGGCGTGTTGGGCTTTTCAAATGCCTTCACCTGGTCATCTCGCGGAGCCGACCTGAAGATTGTTGGCGGCGCCCAGCGTGGTTACCACTCACTGGTTGTGCGCAACGACTCGGGCATTGAAACGGTTGCAGACCTCAAGAGCCGCAACCTTGCCTCCCAGAAACAGGGCAGCACTGCCGATATCGTCCTTAAAGGCGTTATGTTGGCCAATGCCGGCCTGCAGCCAGACGACCTGAATATTATGGGCGTGGCGCCGGCAGTAGCGGTTCAGTCGCTGGTGGGTGGCCGAGTCGACGCCGCCTTCCTGTTTGAACCTTATGACCGAATTGCACAGCTGGTTGCACCGGTTAAGCAGATTTATGAAATCGGTGAAGTATGGCCCTTCCCATGCATGGTAGTGATTACCTCCGGCAATACTCTGAAAAACCGCAAAGACGTGATCTGGGCTGCGCTCGACGCCCAGCGTGACGCCATCGAAATGCTGGAAAACCAGCCCGAGAAAGCCGCTACTTACATCACCGATTACTTCATTAAAGAAGATGTTGTTAAATCCCTCAACGAAGGCGATATTCCTTCAGAAAAGGTAATCGCCCAAGCCATTCAAACCAACGATTTCAGCTCCAAACTGACCGAAGCCGATATTAACCGCATGAAAGAGCTGGCAGGCATTATGCAAAAACAAGGCATTCTTCCTGATGAAGAAGCTTTCGATGTTGACGCCTTGCTGGACCTGACCTGGCAAGAGACTCGTGAGCTTTAAACATGAGCAATAGCCAGACAATGGGCGTCGCAACCAAACGGGCTTATGTTGTCGCCATCGCTTTTATCCTGTTTTTCTGGCAGGTAGCGGCGTGGTTTCTGCCCGACTTTTTGATGCCGGATGTGCACACAGCCATTCTCCGGTTGTGGGAGGAGCTGAACAGCGCCGAGTTCTATGAAGGGCTTGGCAACAGCATGACACGGCTCGGAGCCGGCTACGGTGCAGCACTGTTCTTCGGAATCCTGCTGGGACTGGTTGGCGGCACGATCAACGCGGTGCGCAGCCCCCTGAAGGCCGCCATCATTATTCTGCAATCCATTCCGTCGATTGCCTGGGTGCCACTGTTCCTCATTCTGATGGGCTTCGGTAACCTGCCCATCATTGTTGTTGTGGCGATTGGTGCGTTCTTCCCCACAGCGTTGAGCGTGATGAACGCCACGGAAAGCGTTGAGAAAGTGCATATTTCTGCGGCACGGGTAATGGGCGCGTCAAAAGCACAAATGCTGAAGCGTGTGTACTTCCCCGCAGTTACGCCGGAGCTGATTACCGGGGCCCAGCTGGCTTTTGGTAATGCCTGGCGTGCACTGATATCGGCGGAAATGATTGTTGGGTTCAGCGCCGGGCTTGGCAAATCCCTGGCCTATTCCGGCGAAATTGCGGACATGACCGGTGTGATGACCAACATTCTGGTGATTGCAATTCTGGCGGCGGTGATCGATCAGGTGATTCTGGAGCGCATCAAGCACCGGTTGCTTCGTTATCAATACCTTTGATTCAAAAGTACACCAGTGCCTGTCGTCAAGACCCCTCTTGATAGACAGGCCAGATTTACATTATTCAGATCTCAAACCACCTCTGATGGCTTCATCGACCAGCCAACCTCTTAGCAGTTGTATGCTTCGTTCCCGGCGCCGGCTGGTTTTCCAGGCGAAATAGAACCGATCGCCGGTTATCACCGGGTGGCAGGGCAAGCGCACAATCTCCTCAGAATCCTTGCGAGTGCTCAACATGTAATCGTTGGTCAGTGCAATGCCCTGATGAAAGCGCGCGGCTTCCAGGGCCAGCAGCATATGGCTGAAATGCTGAACGCGAGCACCGGAAGGAATCGTTTCGCCCACCGCTTGATACCAGGCGTCCCAATCGCCTGCGGCTTTATCGTAAATGCTGTGGGTAGATAACAGGGGAAAGCGGGCTATCTCCTCTGTGGTCATGGCGGGCTCATCGCGCCCTGTTACATCTGTTTCCCGCCCCAGTTCCCGGCGGATGCGCTGCCAGTAGTCCTGGCTGCACACGGGAAAGAGGCGTTCCACGTACAAGAGTTCGTAACTGTAGGCCGGTGAATCTCTGTGGATGGTGATAAAACAATCCGCAACCCGATCGGACAGCACCGGGTTCTCGCTGCTCATTTCCAGCGCCAGCTCTACCTGGGGGTGCAGTCGCTGCAAATCCGGTAATCGGGGCACGAGCCAGCGCACCGCAAAGGAGCTGAACAACGATAACCGCAGCCGTGACTCTTCGTGTCCCAGCAGTTGCTCACTGGCCCGCTCAATCTGGAGCAATGCGGTGCTGATGGCGTCCAGATACTGGCGGCCTTCGTCGGTCAACGCGAGCGTGCGGCCACTGCGCCAGAACAGTTTTTCACCCAGATAGGTTTCCAGCTGTTTGATCTGATGGCTCACCGCACTCTGGCTTACCGCTAGCTCTTGGGCAGCCATGGAAAAGCTGTTGAGGCGGGCAACCGCTTCAAATACGGGTAAGGCTTTGAGAGGAGGCAGCTTCATTATCTATTTTTCTAATACCTGAGCAATAAACATCATTTTATCGGATATTAAAACGTAAGTAGCCTAAGACTTCCACCCTCTACGTGCGCGCTTTATTCATACCCGGATATCAGGAAAGAAAACATGTCAGGCAAAACCGTAAACAGCGCAATACTTCTGCTTGTGTTAGGCAACGCCATGGCGCTGGTCTCGGACGTATTTATCAAGCTGATGGAGCCGGGCGCACCAATTTTCCAGTTTGCGTTCGTACGCTGCATGCTCACTCTTGCGCTCCTGCTGCCACTGGCGCGCAAGATCGACCGCAACAACCTGTTTTCCGGCATCAAAATACACGCGATGCGGGCGCACATTCATCTGGTGGGCCTCCTGTGCATGATCGTGGCCCTGAGTAACCTGCCCCTGGCCACGGCCAACGCAGTGTTTTACGCAGCGCCGATTCTGGTGATGGTGTTTTCCGTGGTCATCTTCCGGGAATCCCTCACACCACTGAGTGTGTTTGCGGTATTCAGTGGTTTTGCCGGCATCATCGTTATCCTGCGCCCGGTAGAGTTCAACTGGGCTGCCATAGCGGCTCTGGGGTCCGCGCTCACACTGGCTATTAACGCGGTGATGGTTCGCAAGCTGCCGAAGAACCAGACGACGGTGTATAAGCTGTTTCTCAACTACTTGCTGGTTATTCCTGCGTCTGCGTTACTTGCGATTTGGGAGTGGCAGCAGGGTGCGACCTGGCATCCAGAGATTCTGTTTACCGCTGCCGGCTCCGCAGTGTTTATTCTCGGCTACAACATAACCGTGTTGCTGGCTTACCGTCAGGTAGATGCAAATCAAGTGACCAGTGCGGAATATACCGGGCTGATCTGGGCTGTGGGTATCGGCTGGATCTGGTTTAACGAAGTGCCGGATTGGTGGTTCTTAGTAGGTAGCCTGATGGTTGTTGTGCCACTGGTACTGATTGGCCTGAACCAGCGTCGCAATTCACCTCCCAGAGGGTTTAATCCTGCCGCTCGAGAGGAGCCCCGAGCCGCTTCGGTGGAGGCCTGACGCAACCGGGGAAGAAGCACTCTCCGAAACACGCTGTGAATACGTCCGTGTACGCTTGGCTCCGCCATCCATGGCTCCGCACAGTTTCGGAGAGTGCTTCTTCCCCGGCTGCTTTTTAGGAGCTGCGTATCCAGCTTAGGAGTCTGCTTTTAAGAGCGCTTCAATAGAGAATGTGTGGGTACACTCATCACCTAGTGCACGCAAAGACTCTGCAAGTCTCAACAGATATTCAGAGTTGGGACCGCTAGGGCCAACAGCTGCAGCAATCTGACGGGCAATCTCGGCTTCAGGAGCATCACCAAGGAACGCTTCGTTATCCTCAGTAGCAATATAAACCAGCCCCTCACCATGACTGCCGTTATCGAACGTCAGGGTTGTGGTGAATCGCAGGTAGCCATTCTTCTCCCGCACATCCAAATGCTCGAATACTTTCGGTGAAACCCGAAACGCCATGCCTTTGCACTTGGCCCCGGGCTGCTCAATCAATGTCACCACTCGGCCCGGCGCTTCCGGAGTACCCCGGTGATCGTGGGATCCCTGCCAGAATCGACGTGCCCAGCCCTGGATAGAAGCGGGGCGTTCTTCGAGGAACGGGAAATCCACTTTGTAGATCAACGAGCCATAACCAAACAACCAGATCGAGTCGATACCGGAGAAATCCTGTCGGTTTCGGTTGTGCTCTGTGGTGTCGGTGGACATCGCGCCTCCTTAAGCTCCTATTAGACCCGTGCTGGCGATAAAGCCAGTGATGCCTGTCAGAACAATTTCCGCTGCCATGGCCGAGAGTACCAGGCCGCTGATTTTGGAGAGGATGTTGAGGCCGGTTTTACCCAGGGCCTTTTCCAGATACCCGGACAGATGCAGCAATATACCCAGAATCAGCAGACCAGATAGCAACCCCAGCAGGCCTCCGGCAACTTCGGGTACCTTCTTGAGCTCAGCACCGTAAACCAGAATAGCACCAATGGTGGCAGGGCCGATCATTACCGGGACTGCCAATGGCACCACAGCGATGTCATCGCGCTCTTCCTCCGGCAGGCCGGTGGCGTGGTTGCGGGTGCCGCTGGTGACAAGGCTGATGGCGGTCAGAAACAGCAGCGTGCCGGCACCAATGCGGAAGGAATCCAGAGTAATACCAATGGCACTGAACAGCACAGGGCCGCCAAAGAACAATATCACGCCCATAACGGAGGCAGCGATGCATGCCCGGCGAATAATCGAGATTTTTTCGGCTGCGGGCAGCCCACGAGTCAAGGCGATAAACATGGATACCGCAAAAAAGGGGGCCAGCAAAAACAGGAAGCGGATCGTACTGCTGATATACGTACTGAAAAACATCTCGAACATCGAAAAAATCCCGGCGGGTGCAAAAACGCGAAGCATAACGCCTTATCCGGATATCCGCCGTACGCAACAGAACGTATGGCAGGCAAAGTCTTGAACTTGCACTAGGATGTAGGTAGCTCACTTTTGTTTCACTGGTCCAAACAGAGGGTGTTTGCATCATGCAGATTGGTATTCCGAAAGAGATATATACAGACGAGCGACGGGTTGCAGCGACACCACCATCGGTGCACAAGCTGATTGCTCTGGGCTACGAAGTCGCGGTTGAGTCCGGCGCGGGCGAAGCGGCGCACTATCGTGATGAAGCCTATGAGGCCGTTGGCGCGACCATTGCTGCAGATGCCCACTCGTTGTGGAGCGACGCGGATTTCATCCTGAAGGTTCGCGCACCCATGGATAACCCGGCGCTGGGCAAGCATGAAGCCGATCTGATGAAGGAGGGTGGCTTTCTCATCAGCTATATCTGGCCCGCCCAGAACTCTGAACTTCTGAATAAACTTGCGGCCCGCAAAATCACCACCTTTGCCATCGACAGCCTGCCCCGAATCAGCCGCGCCCAGAAAATGGATGCGCTGAGCGCCATGGCCAACATCGCCGGATACCGCGCTGTGGTGGAGGCGGCCAATCACTTCGGGCGCTTTTTCACCGGCCAGATGACGGCAGCAGGCAAGGTGCCGCCAGCCAAGGTAATGGTTATCGGGGCTGGTGTAGCAGGGCTTGCGGCGGTGGGCGCAGCTAACAGCCTGGGGGCTATCGTGCGGGCGTTTGATACCCGGCTGGAGGTGAAGGAACAGATTGAAAGCATGGGTGCTGAATTTCTGCAGCTGGATTTTGGTGAAGAAGAAGGCAGCGGCACTGGCGGTTATGCAAAACAGATGAGCGATGAGTTCATCAAGGCGGAAATGGCCCTGTTTGCCGAACAGGCCAAAGAAGTGGACATCATCATCACCACCGCTCTGATTCCCGGCAAGCCGGCGCCGAAGCTGATCACTGCCGAGATGGTGAAATCCATGAAACCCGGCAGTGTGATTGTCGATCTGGCGTCGGAGCGCGGCGGCAACTGCGAACTCACCGAACCCGGTAAAATTGTCGAGCAGCACGACGTCACATTGATTGGCTACACGGATCTGCCCAGTCGCATGGCCAAGGTGGCCAGTGATCTGTACGCCACCAACCTGTTCCACCTGATGACTGAACTGACGCCAGAGAAAGACGGCCAGCCCCAGGTGAATATGGACGACGACGTGATTCGGGGTCTTACAGTTGTGCTGGATCAGGATGTGACCTGGCCACCGCCACAACCGCAAGCTCCAACGAGTCCCAAGCCCGCACCGGGCACAGAAGAGCCTTCAGCAGAACAGAAAGCAGCCGCGCACAAAGAATCTCAACGCCGCAGCCTGGTTGGCAAGGGCGCCGTTCTGATCATCACCCTTGCGG
Source organism: Marinobacter sp. (assembly GCA_018066865.1). GTDB lineage: Bacteria > Pseudomonadota > Gammaproteobacteria > Pseudomonadales > Oleiphilaceae > Marinobacter. The sequence goes on along the minus strand of JAGPVT010000042.1, from coordinate 32,856 downwards.
CGCTGTATGGCGTTGGTGCTCACGCACCTGAAAGCTTCCTGAGGCACTTCACGGTGTTTGTGCTGGCCTGTTTTATTGGCTGGCAGGTTGTCTGGAACGTAACCGCCTCCCTGCACACACCCCTGATGAGTGTAACCAACGCCATCAGCGGCATTATCGTGATTGGTGCCATGTTGCACCTGGCCCAGGCAGAAAACGTCGCGGTCGGAATCATGGCGTTTGTGGCGGTGCTGATTGCCAGCATCAACGTAGGGGGTGGCTTCCGGGTTACCCATCGCATGCTCAAAATGTTCCGCAGATAGGAGGCGACCACCATGAGTACAGGACTCGTCAGTGTGGCCTACGTGGTCGCCAGTGTATTGTTTATTCTCAGCCTCGGAGGCTTGAGCCATCAGGAATCGGCGCGCCGGGGCAACCTTTACGGGGTTGCCGGCATTCTCATCGCACTGGTAGCAACCATGGCCAGTGTCAGTGACAGCGGGCTCGTCGCCATTGTGATTGCGGTGCTGGTGGGTGCCAGCATTGGCATTGTCATCGCCAACAAAGTGGAAATGACCCAGATGCCACAGTTGGTGGCACTGTTACACAGCTTCGTGGGTCTGGCTGCAGTATTGGTGGGCTTCACAGGCTATATTGAGCCGCTGAGTCACACCACAGGTGCCGAGCACACCATCAAACTGGTGGAAGTGTTTGTGGGTATCTTTATTGGCGCCATCACCTTCACCGGTTCGCTGGTTGCCTGCGGCAAGCTGGATGGCCGTATCGACAGCAAAGCCCTCACCCTGCCTGGCCGACATCTGATGAACCTGGCGGCGATCGCGGTATCGGTGCTGCTGGGTGCCTGGTTCCTGGGTACCGAGAGTATGGCGCTGGGCATACTTGCCCTGGTGCTGATGACTGTAATAGCCGCCGTTTTGGGGGTTCATCTGATCATGGCCATTGGCGGTGCCGACATGCCGGTGGTGGTGTCCATGCTCAACAGCTATTCCGGCTGGGCCGCGGCATCTATCGGTTTCATGCTGGGCAATGACCTGTTGATCGTAACCGGCGCGCTGGTGGGCAGTAGTGGTGCTATTCTCAGTTACATCATGTGCAAGGCCATGAACCGGTCGTTTATCAGCGTTATCCTCGGTGGCTTCGGCCAGACCAGTAGCAGTTCTGCCGCTGCAGGCTCTGACGACCAGATAGCTGTAGAGACCAGTGCGGACGAGGTGTGCGAGGAACTGCGCAACGCCGATTCAGTGATTATCGTACCGGGTTACGGCATGGCAGTGGCCCAGGCCCAGAGCGGGGTCAGCGATATGACCAAACTGCTGAGGGAACGTGGCGTAAATGTTCGTTTTGGTATTCACCCGGTCGCCGGTCGCCTGCCTGGGCACATGAACGTGCTCTTGGCAGAAGCCCACGTGCCTTACGACATCGTGCTGGAGATGGACGAAATCAACGCGGATTTCCCGACAACAGACGTGGTGCTGGTTATCGGCGCCAACGATACGGTGAACCCGGCAGCGGCAGAAGACCCGGGCAGCCCGATTGCCGGCATGCCGGTGCTTGAGGTCTGGAAGGCACGCCAAGTGGTGATTCTGAAGCGGGGTATGGCAACAGGCTATTCCGGGGTGGAAAACCCGCTGTTCTTCAAGGACAACGCCCGCATGCTGTTCGGCGATGCCAAAGACAGCATCGACAAGCTGGTGAGCGGGTTAAGGGACTAAACCAAGCGAGTCACGCAAGTCTGATGAATGCGGTATCCGGATCTTGTGGATACCGCATCACCAGGGCGTTTATTCGGTGGTGTTGTATACGTAAGAAGAAACTGTGCCATCTGGATTGAAGCGTACAACCAGATCCGTGGTTTCCGCATCGCCGAAGGCTGACCAACGGTATTTGCCGTAGGTCCAGGTGCGCTTTCCGTCTTCAACACCTGTGCGCCAGGGCTCTCCGAACATTTCCTGAATTTCGGCCCGGGTGGTTTCATCCACCGTAATCTGATCAATATTGTGCGTGGAAAAGTCTTTGCCTACGGTGGCACAACCGGCAAACGCCAGCAGGCTCGCAAGCATCAAAACTGAAAGACTGTTCTTCAAAGACATTGCCTTCCCTCCTGTAAACTTCTACCCATAAAAAAACACCCCCATCATACGCTCAGGCAATGGGGGTATGCTGTTACAGAGAGGAAATATTCTGTCCGGGCTCAGTACAGTTTGGTGAGGGAGTTGCGGGCGAAATCATCCACTTCACCAAGCCGTCCTTCCTTTACCTTGGTGAGCCACTCGGGGTCCTGCAGCAGCGCCCGACCAACCGCAATCAACTCGAACTCATGGTTGTTCATGCGCTCTGCCAGTTCGTCGATACCCGACTGTTCAACCGATTCTTGCTTGCTGGCCATGGTGCCGCTGATGAAATCTTCGGTCAGTCCAACGCTGCCAACAGACATGGCGGGTTTGCCGGACAGCTTTTGCGTCCACCCAGCAAGGTTAAGGTTAGAGCCTTCAAACTCCGGCTCCCAAAAACGACGGGTTGAGGCATGGAAAATATCCACACCGGCTTCAACCAGAGGCTTGAGGAACTGCTCGAGCTCGTCCGCGCTGTTTACCAGTCTGGCATCGTAATCCTGCTGCTTCCACTGGGAGAAACGCAGCATGATCGGGAACTCGGGACCCACACGTTGACGCACGGCCGCTACGATATCTACTACAAAACGCAGGCGGTTTTCCATGCTGCCGCCATATTCATCATCCCGCTGGTTGGTACCTTCCCACAGGAACTGGTCCAGCAGATATCCGTGAGCGCCGTGAATCTCTACGCCATCAAACCCGAGCGCTTTGGCATCCTGCGCGGCATCGGCAAACGCGGTGACTACATCGTCGATGTCCTCTTTGCTCATCGCCTTGCCGTTAGGCTTGCCAGGCGCAAACAGACCAGACGGGCTATAGCCGGGAACAGACGGATCGGGGTCTGTGCCTTCCTTGCGCACGGAACCGACGTGCCAAAGCTGCGGGAAGATAGCGCCACCGGCTTCGTGCACCGCATCTACCACCTTCTTCCAGCCTGCGAGCGCTTCGTTACCGTGAAACGCGGGTACGTTCGGGTAGCCGTTGGCACCGGGATGGTTCACCGTAGTGCCTTCAGTAATGACAAGCCCCACACCGGCCTCGGCGCGCCGCCGATAATAAGCGACCACGTTCTCGCCGGGAACGCCGTTGGGTGAGAAGTTCCGGGTCATGGGCGCCATGGCAACCCGGTTGCGAAGGGTAAGGTTGTGAATATCGAATGGCTCAAACATAGGGCCCAGATTCATGGTCATCGGTGATTACTCCCTGAAAAGAATCGATTTTAGCGATTGATGTTGATTACAGTGACTCGGTAACCTGTATAGCTACCTCACCAATTTGGTTTCTTAACGCAACTCTATTTAATCTGGTTTTAATATGCAACCTTATTCTGTACAATTCATCTCATGGCCAGAAAACGTTTTGATGACTCCAATTGCTCCGTCGCCCGCGCCCTGAATCAGGTGGGGGACTGGTGGTCGCTGCTTATAGTTCTGCACGCCATGTACGGCACCCGGCGTTTTGTGGATTTTCAACAGGAGCTGGGTATCGCCAAGAATATCTTGTGCGACCGTCTTGCCCGACTCGTGGACAACGGGGTGCTGAAAAAAGTGGAAGTTGGCGAGCACGGCTCCCGCTTCGAGTACCGGCTTTCCGAAAAAGGCCGGGACCTGTTCCCGGTGGTTATTGCCCTGCGCCAATGGGGTGACAAGTGGAATCCTGCACCAGATGAGGCTCCACTGGATTTGCGCGACCGGGCAACCGGGCAACCTGTCCAGACGGTTCAGGTACTAAACGCGAAAGGCGAGACCATCACGGTACGAGACGTGTTTGTGCCTGGTGCCGGCGTACCCGGCAGCAAAAAAAGCTCCGCCTGACAATCCGAAAAAATACACTGCACATCAATTTCTTGAGTTGCGTCAATCCGTCGCTCTAACGCAAATCATCCATCCGCGATTATTGCGCTATATCAAGTTCCCTATCTCTGAGGCCTTTAATCTGGGCGCAACAACGATTCAGGTTAAGGAGATAGATATGTCCCGTACGTTCAAACTCAGTGTTATGGCTGCCGCCGTTATGGCCGTTGCACCCGCCGCTCAGGCTTTCGAAGCCGGTGATTTCATTCTGCGCGCAGGTGCTGTGCATGTGGCGCCGGATGATTCGAGTGAAGTCATTAAAGTTGGTGGAGCACCGATTTTCGGATCTGATGCTCGCGTTGCAGTGGACTCCAATACACAACTCGGTATTCGCGCGACCTACATGTTTACGAGCAATCTGGGCGTAGGCTTATTGGGTGCTACTCCGTTCAAGCACGATATCAATGGCGCCGGAGATCTCGCTGGTGCAGGAAAACTGGCCGAAACCAAGCAACTGCCGCCGACGCTCACCCTTCAGTACTACCCGATGCACAGCAGCTCCGCGCTGCAGCCGTTTGTAGGTGTGGGCGTGAACTACACCACCTTCTTTGAAGAAAAGACCACCGATACGCTCAACGGTGCGGTTGCTGGTACAGTTCCTCTCCCTGGAGCAACCACTAAACTGAACCTGGATGACAGCGTTGGCGTTGCCTTTGAAGCAGGCATTGACTACATGCTGAGCGAAAACTTCGGTCTGAACGCAGCAGTCTGGTGGGCAGATATCAACACAGACGCAACTATTAAGGTCTACGATGCAAGCGGCAACTTCGCGGCCAAAACCGACAAGTTTGAAGTAGAAATTGACCCAATGGTCTACATGGTAGGTTTCACTTACAAGTTCTGATCCCCGAAAACAACAATGCGGAGCTGAAGCTCCGCATTGTTTAATCCGTTACCTGTCGCCGACAAGGCGTCAGGCACTCTTCAAGCAACCTTCAAGCGCTCTTTATGCACTCTGGCGCTGGCCTGAACGTCCACGCTGACCATTGCCACTCTGGCTACGACCACCACTGCGTCCACCGGGCTTATCGCCAAAATTGCGGGGCTTGCCATCAGGCCGACCGCTTCCGCCGCCACTGCGACCACGTGCCTTACTCGGATCTGCCTTGGCCTTGGGTTTGAGCGCAAGATTGTTCTTTGGCTCAAAACCTTCCAGTTCCTTGCGCGGCAGCTGCTTTTTGATCAGTTTTTCGATGCCGACCAGCATCTTGAGTTCATCAGCGCTTACCAGCGACAACGCATTGCCACTCTCACCAGCTCGACCGGTCCGGCCGATGCGGTGAACGTAGTCTTCCGGCACGTTAGGCAGCTCGAAGTTAACCACCTGAGGCAACTGTTTGATATCCAGGCCACGGGCCGCGATATCAGTGGCAACCAGCACACGCACTTCCCCGGCCTTGAAGTCGGCCAGAGCGCGGGTGCGGGCACCCTGAGACTTATTGCCGTGTATGGCTGCCGCAGTGATGCCATCTTTTTCAAGCTTCTGGGTCAGGCGGTTGGCACCGTGTTTGGTGCGGGTAAATACCAGCACCTGTTCCCAGCTGTTATCACGCACCAGCTTGCTCAGCAGAGCAGTTTTCTGGCTCTGATCAACCGAATACACCGACTGGACCACGCTCTCAGCCGTGGTATTCCTGACCGCCACATCAACCTGTACAGGGTTGTTCAAAAGGCCTTTAGCCAAGGCCCGAATCTCACCGGAGAAAGTGGCCGAGAACAGCAGGTTCTGGCGCTTGGCAGGCAACAACGCGAGAATTTTTGTGATATCACGGATAAAGCCCATGTCCAGCATGCGGTCGGCTTCGTCCAGTACCAGGATCTCCACTTCGTTGAAACGCACAGCATTCTGCTGATACAGATCCATCAGGCGGCCCGGTGTTGCAACGAGCACATCCACACCTTTGCGCAGCTTCATCATCTGCGGATTGATTTTCACACCACCAAAAACCACAGCGGCCTTGGTAGGAACATATTTGCTGTAAAGATTTACGCTGTCATGAACCTGCGCCGCCAGTTCACGGGTGGGCGTCAGAATAAGTGCACGCGGGCCTTTGCCGGTGCGGGGGTTCTCCGCCAGGCGCTGCAATAATGGCAGTGTAAAGCCGGCGGTTTTGCCTGTGCCCGTCTGGGCTGCTGCCATCACATCTTTGCCGGAAAGTACGGCAGGAATGGCCTGAAGCTGAATGGGGGACGGGGTGTCATAACCCTGGTCGGTGGTTGCACGGACCAGCTGCTCGGAAAGACCGAGTGAAGAAAAACTCATATATGATTAACTCTTGATTGCTCTGCCTCCACGAACACCGTTCTCGGCGAATGTGGGCAGATGCCATGAATATTCATGGAATAAAAGACGACTACAGTCACGCGCCGGTAATCGGGGTGACGTCCTCTGACAGGTCGTATGGATGGTTCGCAAGAAGGCTTGAAGCCTGAAACTGCGGAATCCCTAGAGGCAGGATGCGACGAACCATAACAGAGGCACGGAGAATTAGCTATAAGTGATTATTGTAGCTATTAGAGACAATTCGCTGCCAGCCAGCTTCTTCGTGGCTCATGCCATTGATGTCAACCAATGGGCGGTAGAAGGTGCCGATGGTAACCCGCTCTCGGTGCGAGAGGTGTTTATGCCGGAGCACTCCGAAACCGATGCAAAAACAATCCGCAAAAAGACCGGTTAAGCGCTACCGTCGGATCAAAGCCCAGCCTTCACCAGGGTAATGACAGCAGCCAACGCGCCAGTAAACAACAGGCAACATACCGACAGCGCCATGTTCCAGCGCAAAGAGGCCACTTGGGCACTGTAACCGGTCAGACGCTCCAGCAGCAGTGAATTGGCTGAGTACGGCGTACCCGCAGCAGTAAGACCCCAGCCGGAGACCATGGCGATGCCCAACCCAAGGACCGCGCTCACGGGCCAGATCGGCCCGAGCACGCCGCCAGTCAGGGTGCCGATAACAATCGGGTTAAATCCGATCATACCGCCCAGGAAAAACACCGATGGCACCACGAATGCGACTATCGGGTAGGCCCAGCCCGGCAGGCTGAACCCTGCACCCAGCCACTGGGTGGCAAAGGTGCTGATCAGTACCCCGAGAAAGGCTGAGCCTCCAACTATCACCAGTTCATTGCTCATCGGTGCCATCGACGGCAGGGTAATTTTGCCGCCCTGTAAACGCCGATGCGCCAGCCCGATCACTACCGCACCGAGGCAACTCAGCGTCACCGCACGCGAGTAGCTAAGATCAAAGTAGCCACTGAGGGCGAATGTTGCCCCGAAAATCGCCCCGATGACGGCGGCAAACCTCAGCCAGGGCGCCATACGGGCCCGCCTTGTGCCCGGCTCTGGTGCCGCGACAGGCTGGTACCCGGGTGATTCGGGCTCAAGAAACAGCGCCCCTATTAGCAGGTAACCCACGGCCAGTGGCAGACTGATCGCAATAATCTGCCAACTGTGTAGGAACGGTACAAATGTCACGGTCAGGACAATGGAGATCGACAGCGGTGAGAAAATCGGAGATGCGCCAAAACCGCGCAGTACGCCGCGAGAAGCATTGCGAGTGATTGCAGAGTCGCCTTGCTGGTCCTTTTCGCCCTGGATCATGGTGGCGACCACGCCAACCGAGCCAAAATTCAGCGGTATCGACAGAAAGGCGGTGCCGAAGGTCACGCTGTAGTAGCGGGCCAGCGGTGAGCCCGCAAACAGGCTCTTGGAAATCACCCCCAGATCTGCGGATTTACCCAGCATGGAGGATAACAGCATCACCGTTATGATGAGCGCGGTCAGGCGGGTCATACTGGTGGCTGCGCCGATAAGCGCACTCGGCTCAGTCGCGATCGCAATGGCCGTCATCGCCGTGAGCAGGCCGAACAGCAGCCGCGCCACCAACCGAAGGTCCCGCCAGCCCAGGATGATGGCGCTGATGATCGCGACCGCACCTACAACCCCGAGCCCCGGCAGAAATGACAGCACCCCCGCGCCCAAAGCCAGGTAGGCAAGCACGGAACGCAGGGTCAGCAATGATGAGGCGGTGTCCTGGCTCATAAACTCGGGCGGGGCATAACATCTGTCCATCCAGTGACCAAGAGGTATTTCCCTATAACGGTGGTAACAACGGCGCCGCCGTCAGTGCCTGAACCTCGGCCAGGGTATTGTCGCCATAGAGTTCCCGCACCCGCAAACCCTCGTCGGTGACATCAATCACCGCCAGATCGGTGTAGATGCACTTGACCACGCCCGCCCCGGTAAGTGGGTACTCACACTGCTCCAGAATCTTGGGTTCACCTGTCTTGGTGGTGTGGCGCATCAGCACGAACAACTGTTTGGCACCCACCGCCAGATCCATGGCACCGCCAACGGCCGGTGGAAACTTGTCGTTGTTGGTAGCCCAATTGGCCAGATCGCCGGTGGCCGAAACCTGAAACGCACCCAGCACCGCAATGTCCAGGTGGCCACCGCGCATCATCGCGAAGGATTCGGCGTTGTCGAAGTAGCAGCCGCCCTTGAGCAGTGTCACATACTGCTTACCGGCATTGATCAGATCCGGGTCAATCTTATCAGGCTCTGGAGCCGGCCCTACGCCGAGAATGCCGTTCTCGCTTTGATAAATAACCTGTTTATAATCCGATACATAATTGGAAACCGAGGTCGGCATACCAATGCCGAGGTTCACGTAGGCGCCGTCCGGGATGTCCTGAGCCACCCGACGAGCCATCTCATCCGTACTAAGCCGCATCATGTTGCTGTACCTCTTGGGCGACGACGCGATCGACAAAAATGCCGGGCGTGACGATGCACTCCGGGTCCAGATCCCCCACCCCGACAATGGTCTTTACTTCAGCGATCGTGGTGCGGGCGGCCGTTGCCATGATGGGGTTAAAATTGCGGCCAGCGGTATTGTAGACCAGGTTGCCCCAGGCATCGGCGCGGTCTGCTTTGATGAGTGCCACATCGGCAGGCATGGCGGTTTCCAGCACATAGCCCTTGCCATTGATCATCTTGGTCTCTTTGCCATCGGCCAGCCGGGTGCCATAACCGGTTAGTGTGTAAACCCCGCCCAAGCCGGCACCGGCGGCGCGGATGCGCTCAGCCAGGGTGCCCTGTGGCACGAGCTCCAGCTCAATCTCGCCTTCTTCGTACAGGCGCTCAAACCAGATCGAGCCGGACGAGCGCGGGAACGAACACACTATCTTGCGCACCAGACGGTCCCGCAATAACGACGCAATGCCTTCTTCAGCGGTGCCGGCATTGTTGGAGATAATGGTCAATTCACGGGCACCGTGCAGGCGAAGCGCTTCGATCAGCTGCATTGGAATACCGGAGTTACCGAAGCCGCCGATCATCACAACACTGCCGTCTTCAATATCGGCAACTGCGGCCCGCAGGGATTCACAGATTTTGTTAATCACGATTGTTCACCATCGCATTGGTTGCGGTTAACTGGATTCGAGGGATATAGGCCGCCGCACCCATCGGTGCCACGCGTAGATCAGGCCGATCAGACCAAAGCCAATAACATCCGTCACGATGTCGGGATAGATCAGCACCACACCGGAGGTCATGACCAGCACGCGCAGCGGCCAGACCAGGACGCCCACCCGGTAAAGATAACCCTCCATAGCAGATGCCATCAGCCAGATCGCGGTTACGGCCGTCACCACAGAGACCAGAATATTGCCCAGAGCACCCTGAAGGATCAGCGACGGGTTAAGCACGAACAGGAACGGCAGGATGAACAGAATGCCCCCAAGCCGCATGGCGTACAGCCCGGTTTTGCTGGCGTTGGCACCGGCGACACCGGCCGCGGTAATCGCCGCCAGGGCCACCGGCGGCGTGATATAGGACATCATGCCCCAGTACAGGATGAACAGATGGCTTGCCAACGGATTCAGACCGGCATTGACCAGTGCTGGGGCCAGCAGAATGGAGAGGAAGATGTAGCACGCACTGACGGTCATCCCCATGCCCAGCACAAAGCTGGTCACTGCACCGGCCGCCAGCATCAACGGGATGCTGCCATCGGCGTAGAGTAGCAGCTCGCGGGAGAAGGCACCGGCCACCCCCGTGTAGGACAGGCCACCCACCACCAGGCCAATGCCTGCCAGAATAGCCACTAAATTTGAAACACTGGTGGTCAGATCCATGATAAACGCCAGCGCGCGCTTGAGATTAAGCCGGTGCCGACGCTTGAACATTGAGATGCCCAACAGCACCACTGTGGCGTAGTAAGGCGCATAGGCCTCCAGCCGCATGAACAGCAACATGTAGATCAGCATGACCAGGCTGAACAGGTACGGCCAACCGTCTTTCAGGGTCTCTTTCAGGCTCGGTATGTCCGCTTCCGGCATGCCCTTGAGGCCACGCTTGGCGGCGTAGATATCAACCTGAAAAATCAACGCCAGATAGAACAGCAACGCAGGCAGGAACGCCGCAATAATGATCTCCGAGTAGGGCACCCCCAGAAACGACGCCATGATAAAAGCCACCGCGCCCATGATCGGCGGCATCAGCGTACCGCCGGTAGAGGCGCAAGCCTCGATCGCGGCCGCATAATGGGCGGGGTAGCCGGTTTTCTTCATAGTGGGAATGGTAATCGGGCCGGTGGTCAGGATGTTGGAGATCACGCTCCCCGACAGGCTGCCAAGAATACCACTGGACAACACCGACACCTTGGCCGGGCCGCCGCGACTCCTGCCCATGAGGGCAGTGGAAAAGCGCATGAAAAACTCGCCCCCGCCGGTGACCGTCAACGCAGCACCAAACACCACAAAACCAATGACCAGCTGCGCCACCACCTGCATCGGAATACCAATAATGCTCTCTACGCCCATAACATGAGCACGAATGGTTTCGGTCAGGCCATATTCATTGCCCCAGAGAAAACCCGGCATAGAGCCCGCGTAAAGGGGGTAGCTGCCGAACAGCAAAGCCACCGCGAGCAGCGGCCAACCACCACAACGACGAACGCCTTCCAGCACCAATACCAGCAAGACCGCAGAAGCGGCAGTAGCCTCGATTGGCGCCATATAATCCCAGCCCAGCTGGATCATGATCAAACCGTGGTAGCCCAGATAACCACAGGCACCCAAAGCGGCTAGCGCCAGTGGCCAGTCGTACCAGGACACCCGATGACGAGCTCCCGACCAGGCCGGAAAACAAAGGAAGGCGGCCGCAAGAAAAACACCGATCAGATAATAGAGATAGGCGTTACCCAGCGGCTGGAAACCCAAGATTTTCAGATTAAAAGTTTGGTTGATCGCCATCAGCAAACCCAGCGCGCCCAACCCTAGCGCGCACCAGTAAGCGATGCCTTGGAGGCGGCCAGGAGTGGCGTCAGGCGTACCGGTATGTTCTGCGGGGGTATCGGATGAGGCATTCATAATGGAAATACTCTGAAAAAGAAGATCGAACCGGAACGCGCTGGCACGCTCCCGGTTCGATCTTGCTCAGTTAAAGATCACAGGGAATTCAGAGCTTCCATGCGATGCTTTTCCCAGATAACCGCGAACTCGTCATCGCTTTTGCCGTCCGCTTCAGCCATCGCCTTGGGCCAGGCAGCGATCAACACATTCAAACGCTCAGTACGCTGATCGTTCCAGGCCTGGTGCTCCTCGGTCCAGATACCTTTTTCTTTCAGGTAACGGATGGCACCGGCATGGAAAGGTACATCGATAGCCGGGGTACCGGCTTCGGACAGACGCCAGCGGGGCATAACCGCAGTGGCGTCCTTATACATGTCGTAGGTCTCATCCAGCGCCTTGATGAAGGTATAGACAAGCTCAGGATCAGTGTCCGCACGAACGGTCAGCACCGGGTAACGGTAAGCCAGGATATCCACCGGGTTTTCTTTGCTGATGCCCGCACCGATCGTCTCGGTGTAGGGCTGGAAGAACGGTGCCACTGCTTTCAGGCGCGCCCAGCCGTCCTTGTCCTCAGCCGGCACTTCCAGCCAGCGAATACCACGGGGCGATTCAGCCAGTTCGTAGACATGGCTCGGCGTGGTGGTGGTGCAGGAGGCATCCGCCTCATTGCGGGCCAGAGAGCTCATGGTGTTGCCGTAGGTGGGAAACATGATTGCTTCCACATCGTCCCGGGTCAGACCGGCAAAGGCCAGGAAGGCATCACACTTGACGTTGATCGACGGGTTGCCGGCAACGTAGGCGAAACGCTTACCTTTCAGGTCTTTCAGGGTTTTAATGTTGGCATCAGCAGCGGTGAAAATACCAAACGACGACGGTCGACCAGCGACAGCGCGCAGATCCTGTGGGCCCCAACGGCGGGTCGAGAAATCGTGGATACCTTCAGCCGCGAAAAACGTTTCGGTGGCCAGGAAGCTGAAGTCGGCACGTTCGCTGATCAGTGGCTGCAGGCGGCCAATGGCAGAACCTGATGGTTGAATGCGCACACGGGTGCCGTATTTCTTACCGAACGCATCGGCGATGGCGGAGGCTTCGGCATAACCTGCCGATCCAACGTCATATGATGACCAGGTCATGGTATCGGGCAGCTCGGTTTCGGCGCTGACCGCGGTCGCGCCGAGAGTCATCATGGTGGTGAGTACCGTCGCTGCTGTTACTGTCAGCAACGGGCGGCGCAGGGCAAGGGAATGAATCATTGAGGGCTCCTTACATTCTTGTTTTATGGCCGTGAAGTCTTTCTGCCAGACCGACATCGGATGCAATGACACAGAAAAAAACAAACGGCGAGGCCAGCAGCACAAGTCAGAAATTAGACCGTAGCACTGACACTAGTCAATGATTTTCTCAAATTGATCAATTTATTTATCGTATATTGAGAATATTTATTTATGGGAACTCAGTAAATTGACGAATAATTTACAAATTATTCTAATTTTATTAAGTAGAAACAATATCTTAAATTATATTTGGATATAAGATTTGATAGATTCGGGGGCTATAGAATGAATTTCAGGTTTGCAGAGCGGAATATAGGGCTTACTCAAACGAATGGCGGAAACTGCTCCCAGCACAGCTTCCTTTAAAAGTCAGATGATCCGCCGTTTGCGAGACCCACTGACAAATCTCATCCCGAATGACGTCGATAACGAGTTGCCGGCGCTCGGTGTTCATACGAGACACCACAGAAGCAACACTGATAGCTACATAATGCCCGCTATCCGGCACTCTGAAAGCCACCCCAAGCGCCGCGACTTCCGGCACGATACGCCCGTTGTTGAACGCAAAGCCCAATCGGCGGCACTCACTCAGGCCTTGCTCCACCTCGGTCAGAGTAATATCGGAATAGCGCTCATAGCGTTCCTGGTTCTGTAATACCATCCGGTTACCTTCCGCCAGAGGCAACGCGGCCAGCAGCGCCATTGCGCCCGCACCTACGCCAAGAGGCCGACGCGCGCCTGCCACCAGGGTATTGGCGCTGATGGGGTACGTGCCCTCGGCCAGATCAATGCACACGGAATCACGATTGGCGAGTATGGAAAGGTAGGTGGATTCTTCGGTGCGCCGCGCAATGCTGGCCAGCATCGGTCGCAGGTGGTGACGCAACTTTAAATCCGGTGCCACCGCCTGCGCTGACTCGGCAATCTGCAGCAGCTCAAAGCCGACATGATAGGTCTTGGCGTAAGGATCAAAGGTGAGTAACCCTTCATGAGCCAACGCCGTCAGCAGACGATACGTTGTGGCCGTGTTCATTCCCACCTCCCGGGCAATGCGGGACAAGGTGCCTCCGGTCGGGAAGATTTTCGCAACCGTGCGCAAAAGCAGGGAGGCTTTTGCCAGCGTTGTGCTGGAAGCTACCGGTCGGACTTTGGTCTGATTGTTTTCGGTGGTCATGGTTAATCGGGCTAGTCAAGTGATCTGTTTTACCGAGCGGATATTCACCCGCAGCTCATTTTTACCACATGTTGATAAGATTATCTCAGATAATAAGATAGCATCGGAATTACTGGGAAATCTGACACGAACAGGTGGGAAAACCGAAGTAAAGGTAGGCAAAGAAGATTAAGCGACGAAAAACGACAACATCAGGCCCTGAAATCAGGCGCTCTGTCAGCGGGTTGCGGCGCTGGCAAATTTCGCAAGGGCCCCACTCACTTTTGCCAGCGCAGCGTCGCAGCCTTCAATGGCATGCCTGGTTTTCAGGTACTCCGGATCATTATAACCAAGCCAGACCTGACCCCCATCATCTTCCCAGATCAGTGCTTTCTGGGGCAGGTCGACTGCCACACTTTGAGCACACTGCATGAGTGGCGAACCCACTTTAGGGTTACCAAAAATCACCACTTCAGTCGGTCGCAGCTCCAACCCAGCCGACTCAGCGCCGGCGGCATGATTGATACGGTTCATGATTTTCATGCCATTTTCGCTCAGAACCGCTTCAAGTTTGTCGGCGGTAGCCGCTACGCTCTGGTTACTTTTAACCACGATCAGGCCTTCTGCAGCCTGGGCCAGGCCCGAACAGAGCAAGAAGGTAAGAGGCAAAGCGATCATTCTGAAAACATTCATAAAACGCATCCTTTCATGACAGGCAAACCTCATACTAGACCACTCTGGCCTTACGGGGGAATCCGGATACCTGGTCAGAGAGTTTGTTTTCATCCAACCAGGTTTTAATACGTATACACCAGATGTTTCGCCTTCGCACGATCGTCAACAGACAACAAGGAGCGCAGCACACGCTGCACCCGGGTATTACTCAGGCGCCAAACAGAGCCGAACGCAAAGGCCGGAGAAAGCCACGAGGTTCACTTTCCCGGGCTATGGGTTTCTTGCCATCAAACTCGATGTAACCGTCTTCAATTGGTTCAAATCGAAGGGTTTTCACATCCTCCAGGTAATTCTGGGAGGATTTCCACGGGCCGTGGGTGCCTTGGCGCGGAAGGCGATCCGCAGCGCGCTTGATGTAACCGGCGTCCAGTGAGCCCATTACGGTATCCTCACCCAGACTGTTCCCGGTATCCCTGGCCACGGCCACGCGCATCCCGCGCCGATCCATGTGGTTGATCAGGCGGCACAGGTATTCACTGGCGATATCCACTTTCAGGGTCCAGGAAATATTGGTGTAACCAAAGATCATCCCCGCGTTTGGTATGCCTTCAACCATCACGCTCTTGTAGACAACTTTGTTTTTCAGAATCACTTCCTCGCCGTCCACCTTCGGTTTGATACCGCCGAGCATCTGAATATCCAGGCCGGTGGCTGGAATGATGATGTCAGCATCCAGGTGCTCACCAGATTCAAGATGAATGCCGGTTTCTGTGAAGCGCTCGATATGATCGGTCGCGATGGACGCCCTGCCTGCTTTCAGTGCCGTGAACAGGTCGCCGTCTTTCACCACGCACAGGCGCTGATCCCATGGGTTGTAGTCTGGCGTGAAATGACGCATATCGGTTTGGTCATCCACCTGGCGTTTGATAATGCTCAGGAACAAACGGCGCATAGCCTTAGGGCTCTTGCGGGAGCGCTGGTACAAAAACCGGGAAATTGAGATGTTTCGGGCCCGGGTCAACCGATAGGCTGCTCTGGCAGGCAATGCTTTCTGCAGAGCGAGCGCTATCTTGTCCATTGACGGCAGTGGCATCAGGTAGGTTGGTGAGCGCTGCAGCATGGTCACGTGGGCGGCTTTTCCTGCCATGCCAGGCACCAGGGTAATCGCCGTTGCCCCACTGCCAATCACCACCACCTTCTTGCCCGTAAAATCCAGGTTTTCTGGCCAGTGCTGCGGGTGCACGATCTGGCCTTTGAAATCCGCCTCGCCGGGAAAATCCGGTTTATAGCCCTGATCATAGTTGTAGTAGCCGGTACACCCGATCAGAAAGCTCGCGGTGTAGGTTTCCGTCTCGCCGGTCGCCTCATTCAAGGCAATCAGTTTCCAGCATTTATCCAGGCTGGACCAGTCAGCGGTTTGCACCGAAAGGCCATAGCGGATGTGCCGCTCAACGCCATGTTCCTTTGCGGTTTCACTGACGTAGCTTTTAATGGAGGCGCCGTCTGCCAGCACCTTGCCACCCGTCCACGGGCGAAAGTTGTAGCCGAAAGTAAACATGTCAGAATCCGAGCGAATGCCCGGGTAACGGAACAGGTCCCAGGTGCCTCCGAGCGACTGACGCCGCTCCAGAATGGTGAAAGATTTGCCCGGGCACTTTTGCTTCAGATGGCATGCCATGCCGATGCCGGACACCCCGGCTCCGATGATCAAAACATCAAAATGCTGTTCGCTCATAACCAATCTCTCAATTTCACTGTCGTTATTCTGGTAACGCGTTGGAAATCAAGATAGCGCAGCCGGGTATCCTGCGAAATTGGCCTGCACGTTCTCAGGTCGCGGTTGTTTGGGCCAGTCTACGGATGACGCTGGCAGTGCGTTTACGCCCAATCAGTCGTGGTGGCCGATGGGACCTTCAGTAAACAGGAACTCGCGCAGGTGCTTGTCCATCGTGGGATCCTTGCGGCGGATCCATTCCAGCACCATCGCTGCGTGTTCCTTTTCCTCGTCGCGGTTGTGCTCAAGAATCGCTTTCAACTCAGGATCCTTGCAAGCATCCACTCGCTGGTTGTACCAGTCCACCGCTTCAAACTCTTCCATCAGAGAGCTGACCGCACGATGCATGTCGCGGGTTTCATCCGTCAGTTCGCCTACCGGTTCGTGGTAACTGTCGTTCGCCATAACGGGTTCCTTTTTTACAAATCAGTGAAGTGTTTTCAGCACAATGACATGTTTTGACAATAACCGGAAAATCTCCGCTTAAACACCCGGGGTTCGTTTGAGCAACTTCGCATCCTGTGGCAAAGTCAGATGTCAAAACAGCCCGGATAGCCGCTCCATGAAAACCGTTTTCTCGCCTCTGCACAACCGTCGCTCCGTCAAAACCGAACTGGATGGCGGTATGCTGATTGAGCCCCATGAAAAACCATCCCGGGCAGAAACCATTCTGGCCCGAGTGAAAGCACAAGCTCTGGGTGAGGTTCTAGAGCCAGAGGAATTTGGTCTGGACCCGGTCAGGCGGGTGCACAAATCAGATTACGTAGAATTTCTGGAGCATTGCTGGGCGGATTGGGTGGCTGAAGGCAAGCCCGGCGAAGCTATCCCCGCTGTGTGGTGTGGCCGAGGCATGCGCCCCCGTGTGCCCAAAGACATCGACGGTCGGCTTGGTTATTACAGTTTTGCGGCCGAAACCTCTATCTCTGATGGCACATGGGAAGCCGTCTGCGCCTCTGCCAACGTTGCTCTGACCGCTCAGAAGCTCGTCGCCAACGGCGAGCACGCCGCCTTTGCACTGTGCCGGCCACCCGGCCACCACGCCCACGCAGACCTGTTCGGCGGTTACTGCTTTTTCAACAACGCCGCCATTGCAGCTCAGGCCTTTCGAGATCAGAGCTACCAACGGGTTGCTGTTCTCGATGTGGATTTCCACCACGGCAACGGTACCCAGGCCATTTTCTATGATCGCAGTGATGTACTGACCATCAGCCTGCACGGCGACCCGGATCTGGTCTTCCCGCACTTCCTCGGTTTTGACGATGAAACCGGTGAGGGCGAAGGTGACGGCTATAACCTCAACATTGTTTATCCTCCGGGAACACCCTACAGCGTTTGGAGCCAGGGGCTCGAAACCGCCTGTGAGCGCATTGCAGCCTTTCAGCCGGACGCGTTAGTCATCGCTCTGGGTGTGGATACCTTTGAAGAAGATCCGATCTCGTTCTTTAAACTGAAATCGGCGGACTACGTGTCTCTGGGTAAACGAATTGAACAGCTGGGGCTGCCCACAGTATTCACCATGGAAGGCGGGTACGATGTGGACGCCATTGGCGTGAATGTTGTAAACGTGCTCAAGGGCTTCGAAGGCCGCTGATTAACCGGGGCTGGCCGGGATCCGGTTCAGCCCTTGAAACCCTTGCCAACGATATAGACTTCCCGGGAGCGGGAGCGTGAAGAGTCCGGCTTTCGCGCCACGACCTTATCAAACACGGCCCTGACGGCTTTCAGATACTCATCGTAGCCTTCACCCTGAAACACCTTGGCCACAAAGCTGCCTTTGGGTTTGAGCACCTGGCTGGCCATATCCAGCGCCAACTCTACCAGATACATCGAAGATGCCTGGTCGGAAACCGTAACCCCGCTGATGTTCGGAGCCATATCGGAAATCACCACATCCACCTGGCTGTCGCCCAGAGTTGCCATGATTTCTTCAAACACCGCGTTTTCGGTAAAGTCGCCCTGAATGAACTCCACACCGGCAATGGCGTCCATAGGCAGTATGTCGGAGGCCAACACCCTGCCCTTATGGCCCACCAGATTAACCGCCACTTGCGACCAGCCACCCGGAGCAGAGCCCAGATCCATTACCACCATGTTGGGGTGAATCAGCCGGTCCTTCTTGTTGATTTCAAGAAGTTTGTAGCTGGCCCGTGAGCGATAGCCGTCGACCTGCGCCTGTTTCACGAAGGGGTCGTTTACGTGCTCTTCAAGCCAGCGGTTACTGCTTTTGGATCGGGCCATAGGCGCTCTTAAAAAGGGTCGTCAAAAAGGTTGTCAAAAAAGGGCAATCAAGCGTTCATTGTACGTGTCGCGCGCCCTCCCGGCAAAACCCTGACATCCGGGCCGGGCGCACGTACAATTGCCACAACATTTTCCGATTTCTTTATACCCGGCAACCAGCCCGCCATCGGCGGCCAGAGCCGCGCAGGACTGATTATGATCCGCCTTACCGAACTGGCGCTGCCGCTGGAGCACCCCGAAAGTGCCCTGAGAGCCGCTATCATCGAGCGTCTGGGCATCGACGACGCCGACCTGGCGGAGTTCACCGTGTTCAAGCGCAGCTACGATGCCCGCAAGAAAAACACCGAGATCAAGTTCGTTTACATTGTTGATCTGAAGGCGCGCAACGAAGACGCCATTCTGGCCCGCTTTGAAAAAGATCAGCACGTGCGGCCGGCACCGGATACCGCTTATTACCCGGTCGCACAGGCACCCGCTGGCCTCACCGAACGCCCGGTGGTGATCGGGTTCGGCCCGTGTGGCCTGTTTGCCGCCCTGATTCTGGCCCAAATGGGGTTCCGGCCCATTGTGCTGGAGCGCGGCACTGACGTACGCCGTCGCACCAAGGACACCTGGGCCTTGTGGCGGAAAAAGCAGCTATCACCGGAGTCCAACGTGCAGTTTGGTGAAGGCGGTGCGGGCCTGTTCTCGGACGGCAAGCTGTACAGCCAGATCAAAGATCCGAAGTTCTACGGCCGCCAAGTGATGCGTGAATTTATCCGTGCCGGTGCCCCCGAAGAAATTCTGTATGTCAGCAAACCCCACATCGGCACCTTCAGGCTGACCGGCGTGGTAGCCACCATGCGTGAGGAAATTATCCGCCTCGGTGGCGAGATCCGCTTTGAAAGCAAGGTCACTAACCTGCGCACCCGCAATGGCCGCGTTGAAGGCGTAGAGTTGGCCAGCGGCGAGCGCCTGGATAGCCGGTATGTGATTCTGGCGCTCGGTCACAGCGCGCGCGATACCTTTCGCATGCTCCAGCGCAACGATGTGTTTATTGAAGCCAAACCCTTTGCCATCGGCTTTCGTATCGAGCACCCGCAATCGCTTATCGACAACGCTCGCCTGGGCAAATACGCCGGACACCCCGCCTTGGGCGCAGCGGACTACAAACTGGTGTACCACGCGAGCAACGGGCGCGCAGTCTACAGTTTCTGCATGTGCCCGGGAGGCACGGTGGTGGCTGCGACCTCCGAACCCGAGCGGGTTGTCACCAACGGCATGAGCCAGTATTCCCGCAATGAGCGCAACGCCAATGCCGGCATTGTAGTGGCCGTGCATCCCGAAGAAGACTTTCCAGGCGGCCCGCTGGCCGGAGTGGAATTTCAGGAGGCCCTGGAGTCCCTGGCCTATACGCTCGGCGGCAGTGATTACTGCGCGCCTGCCCAGCTGGTGGGAGATTTCATCAAACGCAAACCCTCCACCGAGTTGGGCGACGTCGAGCCGTCCTACAAGCCCGGCATCAAACTGGGGGACCTGGCGCCTTCCCTGCCGGCGTATGCCATCGAAGCCATTCGCGAGGCATTGCCGGCTTTCGGCAAGCAGATCCGGGGCTTTGACCGGAAGGACGCCATCCTGACCGGCATCGAAACCCGCACTTCCTCACCGGTGCGCATCACCCGCGATCGCACCAGTCTGCAAAGCCTGAATACTCGCGGCCTTTATCCGGCAGGCGAAGGCGCAGGCTATGCCGGTGGCATTCTTTCGGCCGGCGTAGACGGCATCAAGGTGGCCGAAGCACTGGCCCTGGCCATGCTGGAAGATCTGGACACGAACAGCGGAGCCCCATCGTGAAGCTGGAGGACATCAAAAAACTGCACCAGAAAAAATACCGTCAGGCGCTGGGCCACTATCTGGTTGAAGGCGAACACCTTGTGCTGGAACTGCAGAAAGCCGCAGCCCGCCAGCCCGAGCTGAACGCGGCCGAGCTGTATGTAACCGGCGCGTATGAGCATTGGCCGAGCCCGCTCAGGACTCACCAGGTTAACGAGCGCCAGATGGCACAGCTCGCCGATACCCACACGCCCCAGGGGATTCTGGCGGTGGTGCCCATGCCGGATAAAAGCGTTGAGCCTGCTCCCAAGCCCTGCCAAAAGGCCATTTATCTGCACGAAATTCAAGACCCCGGCAACCTCGGAACGATTTTACGCACCCTGGCCTGGTTTGGCGGTTTTCGCTGCCTGCTGAGCCCCGGCAGTGTTGATCCTTACAACCCGAAAGTGGTGCGCGCCAGCATGGGCGCGATTTTCCACGTGCCGATTGAAACCGAGGTGCCCCTGGACACCCTGAACAGCCGCTACCGTTCTGTTGCCTGCCTGGATCTGGACGGTGACAAACTCACAGCAGAGTCTTTCAGCCGGCACGATTGCTACCTGTTCGGGAACGAAGCCCGCGGCGTTCCGCCCGAAGCGCTGGCACAGCTGGGTGCAACGCCTTACACCATACCGGGCAAAGGCGAGATCGAATCCCTTAACCTGGCCTCGGCGGTCAACATGTGTGCTTATGAACTGGCTCGGGGCTCCTGACCGGCGAGCGTGATCCATTTCGGCAATCATCCTGGTGGTTATCGCCATTGCCTGTAGCTTGCTAATTGGCGATGATCAGAACCTGATGCTCTGAACCGGACACCCGATTATGGAACGCTATCTCCAGCCCACTGCTTATTTTGACTACAACCAGCCCGAGCTGAAGGCCTGGATTGCGGCCCGACTTGAAGGTGTATCCAAGGATCCGATAGAACAGGCAAAAACTCTGTATCTCGCTGCCCGGGACAGCGTTAGCTATAACCCCTACGTTTTCCGCCCCGAACCCGAAACCTTCAGTGCCAGCTATGCACTTAAAACCGGCGAAAGCTACTGCATTCCAAAAGCGGTATTACTCGGCGCTGCAGCACGATCCATCGGCATTCCCAGCCGTCTGGGCCTTGCCGATGTGCGCAATCACCTCTCAAGCCCCAAACTGATTGAATGGCTGCGGTCAGACATTTTCCGCATGCACGGATTTATCGAGCTTTACCTCAACGGTCGCTGGGTAAAAGCCACACCCGCTTTCAACAAGCATCTGTGCGAGATGATGAAGGTAGAGCCTCTTGAGTTTGACGGCGTCAACGACTCCATTTTCCAGGAATACACCGAGGCCGGGGAAGCACACATGGAATACGTGAACGATCACGGGGTTTTCGACGACGTTCCCCACGACTTCATTCTATCCGGGATAACAGCCGCATACGGGCATCTGTTTTCAGGGAAAGGCGCACCGGCGGCTGTTGAGGGGAGCCTGGCGCGGGGAATCATGCCCGGCTCGTGATTACCCTACCAATTACCTTATTCCACAGAGTTGCGGATCAGGAAGTCAAAAGCACTCAGTGCGGCTTTCGAGCCTTCGCCCATGGAAATCACAATCTGCTTGTAAGGCACAGTAGTGACGTCGCCGGCAGCAAAGACTCCCGGAATTGAGGTTTCGTTACGGTCGTTGATGATGATTTCGCCGTGCTGGCTCAGCTCGATATCACCCTTGAGCCATTCGGTGTTTGGCACCAGGCCAATCTGAACGAAGACACCTTCCAGAGCTACATGATGGCTTTCGCCAGTGTTGCGATCCGTGTAGTTCAGGCCGCTCACTCTGCCGTTCTCACCAACCACTTCGGTGGTCTGGCCAGACGTAATAACGTCTACATTGTTCAGGCTGCGCAGCTTTTTCTGCAGTACATCGTCAGCACGCATTTCGGCGCCGAACTCGATCAGTGTCACATGACCCACGATACCGGCCAGGTCGATGGCGGCTTCAACCCCGGAGTTACCGCCGCCAATCACCGCAACATGCTTGCCTTTGAACAACGGGCCGTCGCAATGCGGGCAGTAAGCCACGCCCTTGTTCCGGTACTCCACCTCACCAGGCACACCCAGCGGGCGCCAGCGAGCGCCGGTGGACAGCACAACCGTACGAGCCTTAAGCGATGCACCATTGGCCAGACGAACCTCATGGGGCATTCCACGCTTGGTAGCCGGAATCAGCTTCTCGGCCAGCTGCATATTCATAATATCCACGTCGTATTCTTTAACGTGTTGCTCCATGGCCGCAACCAGCTTGGGGCCTTCGGTATAAGGCACGGAGATCAGATTCTCGATCCCCATGGTATCCACTACCTGTCCACCAAAGCGCTCAGCTGCAATACCTGTGGAAATACCTTTACGCGCCGCATAAATAGCCGCCGCAGAGCCAGCCGGGCCGCCACCAATCACCAACACCTCAAAGGTGTCTTTCTGGTTGATCTTCTCGGCTTCTTTCTCGTCCGACTTTGTGTCCAGCCTGGAAACAATCTCTTCCAGCGTCATGCGCCCCTGACCCCATGGCTCACCGTTCAGGTAAACACTCGGTACCGACATGATCTCGCGTTTTTCCACTTCATCCTGGAACAGGGCGCCGTCTATCGCCGTATGGCGCACACCGGGATTCAGAACGCTCATCAGGTTCAAAGCCTGAACCACGTCCGGGCAGTTCTGGCACGAGAGTGAAAAATAGGTCTCAAACTCGAAGTCGCCGTCCAGTTGCTGAATTTGCTCGATCACACCCTGAGAGGCCTTGGACGGGTGACCACCCACCTGCAGCAATGCCAGAACCAGAGACGTAAACTCGTGGCCCATGGGGATGCCCGCGAAGCGAACACCCATGTCGCTACCCACACGGTTTATCGCGAAAGACGGGCGACGCACATCGTTCGACTCTTCCGTGCGCAGGCTAATCTTCTCGGACATCGGCTCGATTTCTTCCAAAAGCTGCCGCAACTCCTGAGATTTAGCACCGTCATCATAGGCGGCAACCAGCTCAATCGGCTGCTGCAGTTTTTCCATGTAGGCTTTCAGTTGCTGCTTGATATTGGCATCCAACATGTAACGATTCCTCTAGTAGACTCTTTAGACTGATCGTCTGAATTTCTGGATTCAAAATGATCTGTGATTCGGATATATCCAAACGATACGGGCCGGCAACAAAATGCTCAAATTAATTGATCCAAACCAATTGATAGTAAACTGCTATAGACCGATCATTTGCCTTGCCTGTAAATGGACAAATAGCGCATATCCATAAGCGCCCGACCCCGGTACCATATCGAAAGGCGTTGCGACGCCACCCCTTGCACCCAGGACAAGTAGCACATGTTTCCAGACCGCTTTCATTCAATCCAGGACGGACGCGTACATATTTCTGCGTCTCAGGCCAGCCTGTTCGCCAAGGAAGTGGCCGGAGATTTCAATCCGATTCACGATCCCGATGCGCGCCGGTTCTGTGTCCCCGGAGATCTGCTTTTCGCCGTGGTGGTTTCACGTTTCGGGCTTTCCCGACACATGACCTTCCAGTTCCGCGCCCTGCTGGGCGGCGGCATACCACTGGAATTCAGGGAAAGCGATGACGGAACCATTGAAGTGTGCGATCAGAATGGCAAGGTCTATATCGAAGTAACGCGCAGTGGCGATATAACCCGCGATGAACAGGTTATCGAAGAGTTTATCCGCTGCTACGTGGCTGCCTCCGGCAAGAACTTCCCTCACACGCTGAAGCCATTAATGGAATCCAAGGATGTGATGTTCAACCCCGATCGCCCTATGGTGATGTACGCGAGCATGAGCCTCACACTTGACAGCCTGGACGCCGTCTCACCGGAGCTGGAACTGCACAATGCCGATCTGGAAGCGAACGGCAAGCGTGGCAATGTCACACTTGAATACCGTCTGCTCTCTGATGGCAAGCCCGTAGGCGAAGTGTCGAAGCACCTGGTTCTGGGTGGTTTAAGACCTTACTGCCCGGATGCCATGGCCGGCATCGTTGAGGAGTTTTATCGCCTCAAGGCGCGGGGCTCCCGCTACGGTATCGACACCGTAGATTCGTAAACCGCAGACACTGAAAACCCCGGAAGACCGGGGTTTTCGATCAGTAGCAGGCCTGTGTAACGAGCCTGCACTGCGTGCTTCTGATTAAAGCAGAGCTTAGATCTTGCCAACCAGATCCAATGAAGGAGACAGTGTAGCTTCGCCTTCCTTCCACTTGGCCGGGCAAACTTCGCCAGGATGCTTGCGCACGTACTGAGCAGCCTTAACTTTACGCATCAGTTCAGACGCGTCACGGCCAATACCTTCTGCTGTAATTTCCATCGCCTGAATCACGCCATCCGGGTCGATCAGGAAAGTAGCGCGGTCTGCCAGGCCCTGGCCTTCACGCATTACGCCAAAGTTATTGGTAATGCTGCCGTTCTGGTCACCAACCATGAAGTAGTTGATCTTGCCAATGGTCTCGGAGCTGTCGTGCCATGCTTTATGGGTGAAGTGCGTGTCGGTAGACACGGAGAATACTTCAACGCCCATCTTCTGCAGTTCGCCGTAATGATCCGCTACGTCGCCCAGTTCGGTGGGGCAAACGAAGGTGAAATCTGCAGGATAGAAGAAAAAGATCGCCCACTTACCCTTCACATCCGCATCGGAAATTTCTACAAACTCGCCCCGTTTGAAGGCGGTTGCGTTAAACGGTTTGATTTCGCTGTTAATCACGCCCATTAAAAACACTCCTGTTGGTTCGTTTGCGTGTTGATTAATTTTCGTTGCTCATATTATCCAACGAGCCAGCCTTGGTAAAATTGATTATCTTCAAGCTCTCGATAGGCGATATCTATTTACTATCTGCGTTGCTTTCCTGGCTCTACCAAGGCCCTACAACATAGCCGAGCTTCTCCGGAAGCCAAAGCGCAATCCCTGGCACCAGCATCACCAGAAGCAAGCTGACGCTCATCGCGGCAATGAAGATCAACGCCCAGCCTATGGTATGTTCCAGGCGAATATTAGCAATACGTGTTGTAACCATCAGGTTGACCGCCACCGGCGGGGTAAACTGGCCAATGGCAATGTTCATGGCCAGCAGGATACCAAACCACACAGGGTTCCAGCCAAAATGGTTCATCAGCGGCAATACGATGGGGATGAGGATCAGGTAGATCGACACCGCATCCAGCAGCATGCCGGCAATCAACACAAGCACCATTACCAGGCCCAACAGTACCCAACCGTTGTCCGAAAGGGATAACAGCGCATCCGCCAGATGCTGGAACGTACCCAGTGTAGTGCCCGCCCAGGCAAAAATACCCGCCAGAGCAATGATCAGCATGACTACGCCCGAGGTTACCGCCGCATCTGTCATCAGCTCAAACAGGCTGCGCAAACTCAGGTTTCGGTATACCAGGCAACCCACAATGACACCGTATGCCACCGCAACGACCGCCGCTTCGGTAGGGGTGAACAAGCCAGAGCGGAGGCCACCCAGAATAATAATCGGGGCAAACAGGGCCGGCAGTGCCGCCTTGAAGCTGGGCCAGAATGGCGGACGCTCAGAGGTTTCCGGGTTCTCCCAGCCGAACTTGCGGGCGAGGTACAGCGCCGGCACCAGCAACGACAGGCCGGCCAGAATGCCCGGAAACAACCCTGCCGCAAACAAGGCTCGCAAATCCACGCCAGGCACCACAATAGAGTAGAGAATCAGCGCAATGGACGGCGGAATCAGAATAGCAGTCGACGACGATGCCGCAATCAACGCAGCGGAAAAAGGCTGCGGATAGCCTGCCTTGCGCATACTGGGCAGCATCACCATGGCCACCGCTGCCGCATCCGCGGGTCCCGAACCACTCATTCCGCCCATGATCAGGCATACCAGCACCGCAACAACCGTCAGGCTGCCGTGGCGAGGGCCGATGATCGCCTGAGCAAAGCGCACCAGGCTGGCAGCTACACCGGCACGCTCAAAAATAAGGCCGGTAAGAATAAACAGTGGTATCGCGATAAGCGGATACTTCGACACACTGTTGTAGGTATTGGTGCCGAAGGTGGCAAGCATATCGGGTGACAAGCCAGCGACGATGCCCACCAGCCCACCAAATCCAAGCGCAATGGCAACGGGAACCCCCAACAGCAAGGCCACCAGGAAACTGCCGATCATCAGCAGGTCAGGACTCATGGATGACCTCCGCATCTTTCTTGCCATGCAGGCGGTCAATGAAGTTCTGAGTCATCCGGAAAATAATCGCAGCCGACATCAGCGGCAGCCAAATTACATAAATCCAGTTTGGCAGGCCCAGCCCCGGAGACAGGGACTCCCATTCGTATTCCTGCATCGCAAAAATAGCGCCATACCAGGTCGTTACCCCCATAACCGACACGCCCACCAGCCATTGCACTACAAACAGCCCCTTTAGCGCAGCAGGCGGCAGGTAATGCTCAATCAGCTCAATCCGGATGTGCTGATTACTGCGCGCGGCCACGGCTGCGCCAGCGAACGTAAGTAACACCAGAAGAAAGACAGAGAATTCTTCAGTGAACGCAAAAGAGGCATCGGTGGTATAGCGGACAATCACATTGCCCAGACTGATGACACAGATTGCGATCAGAGCCAGCGATGCCAGCCAGGCTTCCGGCCGAAACTTCGGGGGGCGGGAGGGCATGAATACTCCGTTTCAGAAAAAGGCACCCCCCGGAACCAGCGGGTGCCTGAACAGCAGCGTGTTACTGCTTGCGGTTGGCGACAGCAGACTGGGCCTGCTTCACCAGATCTTCACCGATGCGCGGTGTCCACTTTTCATAGACTGAGTGGGTCGCCTTAACAAACGCATCGTGCTGCGCCTGGGTCAGCTCAGTTACCGTTACACCACGATCCTTGATGGCCTGCAGCGTGTCCTCAAGCTCGGCACGGGATTTTTCAATCTCCCACTTGCCGGCGTCCACAGCCGCCTGTTTCAGAAGGGCCTGGTCTTCTGCATTGAACTGGCCCCAAACACGGTTGCTGACCGCAAACACCAGCGGATCGGCCATGTAGTGCCACAATGTGAGGTGCTCTTGCCCTACCTGGTCAATACGCGCCACGTCAAAAACCGACAGCGGGTTTTCCTGGCCATCGACTGCACCGGTGGTCAGTGCCGGCTTTGCGTCCGCCCAACTCATCTGTGTAGGGTTAGCGCCCAGTTCAGAGAAGGTATCCTGGAACAGTGGTGAGCCTACAACCCGGATTTTCAAGCCTTCCAGATCCGCCGGCTCGCTGATAGCCCGCTTGGAGTTGGACAGTTCACGGAAGCCGTTCTCGCCCCACGCCAGCGGTGTTACACCGCGCTTTTCAATCGCTTCAAATACGGCTTTACCCGCATCACCCTGAGTGATTGCATCGATGGCAGCGTTATCCGGCATCAGAAATGGCAGGGAGAACAGGTTCAGTTCCGGAACCTGGGGCGACCAGTTGATGGTAGAGCCCACAGCCATATCGATCAGCCCTGAGCGCATGGCGGAAAACTCTTTGGTCTGATCCCCGGAAACCAATTGGGAATTGCTGTAAATCTTCATGTTAATGCGCCCTTCCGAGCGCTCTTTTACCAGCTCGACCCATTTATCGGCAGCCTGGCCCCATGGAAACGCCGACGGCAGAACAGTAGAAACCGTGTATTCATCTTTGTATTGAGCGTTCGCCGCAGAGCTGAGCAGCAGAGTCGCCGCAGCAACAGCGATCAAAGAACGGGATTTCAGCATTTTGTTTTCCTTTTTTATTAGCACGGGAGAGTCTGCGACGGAGTACCAGACACATCGCAGCAATAGAGGATTATAGGAGCGGGTGTTGTTGCGACGCAAAACAAAAACAATGGAGAAAGACCAGGCGCGCAGAAATTAAAATTGCCGTCCCATTAAAGATCTGTTGTTTTTATTGGCACGCCGCCGGAGCCGTCTACAATTGAAGAGAAGTAAAACCCGCAACAACTGCAGTGGTGACCATGATAAGCGAAGAGCAGAACGAGCGCAGCCTCAACGACACAGATAGCAGCAGAACTCCGGGGAAGGAGCTGATTGAGGCGGTTAATGTCCGCAGCATGTCACTGATCATTCTCTCCAGCATAGCCACCATTTATTTCATTAACTGGGCGCAATCGGTACTGCTTCCACTGGTCGTGGCCGTATTAATCAGCTACGCCCTGGATCCTCTGGTATCCATGCTTGATCGCCTGAGAATGCCCCGGCCATTGAGTGCGGCGATCGTCTTGATTACCTTGCTCGGCGCTATCGCTGCAACAAGCATTCCCCTGCAGCGTGAAACCATGGCGATGCTGGACAAAATTCCGGTAGCCATCAACAAATTCCAACGCAACGAAGCGGCCAATCCTGATAAAGAGGAAGGCCTGGTGGAAAAGGCCCAAGCCGCTGCGAAGAAGATCGAGGAATCTGCTGCCCAGGAAAAAAAAGCCACGCAGCCCGCACATCAAGGTGTAACACCTGTTCGCGTGGTAGACAACCCCATGGATATCCAGCAATACGTTTTGAAGCGCTCGCCTGCCGCGCTGGTGCTGATATCCCAGTGTTTCTCAGTGTTATTGCTGGTGTACTTCATATTAGCCATAGGGTCGCTGTACAAGCGCAAAATCGTGAAAATCTCTGGCCCTTCCTTCGGGCGAATGCGCAAGGCCGCCCGGATCATGAACGACTTTCACCATCAGGTGCGGCGATTCCTTTTCGTAATGCTGCTCGGCGCCCTTTTTGTCGGCATATTGACCTGGGTGGCGTTTCTCGCCATGGGGGTGGAACAGGCCATGTTATGGGGCGTGGTTGCCGGTGTAGCCAGCGGCATCCCCTATCTCGGGCCATTTCTGGTGCTGGTTGCTACCGGCGTAGCAGCATTTATCCAGTTTGGTGAGGCCGACATGGCGATCATCGTCGCTGGCACGTCACTGGGGATCACAAGCATTCAGGGATACCTGCTGACCCCCTGGCTAACCAGCCAGGTTTCGAGCCTCAATGCCGTGGTTATTTTTATCGGGCTGCTTTTCTGGGGCTGGCTCTGGGGGCCGGTGGGGCTAATCATCGCGACGCCGGTTCTGATGATTATAAAATCCCTGTGCGACCACGTTGTAAATCTTCGCCCGGTAGGCGAATTGTTGGGTAAATAAAACCACAACCAACAGCCGAACAAAAAAGGGAGAAACGCCATGTTCGATACTGAAATCCCTGTACTGGATATGTTTATCCGGCTTCTTGCAGCGGCTGCCTTGGCGCTGCTTCTGGGGCTGGAGAGGGAGCTAAGAGGCAAGGCAGCAGGCTTGCGCTCTCACATGCTTGTTTCGTTGGGCGCTTCGGCTTTTATTATTATGGGTATGCACATTCTGTTTGCTACCGCAGAAGGCGACCCCTCAGCCCGTGTCGATCCAACCCGCATAGTGGAAGGTGTCATTGGCGGCATAGGGTTTCTCGGGGCCGGCAGCATTATCCAGAGCCGTGGCAGTGTTCAGGGCATCACCACCGGAGCTTCAATCTGGATGGCCGGCGCCGTTGGCGTGGCCTGCGGCCTGGGTATCTTTGCCTTGGCTGGCATGGTGACCTTGATGGCACTGATTATCATGGCGGTACTCGGCCGGTTCGAGCATGAAGTTATCAAGGGTAACTGAAACGCATTCGGCTGGCCCGGTTGTCACCCGAGTTTTCTGTAATCCATTTCGCTCAGAGGTATTGGCCGGTAAAAGTGTGACTCGCTATTATCAGCTTTCAGCCAACCCGTCATCGCAGACAGCACGTCAATCTGGCTAGGGTAATCATCATAACGCTGCGCACTCCAATGCCCCTGATTGTGAACAAAACTGTCGAAGAGGGTCATCTGAATATCGTATTTTGGAGACTCTCCCCCATCCGCTATTTCCGGACGCGCCAGAATCGTAACTTCCGCCAGAGACCCTGCTTCAGGGCAACTGATTGAGCACTGCCGGGTATCCAGATCCATACGGATAACACCATTTTCGAACCCTATCACCATTGAGCGCTCTTTAGCCGCCATAAATTTACCCGTGCGTATATTGATTGCGCAGGCTGCATTCCGGGGGGAGCGCAATGACACGTAGCTGGCACCATAATCATTCAGGGCAAGCGATTTGCTGCACAACAGGTCAGGCAAGTTTTCCAGCACGTACCACTGCGCATGCAAATCTTTTAGCTGCAAAGGTTGATCCAGCACATGGCTCAGCAGTGTTATCGGGTGTATCAGAGTCTCAAAGAACAGGCCACCGGTCTCCTTCGCCAGGCTCCACTCGCGGGGATCCTCGCCTTCGAAAAAGGTGATATCAACGCTGACAAGCTTCCCGAGTTGCAGGCGGAGATAGGCAAGCGCATCGGGCCCGGCAGTGCGATCGTCCGGTCTACTGTTCACGTTGATATCAAGGAAGCGGTGATACTGCGGGTTCAACGTGAGGAAATAGTTGAGGGGCAGTGCTTTTTCCAGCCAGTAGTAACTGAACAGGAACCCCCGTTCCATCAACTGGTCCTGGCATTGCCGGAGAACCGCCAGCTCGGCAGCCGTAGCGACCAAAGGTTTTTCAACGCCAAACACAATACCTTCCTTTGCCAGAGCTGAAACGTATCCAAGATGGCTCTCTGTCGGTGTTGCGATAATCGCATAAGATGATCGCTTTTTTATGAACTTGACTACCTCCTGTAATTTTTCCTCACTGCTCGAACCGCGCGTCAATAGCTGAAAAGCCACGCCATCTTTCTTGAGCTGGTTCCGAAAGCTCTCATCGATACAGTCGCTGATGATGGCCACCTGGCCCGGCAAATACAGTTTTTCTCCGATCAACGCGGGCAGCATGCGATACCGGACCACATCACCCGCACCGATAATTGTGATATTCGGCCGTCGACCAACGGGAATCGCAGGAATCAGGTTAATAATATTGGCGATAATCAGAGCCGTGTAAATGTAGCCGAAGGTGCCTATGGCCAGCTGTGCGCTCTGGGTGCTCTGATACCCGTCAAACTCCAGATTCAACGCCAGCGCCAGCACTTCAGACACACTGACCCCAAGAAGCCCGGCCAAAAGGAAAAACTGGGTCGCCAGGACAAATGGCAACGCAATGAAATACTCGGCCTCGTTAAATATGGTCAGGTGCTTTTCGATAAGAATCCGAAGCAGCATGTAGTAAAAGACCCACATCACTGATTCAAACAGCAACAGCGTGGCAATGGAATCCGACACCAGGCTCAGGTTTGCGTTTATCGACTCTGGAATGCCGGGCAGGGCCGGCGTGGAAGACAGAATAAAATAGAAGACCAGCGACAGGCCCAGCACTACCAGCAAATAGCGCTCTGAGTGCATCGCATGGAAATCAACCCGTTCTTTCTCATCGTTATGGCCCGCCTGCCGTTTCCGGAAGATGAGCTTTATCCACTGCAGCGGCGAAAAGATTCTGAGAACGAAAATCAGCCAGTAAATAACCGATGCAAAAATGCTGCGGTGCTTGCCCCAAGTATAGGATTCGTAGTGTGGCTTGGTGCTGACTTTCGAGAACAAATCCATCGGATTGAACCTTTCACCTGGCTGGTATGGCCGTTAATTATGGATCGCAAGTGCCCTGGCCCTGGCACTCGCGATCTTTCGGGTTCAGTTCCAACATTCCACTGCTTATGCCGCTTGAAATCAATGTGATATGTTGTCCCTTAAGACACGTAAAGCTACTTATGACATTAAGAAATCAAACGATGAGGTCTTTCATGGCTCATAAGCTGCGCATGTTGGGGGGAGTGCTTCTTCCGCTGGCTTTCATTATTACGACTGGCTGCAGCCAGGGCAACTCTGGTTCTGACGCCAGTGCCAAGCCATCAGAACAACCAGCTCCCCCGGAAGAGACCGGCATACTGGAGGTAGCCACGCGCAACGGCGCGACCACTTACTACCTCGACCGCAATGAAAATCCGATAGGCCCGGAATACAGCCTGGTATCCCAGTTTGCGGCCAGCAAGGGATGGACGGTTAAATGGACTCTTTATGATTCAACCGCCGCCGTTCTGAAAGCACTGGAATCCGGCAACACTCACATGGCCGCAGCCGGACTGACTCACCTGCCATCGCGCACCAAAAAGTTCACCCGTGGCCCGGCACACACCGAAATTGTCGAACAGTTGGTGTGTCACCGGGAACTGCGCCCGATGCCCCGCAAACCTGACAGCATAGCCAGCGTCGGCATCGCAGTAACAGCCGACTCCAGCTATGTGGAAACATTGAACAAGCTTGCCAGCGAGCACGAAGGCATCACGTTTACCGAAGACAACAGTAAAACGACGGAAGTGCTGCTGTCTGACGTAGCAAGGCAAGACATCGATTGTACCGTAGCCGACTCCAACATTGTCCAGGTGATGCGCCGCCATTTCCCGCACCTGGAAGTGGCCATGAACCTGACTCAGGGTGTAAACATCCCTGTTTTAGTTGCACCGCTGATTAGAGTTTTCCGCCTGTTGGTGTTTCGCCAGGTACTCCCATGGCGTCAGGTCTTCCAATGAATCGTGGGGACGTTCATCGTTGTATTCAGTCATCCAGGATTCAGTTC
>JAGPVT010000037.1 GCA_018066865.1 Marinobacter sp. | reverse complement strand
TCATTAGCTCGGTTTAAGTTTTAGAACCCACAGAAAAGATAAGGTTTTAATTCGATGGCAAAGATTAATGACTATTACCAGAAGAAGCAGCTTATGGAAAAGCTTGCAGACGAGATTAATCAACTGGAACAGGATCAGTCTCTGAAGCGCGAACTGGCGTTTGAGAACAGCATTCGCGAGTTGATGAAGGAATATGATAAGACACCGAAGCATGTACTTCAGATTCTGACCGCTATTGACCCCTCCATTGCCGTAGCCAAAGCGGAAGGCAGCACTGGTGGCACCCGCGCCAAGCGCCCGATGAAAACCTATAAGAACCCGAATACCGGTGAAGTGGTTAAAACCCGCGGCGGTAACCATAAGGTTCTGAACGAGTGGCGTGAAAAGCACGGCAAGGAAGCGGTACAGAGCTGGCAGCAAGACTGATCAGCTGAATATTTAAAAAGAGGTCGGATGAATACATCATTCGGCCTCTTTTTTTGTTTGAATCAAGGCTGTTCAAAAATGATGACGCGATTCCTCCCGCCTTTCTTTGCGGCATACAAAGCTTCGTCTGCCTGTTGCATCCATTCCATATAACTTTTACCCGTGTCACTTAGTTGTGCAATGCCCAGGCTCACCGTATAACGAATGGGCGCAACGCTAGTTGGGACCACACTATGCTCAATGCTTTCTCGTATGCGCTCACATATTACGCGAGCTCCTTCGGCATCGGTTTCCGGTAATACTACCCCGAATTCTTCGCCGCCATAACGGCCAATGCTGTCTGACTGCCGCAAAATGCTTTTGGCCGTTGTGGCGGTATGCTTGATTACCTCATCGCCGGCGAGGTGACCGTAGTTATCGTTCACTTTTTTAAAGAAGTCGATATCAAACATCACAAGGCTGGTTGTCTGATTATAGCGGCGATACCGTTCGAATTCCGCATCCACCAGATTCTCCCAAGTACCTCTGTTCAGCAGGCCAGTTAACTGATCGGTCATGCTGAGCTTGGCGAGTTGTTGGTTGGCTCGCTCCAGTGCGCGCTTGCCAGTGGCGACATCGGTTACGTCATACACCATGAGGCACACCTTCTCGACCTGCCCGGTACTGCCCGACAGCGGGCTAATGGTGAGATTCTGGAACATATAGTTTTCTGTTCCGGTAATGGGGCGGGTATTACGGAACCGGAACAGGTAGGGCCGTTGCTCCCAGGAGGTGAAAGCCCGGGTGTTCAATAATGCTACGGCATCCACTTTGCGGGTAAGCCAGGCTTCGGGAATATCGGGGAATAACTCGAACAGTACGCGGTTGCGGATTTTGCTGGCGGTGATACCGCTGTGGTTCTCCATGAACCCGTTCCACGCCTGTACCCGGAACTCCAGATCCAGTACCACCAGGCCAACCTCCACGGATTCCATCATATTCGCCAGCCAGTGGAAGGATTGAGCTTCACGTTCGTTTATGACCATGATTCAGTCCGTCAGGTATTGAAGACGTTGTTCAAGAAAGGGCACCGAATCTTCTGTGAGCAGCACCAGCATATCGCACTGTATATTTCGCTCATCCAGCGTGTAGCTGATTTCAATGCACAGAAGTTGCTCTTCCCGGGAGTTGTGATGATCGAGCAGTTCCGTGATCTGCTGATGCTGGCCCAATACGCTGGGATGGCCAAGGCCGAGTTTGAGATCCAGCTGGTCACCTATGCCTTTAAGGAAGGCTCCGAACAGTATGCTGGACATATCCATCAGCACTTCCACGTTTACGGATTCACCCTCGAGCGCCTCGTAGTGGAGAAGCTCGGCCATCTCCCGAAAGCTGGCGTCTGCAAACAGCAACAGCGCCTCGCCGGCAATACCCGCACCGGTAAATCCCTGGCACACCGCAGAGTAGGTATCACTGTCGTGTGCGGCCGAGATGGCCATGTGGAGTTCGGAATTGGCAATGAAGGCGACCTTCGGGATGGGCTGCTTCACAAACACCCGCAACAACCGGGCAAGCAGATCGGATGAACGCCCCATGGCGACGTTGGAGATTTCCTGCAGATAATCGTTCAGTGAAACCGAGATTTCCTGTACCTGGGATTCGTTGCCGGGGTTGAGTTCACTATCGCTCAGAGCCGCGCTTTCAAGATCGCCGGGGCGGTAAAAGCCGTATTCGGCAAGCAGGCTGAGCACTACGGCCAGGTCTGTGGGCTTTTTTATAAAATCGATGGCGCCGAGTTTACGCACCCGCTCCCGGGCTTCTGGCTGTATGTCGCCGGACACCACGATGGTCATTATGGGTAGATCTTCGGCCAGTGCATGCTCCAGAACTTCGTAGCCGTCCATCTCTGGCATGTTGAGGTCGAGGAACATAAGGTCGGCTTCGCGCGCCCGCAGTTTATCGAGAGCTTCCACGCCGTTATTGGCAAACACAATGGTGTCTGCAAGGCCTGCGGGCAAGGCTCGGGCCATTTGTTTTCTGGCAAGCGCGGAATCGTCGCAAATGAGTATGCGGGTGGTCATGACTGTGGCCAGGAAAGGTTGAATGGCGTTTCATTAATGTTAACAGCACGAAGTATAGCAGCACGCTCAAATATGTACACGTGAACGACATCTTTTAAGCAGCTTCAATGCTGATGAAATGTAATGGTTTATTATCCGCGTTTGTAACTGAGCTCACTCTACGTGGCAAACCCTTAATCAGAGATATTGTTATGAGACACCACGCGTATGAATACGCTGATCAATCAGGGGGTATCATGCCTGCAGACTCACCGGACGGACATGGGAACCAAGCTATTCTGAGTGCCCGTAGCTGCCAGTTTCCTTGCATTCATGTACTTGAGCGCAAGCGCTGGGCTAGAATCGGGTGAATTGATCTCATTCTATTCCCTGTTGGAGCCTGGCTTTGATCCGTTCGTTTTATTGGCACGATTACGAAACCTTTGGTGTCGACCCGGTTCATGACCGGCCCTCCCAGTTTGCCGGTGTGCGAACCGATGCGGATCTCAATATTATTGAAGAGCCGCTGGTGATTTACTGCAAACCCACAGACGACTACCTGCCATCACCGGAAGCCTGTCTGATTACTGGCATCACTCCCCAGAAAGCTATGGAGGAGGGCTTACCGGAAACGAAATTTATCGCTCAGATTAATGATGCGTTCAGCCAGCCGGGTACCTGCGTGGTGGGTTACAACAACCTGCGCTTTGATGATGAAGTGACCCGCCACACGCTGTATCGCAACCTGCGTGATCCCTATGCCCGGGAATGGCAGAACGGCAATTCCCGCTGGGACATTATCGATATGGTGCGGCTGACCTACGCACTTCGCCCCGAGGGCATCAACTGGCCGCGCAAGGAAGATGGCAGCCCCAGCTTCAAACTGGAAGCGCTGACCACCGCCAACGGCATTGCCCACGAAGCCGCCCACGATGCCATG
Organism: Marinobacter sp.; assembly: GCA_018066865.1. GTDB lineage: Bacteria > Pseudomonadota > Gammaproteobacteria > Pseudomonadales > Oleiphilaceae > Marinobacter. Next base: position 10,772 of record JAGPVT010000037.1, on the reverse strand, counting down.
TCGGATGTGGAAGCAACCCTTGCCGTTGCTAAGCTGATCCGGGAAAAACAGCCGAAGCTGTTTGATTTTGTTCTGAAGAACAAAGACAAACACTCCGCCCGCACCATGCTGGATACAGCGGCCATGAAGCCGGTATTCCACATTTCCGCCAAATACCCGGCTACCCGCGGCTGCTGCGCCATGGTTGCGCCGCTTGTTGACCATCCCACGAACAAAAACCTGGTGATTGTTTACGATCTGAGGGAAGACCCGAGTGAGCTGATCAACGCCACACCTGAGCAGATTCGCGAGCGGGTATTTACCTCCCAGGCCCAGTTGGGAGACACGAAACGATTCCCGCTAAAAAGTGTGCAGCTGAACAAATGCCCGGTGTTGGCCCCCGCGAATATGCTGACCACGCTCTCTGCTGAACGGCTGGCAGAACTGGAACTGAACGGCGAAACGCTTCGCGCCAACCTCGCGTTGCTGAGAAAAGCTCCGGGATTGCCGGGGAGAATTGCCGAAGCGTTCGACAAACCCCACGAAGGCAACCTGACGGATCCTGACGAACAACTCTACGCCGGCGGCTTTATTTCGCCTGCGGACCGCAGTGAGCTAAACCGCGTGCTGCAGACACCGCCGGAAGCGTTGGTGGAGGAAACGTTTAATTTTAAAGACGAACGTTTGCAGGAATTGCTGTTCCGATATCGCGCCCGGAACTACCCGGATTCGCTTACCAGTGAGGAAGCCGAACGTTGGGAAGAGTTCCGCAGCCAGCGCCTGATGGCCCCGAAAAAGGGTTGGCTATCGCTTGAGGCGTTTGGACTAGAGTTGCAGAGGCTTGCCAGTGATCCGGAGCTGTCGTCTCAGAAGCAGCAGATTCTGGAGGATTTGCATTTGTATGGGGAATCTTTGATTCCTTATATGTAATAGGGATGTCGGCCTCTGCGGGGCCGCAACTTTACTGCACCCTCTCCCCCGGCCCCTCTCCCGTTAAGGGAGAGGGGAGCTACACATCCGGGGCCTGATGGCTGTGCAGTTAAAGCCCCTCGCCCTTGGCGGGAGAGGGGTTGGGGAGAGGGGGCGGTGTGCCCGCCGCATAGATATCACACACCAACTAAGCCAAGGATGGCCCAATGAACCAAACCCAGTTCGCCAAACACCTCCGCCAAAATATGACCGATGCGGAAAAGTTACTCTGGTATCACCTGCGAGCCTACCGTCTGAACGGCAAGCGTTTCCGCCGTCAGCAGCCACTTGGGCCTTACATTGTCGATTTTGTGCACTTCGGCTCAAGAGTGGTCGTTGAGGCCGATGGCGGCCAGCATAATGATTCACTGAGTGACAAGGAAAGAGATGCCTGGCTTAGATCGCAGGGGTTCCGGGTGCTGAGGTTTTGGAATCACGAGATTTTGAGGCAGACAGATGTTGTGCTTTCGGTGATTTATGAGGCTTTGGAGGTGCCGGAAGATATTGCAGGGATGGGTGTGGAACGGGATGTTGGGAGTTGAGGTCGCCCCCTCTCCCCAACCCCTCTCCCGCCAGGGGCGAGGGGCTAACTGCACTACCCTCAGGCCTCAGGGGTTTAGCTCCCCTCTCCCGCCAGGGCGAGGGATTCACACCCCACCCAGGCCTGAGGGCTTGGTATTCAGCATCAGGATTGTGCGCTTTTACTCCCCTCACCCCTTGCGGGAGAGGGGCTGGGGGAGAGGGGGCGCGCCATCGCTGCAACCACAATTACCGCCGCCGCTGAAAATAAACGCTCAGATTCTGCCCCATCAAACTCTGCACCTCACTCCCCAGCGCCTCAGCCTGAATCTGCGTTTGCACGGGCCTGGTCGCCAGGCTGTGGCCGTCTTCGTCGCGGGCCTTTACCAGCTTCCATTCCACTTCATTGCTCACCATCGCCATCAGGTCTTTGAGCTGCGCCTCATCCTGCGGCCGGAACCAGCGATCGCGGCATCCGCCCAGGCTGTAGAAATCGTCTTCATTGGCCAGCTTCTGCCACGTTGCATCTTGCCGGTTGGTTAGCACCATCCGGCGCAGTTGGCGCAATGTAGAGCGGGTTGGTTGCAGGCTATGTTCTGTAATCAGTTTGCGTATCTGCACGTCGCCGGCTGTTCGCTCAGCAATGGCTGTATGCAGATGTACGATGGCACCGGAACCGGAGGCGCTGTTCACCAGCGCGGCCAGCGAGAGTTCTGTCATGGCCGGGGAGGGCAGGCGGCCGACTTCTACCCAGTGCACCTGATGGCCATCTGCCACAAACTGCTGGGCGATGGACCAGGGCCAGAACACTATGTTGCTGATCTCGGTTTCGGCTGCCATGCGTGTGGCTTTGGCGATGTTGGCCAGGGATTCATCCACGGCGATAACTTCCACATCTGCCAGGTAGCGCGCCAGCTCCATGGCCCGCTGGCCGGATTGGGCGCCACACACCATAATGCGCAGAGTATCTGGCAGCTTGTCTGTGGCTATTCCCAGCTCTGTTGCCATTAAGGTTTTCAGGCTGCTTTCAGCGCGATAGACCAGTTTCGACCAGGCAGGCCAGGCTTGTGGCGCATCGGTTTTATCCAGGCACAGCTCTTCCGCTTTCTCATCAAAGCACTGTTTGATGCCTTCTTCTTCGGCGCGGTGGTAATAGCTGGCGGCTAAAACCGGCTGAAGTGCCAGTGGCCAGTCCACCAGATTCCATTGCCCGAGCTGCACCGCAAAATCCTGGTGAAACAGGGCGCCGTACATGGCGCTGATCATCAGCGAGCCGATTAAGGCTTCCTGAGACTCACCCATTACAATCTGTGCTTTAAGGCTGTCATTGACGGCGGCTACGAGCCGGTCTTCATCGTCCTCCGCTGCCAGCGCATAGCCAGTGCGGTCTGCATACATTGCAATGGCGAGGGCGAGCTGTTGAAGTTCATCGCGCAGTTCAACGGTTTGGGCGACTTCCGCCAGAATGGCGCGGCGTAGCATCACAACGAGCTCTTCCACGGCTGGATCTGGCATGAGTGTTTTTTGCAGTGCCAGAATCAGCAGCTCATCTGCACTGGCGGCATCCAGCAGAATCTCCGCCTGCGGGTTATCCAGATCGTATTGCTGGCGGATGATAGAGCCTACAAAACGACCGATTTCCTGATGAGGCAAACCTTCATGCTTCAGGAGCGCAATTGTATCCAGAGCAAGGCGGCTGTCCGCTTTGTTTACCGCCAGATGCTGAGCACAGGTGAGCATGCCACTGTAAACAGAATCCCATTCAGCGCCGGTTTCCAGCAGCTTGCGGTAGTGCAGGTAGGCCACATCAAACTGCCCCTGCAACCGCTTGGCGTGGGCCACCCCGCAAAAAGCGGCGGCGGATTGCCGGTCGCAGTCCAGTGCCTGCAAGAAGTGCTGCTCTGCCAAGGCTGGTCGCTCGGTTTTCAGGGCCCAGTAACCCAGGTTCGCATACTGCTGTGCCTGGCCCGGTTGCGCATCCAGGCTGGAATTGAAGAGGGCGTGGGCTTTTTCAAGTTGCCCATCATCCATCTCGACACGCCCCAGCAATCCCAGGGCAACCGCATTGCCCGGCTCAAGCGCAACCACCTCATTCAAATATTCACGGCATTCCTGCCGAGCCTTCAGGCGCTGGATGTGGCTTAACCCGCTGCTGTTGGACTCGCCATAAGCAAGGTTGGCCTGCAGAAGCAGGCGGGCAGCCTGGGCCTGATGGGCGTGGGATTCCTGGATGTGATGTTTGGCTTGCATGGGATACCTCGTTTACCTGCCGCTGACGTAGCGAGTTGCGGCAAAGGCCTGCAGTTTTTTGGTGGTTTGCTGTGCTTTACATGGAACGCTGCGAAAGGTGTGCCAGTTTTGAGATCGACTCTGGTGCTTCTGGTAGGTCGAATTGATCGGAGTATGGCTCGATATAGAGGATGGTAGTTTGTCAGGTCATCTGCTAATTTGTACGTACAACTGTAAATACAGGGATGTGTAATGTATTTTGAGTGGGATGACTCGAAGAATGCGGCCAACATTAGTAAGCATGGAATAGATTTCAGAGATGCGATTGATATATTCAATCATCCAATGCTGACGGCGATAGATGAGCGCTTCATGTACGAGGAAGAACGATGGATATCAATTGGATTGATGCGGGAAATTGTTGGCATTGTTGTTTATACGGAGAGGCGTGAGAGTGTGACGCGAATTATTTCTGCCCGAAAAGCGACCAGGCGAGAGGTGAAGTTGTATGAACAAAACATCTAAAACAGACTGGAAGCGGTTGGCTGAAATGGAAGATGAAGCGATCGATACCGGCGATATTCCTGAACTGGATGACGATTTTTTTCAGAAAGCCGAGCTCCGCGTGCCTCCAAAGCTGCCGGTGACTTTGCGGATTGATGAAGATGTGTTGGTCTGGTTCAAGGCACAGGGGAAGGGGTATCAAACTCGTATTAATAAATTGCTAAGACAGTATATGGAGAGCCAAGTTACAAGGCGCTGATTCTCAAAATATAGGAGCCTACATGACCAAACCAAACAACAGCGTATACCAAATCAAAGTGACACTCACCGGAGCGCAACCACCTATCTGGCGACGATTACTGATTAAGCCAGACACTACCTTTCACGACCTGCACCGCATTATTCAGTTAGCCATGGGTTGGCAGGCTTCGCACCTGCATTTGTTCCAGGCAGACGATGGCCGCTTAATTGGAGATCCGGCCGAGGACTTTGACGGCATGATGAATTTTCTGGATGAAACTACCGTGCCTGTACCAGATGTGCTCAACAGAGAAGGGCACCAACTGAAGTATGAATACGACTTCGGGGATAGCTGGGAGCATGAGGTAAAACTTGAAAAGATCCTGCCCGGTGATCAGGCGGGTCCGCTGCCCAGGTGCATAAAAGCAATACGCCAGTGCCCGCCGGAAGATGTTGGCGGCTTGCCGGGGTTCTATGATTTTCTCGAAGCCATGGACGATGCAGCCCACCCGGAACATGTTGCGGTGCGAGACTGGATGGGTGGCGAATGGTTTGAGCCCGAGTATGTGGATCTGGGCCAGATCAACGAAGACCTTCTGGAACGGGATGCCTTGTTCAGTGAAGCCGAGCCGGATTTCGCTCCGCAAGCCAGCGACTTTCTGGGCCTTAGCCCTAACCAGGTGCATGAGTTACTGCATAGCCCACTGAATTGCCCATCCGTCTACAAGCCCCTGCTGGATGCCGAAGCCGTAAGCCGCGAACTGGATTCCGCCCCGGTGATGCGCATGGCCAAAGTGCTGATTGGGGAAATAGGCGATAAGGGCATTCGCCTGACGGGTAAAGGCAACCTCCCACTCAAGCATGTAAAGGCAATGATAGAAGCCGGGGGAGAAGACATTGTGTTCCCCATGGCGGCCTTCAGCGCAGCGCGCTCGGAAGAGCATGTTTTGGGTGTAAACCTCACCCGCGTGCTAATGGAAGTTGCCGGTTTCACGAAAAAGGAAAAGGGTCGCCTGCTGCTCAAGAAATCCGCCGCCAAGCGCATTGAGAAAAAAGGTTGGCTGACCTTTTACATGGATATGCTCTCTGCGGCTCTTTCACAGTTTAACTGGGCCTGGATGGATCACCGTGAAGGCATGGAAGACGTGCAATACATCGGCCCGTTTATCTTTTGGTTGCTTTCCGAAAAAGGCGGCCAGTGGTTGCCGGTGCAGGATTACCTCAGTGATATGTTAAAAGCCTTCCCGCGTTTACCCCTGGCAGCTTACCCGGTTAGCTATGCAAGCGAGGAGCAGCAGGCGAGATGGGCGCTGGAATCCCGGATGATACGGCTTTGCCGGCTGCTTGGTTTGATAGAGCTGAGCCCGGAATATGCGCGATTTCAGGAAGAAGACCCGCAAATGATGCGGCGGACGGGGTTGTTTGAGGGAATGTTTGTGAGGGCGTGAGGTTGTGTGGAGCGCCACCCTGGATGTTGTGTTGTAAAGGCCAGAATGCAACTATATTATGGTTGCAATTTTTGGCGCCGAGCTGGTCGTGAAAAAGCAGGTGGCCCGCTAATGGTTAGAGATGTAGTGCGAGTTCTAAAAGCGTGGGGTCTTCTATGAATAGCAATGTTATGAAGTACAAAGGGCAGATAGGCTCTATCGAGCATGATTTGGAGCAGGGAGTACTTTACGGAAAGCTTCTGTTTATCAATGATCTGGTGACGTATGAAGCGGAGAGCCTGAGGGGGCTGGAGGCGGAGTTCAGAGTCTCAGTGGATGAATACCTGGCAGATTGTGAGCGCATGGGAGTCTCGCCCAATAAGCCTTTTAAAGGCTCCTTCAATATTCGAATCGGACGGGAGTTGCATCAACAGTTGGCTGTGAAAGCTGCGGATGAGGGGTTGGGATTGAATGAAGCGGTTCAGCGGGCTGTTGAGGAATTTGTGGTCGCTCGATAATGTGGGTAGAGGCCCAGTAAACCGCCGCTTGAGTTCACCAAGTGCCGTGAACAAATAATTCTGCCCCAATAACATACAAAAAAGCCCGATTCGGACTCCGAGTCGGGCTTTTTTGTGATTGGTTATTAGCCCTGCAACAACTGCAATACCTGCTGCGGCCGAGCATTGGCTTGGGCCAGTACCGAGAGACCAGCCTGCTGGAGCACCTGAGTGCGGGCCAGTTCGGCGGACTCTGCGGCGAAATCGGCATCGCGGATTCGGCTGTTGGAGGCTGAGAGGTTTTCCGCGGTTGTGGCCAGGTTCGCGATGGTCGACTCAAAGCGATTTTGCACCGCGCCCAGTTCAGCGCGGAAGCCGTTGATTTTGTCGATGGCGTAGTCAAGTGTGACCAGCGCCTCGTCAGCGCCGTCTGGCGTTGAAATGTCTGTGCTGTTGAGCGAAACGGTGTTGGCGGCTGCGGTATAAGTGTCTACCAGGTCAATTTCATTTGTCAGAGGATCGCCATCAAGGTCAGCTTTAATATCGACATCAATGTCTCCGCCAAACTGAGATGAGAACACGATTTCGTTGTTCGTTCTGTCCAGATTTGCCTTTACACCTGTGTCGTTGGACTCAGCGTTGATTTTACCGACCAGGTCGTTCAACGACGTGATGTTGCTAGAAGAGAACGCCACTCCGTTGATGTTGAAGTTGACGGTGGTTTCTTGGTTGGTGTCGAAGTAAGCGGCGAGATCGCCGCCTGTAGCGTTGAAGCTCTGCGCGAATGCATCACCAGTTCCGCCGCTATCTGTCAGAGCTAGGTTTACCGGAACAGTGTCGCCTGAGCTGTTTTTGAATGTAAGTGCACCTGTGCCCGCGTCGCCGGATACCGTGATATCAGGAAAGTCAGTTTGAATAGCAGTCTGAATATTGGTGGCAAGAACGGTAATATCGCCGTTCCCTCCTGAACCATCGTCATTGTTAATTGCTGTGGCTGCGTAGGATTCTTCTCCAATGGTCAGAGTACCAGAGACCACACTAGTAAAATCGAGTGGGATGGCATTGGTTTCAGTATCAAAAGGCACGGCCTGACCAGCAAATCCGTCAGTCTTCCCCAAAGTCGCCCCCAGCTGGCTCCCCCGGGAATCCAGCCCGCTAATGCCAATCGTCTCACCGGCATTAGCGCCTACCTGGAATGTCTGTGTACCAAACGTCCCATCCAGAACTTTCAAGCCGTTGAAAGAAGTCTGGCTGGCAATTCGGTTAATTTCTTCAACTCGCTGCTGAACTTCTTGGTTCAGTGCCTGCCTGTCTGAAATGCTGTTCGTGGCGTTGGCGGACTGAACTGCGAGCTCACGAATACGTTGCAGGTTGTTGGTAATCTCATCCATTGCGCCTTCGGCAGTCTGCGCAAGCGAAATGCCGTCGTTGGCATTGCGCTGCGCTTGGTTCAGGCCAGATATCTGGGACTGGAACCGCTCGGAGATGGCGAGGCCAGCGGCATCGTCTTTGGCCGAATTGATGCGCAGGCCGGAAGACAGGCGCTCCAGAGCCGTGTTGGCCTGAGTTTGTGAAGCGTTCAAGTTACGCTGTGCGTTCAGCGAGGCGATGTTGGTATTAATGACCTGAGGCATATCTAATCTCCCTACTCAGAGGTGCCGGGCCACGCTGCTCGTGTAGATTTAGGCAGCATACCGGCAAAGAATCGTTAAAAGATCGTTTGGAGAAGGTAAAGCGAAGTGTGTGCCAGTTTTTGGGTTTTTGGTTTAACTATTTGATTGCGTGATGTTTTTGTTTTGGCGTTTGATTGGTTTTAGAGAGGGATGCCAGAGTTCTGGCGAGGCAGGCAGGAATTAGATTGCCGCTTTTTTAGGCGGACGACGCTGTAGCTTTAGAAATTGTGGATAAAACACTAAAAATAAAAATACTTTTAAAACATAGGGTTATGTTTTTCTGGTTATTATTTTACATTCCTTTACAAAATCTCCCCGCTCTTTTTCTAAAGCACCTGACAGCCCTGCCGTTAAGTGAAGTAACAGGGCGGCGCTCCAAACCAAAAAAGAGAACGCCAGACCTTATCCATGAAAGAACGACTTCTGTCGAAGGGGAAGTATTATGGCTCTCGGAATTAACACTAACGTCGCTTCATTGAATGCTCAGAACCAGCTGGGCAAGTCACAGAGCATGAACGATCAGGCGCTACAGCGTTTGTCTTCGGGCTTGCGCATCAACTCGGCCAAAGACGATGCCGCTGGCCTGGCGATTTCTACTCGCTTTCAATCACAAATTTCTGGTTTAAACGTGGCGCAGCGGAATGCCAACGATGGCATCTCGTTGTCCCAGACCGCTGAAGGTGCACTGAATGAGATCACCAATAACCTTCAGCGGATTCGTGAGCTCTCAGTTCAATCTGCTAACGCTACTAATAGTACCTCAGATCGTGAGGCTCTGAATAGCGAAGTGCAGCAGCGGATTCAAGAAATCGATCGTATCTCAACCCAAACTGCATTCAACGGCCTGAAGGTGCTTGACGGCTCTTTTGCTAAGCAGGATTTCCAGGTTGGTGCTAATGCGGGAGAAACGATCGGAATCGATTTAACTCAAAGTACAAGATCTAACGACTTGGGCGAAATCACCGCAGCAACTGCTGATCGGGCAGTAACAGGCGGAATAACTGCCGCTGATGGGCTTGCGATCACAGTTGGTGATGGCCCGACGGCTACTATTGGCGTGAGTGTCGCTGGAACAGCTGCAGGGCAAGATGCTGATAGTGCATTTGCTGTTGCTGAGACAATAAACGCTGCTGCTGTTGGTGGTGGGTTGACTGCAAGTGCATCAAGCGAAGCGACAAAACTCTTTGTTGCATTTGCTAATGGTGAGAGTGGCGATACCTATAGCTTGAAGATTAATGATATTGATGTTTATGTCGCTCAGGACATTAGTGTAAGTGGCAGTGCTCCAGACATAGATGCCTTTATGGCAAAGATAAATGATGTGTCAGCATTCTCTGGTGTTACGGCTGAAAAAGACGTGGCTGGTACTAGTCTTGTCTTTACTGCAGCAGACGGACGTAATATCAATTTTTCCGAAACAGTGACTGAGGATGCGGGGGGAGCTACCACCACACTCGTAGGCGGTTTGGGTGTTGATCTTGTGAAGGCTGGCACAGCAGTAGCAGAAACCAACAGGGGAACGCTCACGCTAACTGCTGACAAGGGAATTGCTCTGTCTGGAACTGAGCTTGGTAATATTGCGTCTACTGGCACTGGTGCAACAATTGCTGCTGCAGCTGATGGCAAAAGCCTGGATGATATCAATATTGGTACTGTGGCTGGCGCGAACGATGCAATTAAGCGTATGGATGCAGCCATGAGCTCAGTGAATGATCTTCGCGGCCAGCTTGGTGCTATCCAAAACCGCTTCGAGTCTACCATCGCCAACCTAGCTACCTCAGTAGAAAATCTGAGTGCCTCCAACAGTCGTATTCTGGACGCTGATTTTGCTGCAGAAACTGCCAACCTGGCCAAGTCTCAGGTGCTGCAGCAAGCCGGTATCTCGGTACTGGCGCAGGCTAACGCCCGTCCGCAGCAGGTTCTGTCCCTCCTGCAGTAAGGGGCTAGCGGTAGTGGCCGGAACCTTCGGGTTCCGGTTTTACGCCGTTTGAGTATAGCGAGGTAAAGCTATGAATGACGTTAACCTGAATAACCCGGAATTAAAGCTTGTGCGCTCTGGCGCTCCTCAGGCTCCGGCCAAGGCAATGTCGTCATCTCAGGCCGAAGGCAGAAATGCTTCCGAGCTTGCGGCTTCACCAACTGGGCGTGTTTTACTGAATCAATCGACCACTCAAACTCAGAACGTTTCAAAAGCTGAACAACTTCAGAAGCGAAATGAGGCGCAGCGAGAGGAATTGAATGATGCGGTATCACAACTGAATGACTATGTTCAGAATGTCCAGAGGGATCTGCAATTTGAAGTGGATAACGAATCGGGGCAAACCATCGTGAGGGTGGTTGATCAGCAAACCCAAGAGGTTGTCCGGCAGATGCCTGATGAAGTGGCGTTAAGGTTGGCAGAGAAATTGCATCAGGATGAACCGCTGACGCTGTTTAACATCAAGGTTTAGGAAAGTGTAAATAATTGCCGCTTTTGGTTTGATGTTGGCAATGGTTGTCCAGCACCGCTGTTCCCGTGAGGGGGCTGGCGGTGTTTTGGGTTTTGGGAGTTGGGGTTTCCCCCTCTCCCCTGGCCCCTCTCCCGCGGGGGGAGAGGGGAAACAGAGTGAGAGCTGGGTCGCCTTGTTACGTGGTGTTACAAATTGGCGACAGAATGAGGCAAAGGTTTGCCGCTTGCGGCCGTTAAACGGGTTATAAGTTAAACAGACTATAAAGTGGTTAGCCCCTTCAAGGAG
>JAGPVT010000028.1 GCA_018066865.1 Marinobacter sp. | reverse complement strand
TGCTGGGAGGTGAGAGCTATCGACTGAAGCAGAAAACCGGAGGTTAGCAGTGAGCAGGTGGGTCAATTCTATTGGCCAAAGGTGGGTCAAAATAGATGACCATTGACACCGATCCTGTCACTGGTCATTTTCAGCTTTAATGAAAGCCGCCTGGTGACGGTCTGGGGCGGATTCTCGACCAAGTGGTATGGCGAACTGTTCCGCGATCCACAAATTCTGGATGCCGCCTGGGTTAGCCTGCGCATCGCCCTGGCCAGTGCGACCCTGTCTATTGTGATCGGTACCGTGGCCTCGTTCGTGTTGATCCGGTTCCAACGCTTTCGCAGCAAGACCCTGCTGAGCATGATGATTACCGCACCGCTGGTCATGCCTGAAGTGATTATTGGCCTGTCGTTGCTGTTGATGTTCGTCGCTATGGAAAACGTTATCGGTTGGCCCGGAGGGCGTGGCATCCTGACGATCATCATCGCGCACTCGACCTTTGGCGCGGCCTATGCGGCGGTGATCATCCAGTCACGGCTGGTGGACATGGATTTATCGATAGAAGAAGCGGCGCTGGATCTCGGCGCGCGCCCGGTACGGGTGTTCTTCGACGTAACGCTGCCGGTGATTGCCCCGGCGCTGATGTCGGGCTGGCTGCTGGCCTTCACCCTCAGCCTGGACGATCTGGTGGTTGCCAGCTTTGTCTCCGGCCCCGGCGCCTCGACTCTGCCAATGGTGATCTTCTCCAAAGTGCGGCTGGGGGTCAGTCCGGATGTGAACGCGCTGGCGGCAATCATTATCGGTGTTGCCTCGTTGGGGATCATTGTTGCGGCCTTGCAGATGAACCGTAGCAAGAAGATGTCTCAGCGCTGAGGCGCGATGGATACCCTTGCCTAACCCACCAAGCAAAAGGCCCGAAGATATTATCTCCAAGCCTTTTCATTACACACTCACTTCCTGCTAACGATTAAGCATTGACGGGCGTCGGGGGCGCTTCGCGTTTGCTCGCCAGCCAGTTAGCACCAATAGCAATCACCATCACAACCATACCGGCAATTTCAGACATCAGACTGGGGTAAAACACGCCAATAATTGCCGCAGTAATAGCCAGACGGGGGAACCAGGACATCCGGGTAAACAGGTACCCCTCCAATGCCGCCGCAAAGGAACCCAATGCCACAAGAGCAATGAAGCCGTTCCAGATTACAATCGGAACGGGACCGCCCACAATGATCTCCGGATTGAAGACCATAAACAACGGAATCAGGTAGAGCCCCTTGGCAAACTTCCACGCCTGGAAGCTCGTCTCCATCGGCCCACTGCCCGCGATCGCTGCCCCGGCAAAACCGGCCAGGGCTATCGGGGGCGTAACGTTGGAGTCCTGGGAGTACCAGAACACCACCAAGTGAGCAACCAGTAGCGGAATGCCAAACTCCTGGGTGAGCGCCGGGCCGACAAGCACAATCAGGACGATGTAACTGGCGGTTACCGGCAGCCCCATTCCCAAAACCAGACTGGCCAGCAGCACCATCACCAGCGCCAGCAGAATATTGCCACCGGAGAAGGCCAACATCATGGAGGAGAACTTCAGCCCCAAACCGGTTAAGCCCACCACACCAACGATGATCCCTGCAACCGCGCAGGCCATGGACACCGCAACCGCATTACGCGCGCCCAGCTCCAGGCCCTCTATCAGCTTGGCGATACCGGCACGTATAAGACCTTTAATTGTAGCAGCGGTCACCGACTGCCCTTGGCGAGGCGCTATAAAGAAAAACCACAGCACATAACGTAAAACCGCCACTGCCAGGATCGAAACCACAGCATAGAAGCCGACTCTCATCGGCGACATACTCATCGCCAGCAGCCAAACCAGCACCGCCAGCGGCAGCAAAAAGTGCCAGCCATCTTTCATCACCTGGCGCATTTGAGGCAGTTCGTCTTTGGGCAGTCCCTGCATGCCCTGCTTGAGCGCGATGATATGCACAAACAAGTACACCGTCGCAAAATACATAATCGCAGGCAGAATACTGATTTTGACAATTTCCACGTACGGCGTGTTGGTGTACTCAGCAATCAGGAAGGCACCCGCGCCCATCAACGGCGGCATGATCTGCCCACCGGTAGAGGCCGCCGCTTCGATCCCGCCCGCCTGCTTGCCCGAATAGCCCAGCCGCTTCATCAGTGGAATGGTAAAGGCACCCGTGGTGACCACGTTAGCAATCGCACTGCCGGAAATAGACCCCATACCCGCCGAGGCCAAAACTGCTGCCTTGGCTGGCCCGCCGCGCTGGCGACCGGTGGCCGCATAGGCCATATCGATAAAGAATTTACCCGCACCGGTGCACTCCAGAAAGGCCCCGAACAGTACAAAAATAAAGATAAAGGTAGCCGCTACGCCCAGCGGCAGGCCAAAGATACCTTCTTGCCCCAGGTAGAGGTGACCGGCGACGCGGTCAATGGTATAACCCCGGTGTTCCAGAATGCCCGGCATCCACTCACCCAACCACGGCAGTTCGCCCCGCGGCCCGGCGAACGCATACGCAATCGCCAGCAGACCAATCACAGTCATGCCGAACCCCACCGCACGGCGACTGGCTTCCAGCACCGTCACCGTGGCGATACAGCCAACCAGAATATCGGTGTTGCTCCAAAATCCCGCTCGACTGAAAATCTCATCCAGGTTGAGCACTAAATAGCCGCCCGTCAGTACCGCACCGGCCAGAAACATCACGTCCAGCCCCCACCCCACTAGCCCACGCTTACGGGTTGGGCCGAAGGCTGGAAACATTAAAAACGCCAGTATCATGATCAATGACAGGTGAATACTACGCTGATAAAAAAGCCCTAAGGGCTGGAGACCCGCAGAATAGAGTTGAAACAGGGAGAGCCCCACCGCCACGGCGGTGATGGCCCACACCACCGTGCGGGGTTGGATCACAATCCCCCTCGGCATCTCGGGCGGCAATTGCGTGGATTCGTGCATAATTTCCTCTTCAGACGTTATCTGGCTTATTTTTATTCAGCTGGGCGGTGCGGATTCGATAAGTTGAATAGTGACGCGTTGCCCAGACGCGCGCGCACTCAGACTGATTTCCCGACGGTGATCGTCTTCCAGCCATACCACACGATGATTCACCGCCTCCGCACCCACACGCAAAACGTATCGATTATTGGGCACGGGTTCGTCGATTGCATTGATCCAGTAACCACCTTCTCCGTCCGAGACTTGCTCACCCCGCCCTACTGTATGCCCCAGGCCCGCCGCAAAATCGGGCTGATGGCTACGTTCTAACTGCATCACACCCGCAACGTTTTGATAGCAGTCCAGAACAGCGAACTTCTTCACCGAGTGGTTCCACTCAATGCACCAGTGCATTCCCGGCGGAGCAGCGATATCCACCAGCACTTCGCCTTGCTCGGTAACGACTTTCAGACGGTCAGACAACATCGTCGGAGCGGGGGAAGCCCCTGCTCCGGCGAGTGGCAAGCAAATCATCAACAAGGCGCTCAACCCACGTTTGGCTAACGCCAAGCATGACCGAACAGTACTGCGTTGCCTTTGCATCGTCATTTAACCGTTCACGGTTTAAAGACGCAGACGATCGGGAATCTCAGCGCCAATCTCTTCAAAGTAACGCAGTGCACCCGGGTGCAGAGGTACTGGCGTGGAGTCGATGGTGAATTTAACGGTAGTGTTGTTCGCTGCCGGGTGAACAGCAATCAGCTCATCAGTTTTTTCAAACAGCAATTTGGTCAACTGATAAGCCAGTTCTTCGTCCATATCACTATTAACAACGAGCACATTGGGAATGCCAATAACCTGGACAGGTTCATCCATACCGTCATACATACCGGCTGCCAGCTCAAACGGCGCAAAAACTTCTACCGCTTCCAGAGCATTCGCGATCTCCTCATCAGAGAAACCGATCAGGCGCACGTCGCGGGTGGCGGCAAGGTTGAGAATTGAGCTGGTCGGCGGACCTACACTCCAAAAACCGGCGTCGATATCACCGTCGCGAATCGCATCGGCGGTTTCATTGAAGTTAAAACGCAGCGGCGTGAAATCGCTATAGTTAATGCCGTTTGCTTCCAGTAGCGCCCGCACATTGAGCTCTGTGCCGCTGCCCGGTGCGCCCACTGATACGCGCTTACCTTTGAGATCTGAAATCGTCTTGATATCAGATTCCGCCAGCGTCACCAACTGCACGGCATTGGGGTAAACCGATGCCAGCGCACGGATATTTTTGATCTGACGACCCTCAAAATTATCGGTGCCGGTGTACGCTTGATACACCGTATCGGCCAGTGCCAGCGCAAGGTCCGCATCGCCGCGCATGATCAACCCCATATTTTCAACTGAGGCACCGGTTACTTCAGCCGTCGCCTTGGCGTCTTCGATATGATTGTTGATCATTTCGGCGAAACCACCACCGATAGGGTAGTAGACGCCGCCCGTACCACCGGTAGCAATCGAGAGTTGTTGGGCGCTCGCCGGGAGCGCGACCGCTAGCATAGCTACGGCAACGGCATATTTTAGAATTCGCATGAGCTTTCCTCCGTCCTGTTTGGACTTGTTGGTTTTATTGACGATAAAGGATGTGTTGGAGCCACAGCTTCTGCCTGTCACTACAGGATAGGCATAAGCAGTAGACAAAAAGCTAGCACGTCTTGCGTATTAATGTCTCCTGACAAAAGTTCTTCTTATTATTCAGACCCAAAACCATGCCCAGAGAATGGTGAAATTACAAATGAATGTCTTATTTTATACCGGATTGTTAATATTTATCGATAATAACCGATAATTTTTATTTTGTTGAAACCGTCAGGAGCCACACAGCCATGGAGTCAGATACACCACGCCAAAACTTGGCCACCAACGCTTACCGCCAACTCAAACATGACATTATTCGCGGCCGCTATGCTCCTGAACAGAAACTGTTAATGGATCGCCTAAAGGAACATTACGGTGCAAGTACAGGGCCATTGCGGGAAGCGCTCTCGCAGCTGGTAGCTGACCGGTTGGTTGTCGCCATCAATCAGCGTGGCTACCGCGTGGCACCGATGTCGCTGGCAGAACTCAACGATATTTACGATGCCCGGGCTCAGTTCGAAGGGCTGATCCTGCGCCTTGCCATTGAACGCGGCGACGACGAATGGGAAGCCACGGTACTCGCCACCGCTCACCGCCTGGCCAAAGTGATTGACATTAGCACCCCGGATGACCTGCTCGACATCTGGGATCAACGCCATAAAGCGTTTCATACCGCCATTGCCAGCGGCTGCAGGTCCCCTCATCTGCTGCAAATGCGCAACACGCTGTTTGATCAGGTGGAACGCTACCGCCATCTGTGGCTGCAAGAGACCGTGATGTCCCCTCAGGCGCTTGAACTCAAGCGCCAGGAGCACGCCGCACTGGTGGAGGTCATTTTGGCTCGCGACACCGCCCAGGCCGACACCTTGATGCGCGACCACTTGATGACCCCTGTGCCGATTATTACCCGAATACTTGAGACACGGGGCATCAAATAAATTCTACACTTTAAAAAAATGTAGATATTTTTATCGAACGGCGATATATTAAACCTCATTGACCCTGCAACCAATTTGTCGCTGCGGGCGCCCTGTAACACCTGCAAGCAAACCAAGAGATCTAAACCATGATGCACTTCAACTGGGACGACCCGCTCTTACTGGATCAACAGCTCACCGAGGAAGAGCGCCAAATTCGTAATGCTGCCCATGATTATTGCCAGGAAAATCTTCAGCCGCGAGTGCTAAGCGCCTTCCGGGAAGAGCGCTTTGACCGTGAGATCATGAGCGAAATGGGTAAACTTGGACTACTCGGCGCTACCGTTTCACCCGAGTACGGTGGCGCAGGTGTCAACCACATTGCCTACGGTTTGATTGCCCGCGAAGTAGAACGTGTCGATTCCGGCTACCGTTCCGCCATGAGCGTGCAGTCGTCGCTGGTGATGTATCCCATAGAGGCTTATGGCTCGGAAGAACAGAAACAGAAATATTTGCCCAAACTTGCCAGCGGCGAAACCGTCGGCTGTTTTGGCCTGACAGAACCTGACCACGGCTCCGACCCCGGCTCGATGATCACGCGTGCCGAAAAAGTGGATGGCGGCTACCGCCTCACTGGCGCCAAAATCTGGATCACCAACAGCCCGATTGCCGATATCGCTGTGGTGTGGGCAAAATCCGCTGCCCACGATAACCAGATTAAGGGTTTTATCGTCGAGCGCGGCACTAAAGGTTTCAGCACACCGAAAATTGAGGGCAAAGTTTCTCTGCGTGCGTCCATCACGGGCGAAATCGTACTTGATAATGCTTTTGTTCCCGAAGAAAACCTGCTGCCTAACGTCAGCGGCCTGAAAGGCCCGTTTGGTTGCCTGAACAAAGCTCGCTTCGGTATCGCCTGGGGCGTAATGGGCACGGCTGAATTCTGCTGGCACGCAGCGCGTCAGTACACCCTGGACCGCAAACAGTTTGGCCGTCCATTGGCCGCTAACCAATTGATTCAGAAAAAACTCGCCGACATGCAGACCGAGATCACCCTGGGCTTACAGGCAGCGTTGCAGGTGGGTCGCTTGATGGACAACGGCAACTGGGCACCAGAGATGGTTTCGCTGATCAAGCGCAATAACTGTGGCAAGGCACTGGATATCGCTCGTCAGTCCCGTGACATGCACGGCGGTAACGGCGTTTCCGACGAGTACGGCGTAATTCGCCACATGGTGAACCTGGAGTCGGTTAACACCTATGAAGGCACGCATGATATACATGCGCTGATTCTGGGTCGTGCTCAAACCGGGCTCCAGGCCTTTTATTGATTTTTCCAACGCCAGGAGTACACCATGGCAGGTCCCTTAAAAAAGTTGCGCGTACTTGATCTCAGCCGCGTGTTGGCGGGTCCCTGGAGCACCCAGATTCTTGCAGACATGGGGGCCGAGGTTATCAAGATCGAGAGGCCCGACAGTGGCGATGATACACGCCTCTGGGGCCCCCCGTGGCTCAAGGCCGAAAATGGCGAGAACACCCGCGAGTCTGCTTACTTTCTCGCGGCCAACCGCGGTAAACACTCACTGACGGTGGATATCAGCCAGCCCGAAGGTCTGGAATTGATCCGTGAGCTCGCGAGCCAAAGCGACATTCTGGTCGAGAACTTCAAAAGCGGTGGCTTGGCGAAGAAAGGGTTGGACTACGCCACCCTCTCTGCGCTCAACCCGGGCTTGATCTATTGCTCGATTACCGGCTTCGGGCACACCGGGCCCATGGCCGAAATGCCGGGTTACGACTATCTGATTCAGGCCCAGGGCGGGCTGATGAGTATTACCGGAGCGGCGGACGACCAGCCCGGTGCCGGCCCAAAGCGCGTCGGTGTGGCGGTAGCAGATCTGACCACTGGCATGAACGCCACCATAGCCATTCTGGGCGCTCTGTACCACCGAACCCAGACAGGCGAAGGGCAGCATATCGATATCGCGCTGCTTGATGTTCAGGTGAGCTGGCTAGCGAACCAGGCGCAGAACTATTTTTGCAGTGGCGAACCCCCAACGCGCACAGGTGACTATCATCCCAATCTCGTGCCCTACCAGCCCTTTCCCACCGCTGATGACCAACAGATCATCATTGCCATAGGGAACAATGGACAATTTCAGCGCTTCTGCGAGGCCATTGGCCAGGGCGAGCTTGCCCAAGACGCGCGTTTTGCGACCAATGCTGAGCGAGTGAAACACCGCGTTGAGCTGATCAAGGTATTAGTGAGCGCGACCAAAACGCGCACGCTGAAGCAATGGACCCTGCTTCTCAACGAGATTGGGGTACCCTGCGGCCCGATTCAGGATATCGCCCAGGTATTCGATGATCCCCAAGTGCAGGCGCGCGGCATGGAGGTGACCCTCGATTCGGCTAACGGCCCAGTGAAGAGTGTGGCAAACCCAATCAAATACTCGAAAACTCCGATTGAATACCACAAAGCGCCGCCCGCACTGGGAGAAGACACTTCCGCGGTGCTTGAGCGCGTGCTGCAAAAGACCGCCAGTGAGATCGAGGCGCTAAAGAGAAAGGGTGTGGTTTAGCGCGTAAAGCGATAGCCGGCTTGAATAACTACTAAGGAAAAGGCCATGTCCGGCAACAGCGGCTGGTTAAATTGCTACCGTTCACCTTTCAGCTCATGCCATACCCGAAGAATAATGATGGCACTCGCATGCACTGAATAACGGACAACGTACTTGCCAAAAACCATGTCGCGGACAGAATCCGGCACCGGTGCCATTTCAACCGTTGCCCCCATTTTGGGGAAATCTGGTAGCAGCTCGATTTTGCCAACCAACTCTGCGGCTATCCTGCCTGCCGCAGAGGGATTATGAACGGAGATGAATTCTCTTGGGCGCTTCAGATCTCCAATGGCTTCGTCCGTGTAAACCAGTTTCACTTACCTGACCTCGGTGCATCCTGCTCGTTTTCGGTTCCCCAACTATTAAGCCAACTATGGACCTCGCTGGAATCAACGACCTTTCCTTGAGCGGCCGACTCCATTGCCTCCAGAGTTTGCCGCCAACGCTCCTGCTCACGCTGTTGCTTCTCTATATATTCCGATAGTGCCTGATTGATCACCCAGCCTTTGCTCCGGTGGAGCCTGCCAGCGATTGCTTCCAGATGCTGTTCAACTTCCGCCTGGAGGCGAACTGTAGTGACACTCATGACCGTACCCTCTGGGTTATTGACTACAACGTATTACAACATAGTACCCGAAGGTGCAGCAAAAAATTTAACGCCCAAGCTCAGCCGCGTTTCTGCCGCAGCGCCTTGATACTGATTGAGCCTTCTCCCCAGTCCAGCGGTTACCCGCTAACCCCGATCACCAGTTGATTCATCTGAGTTTACTCAAAGAGGCTTAACGGCGGACGTTCCAGCCGAACAAAACTGTTATTAAACAGCAGCAATCCTGGTCAACTCGGGATCACCCGGGCGAATATCACAGAATGGATTAATACCAAGCCAATCCGTCATTGTTTTTGCTAAATGCTTTTTGCCGTGTGCAGTGACGCGTTCACCCTGCAATGCAGCCTTTAATGCCAGGTCACCTTCCCATATTTCAACCATGGCACGCAGCGAGCTGCGGATATAAAGGTCGACATCCAGTCCGGGATTTTCTGTACAGAGGTCGGCGGTTCCGTCACGCACGATAATCCACCAATTGTTGTATCTTTCTATGTCGTTAAAAATGAAACAGAATACCGTCTCACCCTCAGGCAATTTATCGATCTGCAGGCGGCGCTGAATGTCCCACATCAGAAATTCAACATCCAGCTCCTCATCACGCAGTTGCCCGCGAGCCCAGCGCATACCCCACACCGCAAGGTTTTCGATCAACGGTTCGAGTTCTTTGCCTGCCGGGGTCAGATAATAGTCACGCCCGGTGCGGCCCTGTTTTGATTTGCGCACCACCACGCCCGCCAGCTCAAGTTCCTTGAGCCGCTTGGTTAGCAATGAGGGGGAAATTCGTGACAAGCCGCGCTGAATATCACTGTAACGATGTGAACCCAGAAAGAGCTCCCGCAGAATCAGCAACATCCAGCGTTCACCGAGTAACTCGGTCGCCTTCGCAATCGGGCAGAACTGTCCGTAGTCCATAAATCCTCACCCCAAGTTATTGTGAATCAAGGACAACCCACAATCAGGTTACTACAGATTTAGTAGCCGTTTACTACATTTTCAGTCGTATCAGTCGAACCCGTGGTTGCATAACCTTTTCATATCGACAGATCGCGTCGATAAACAACCAACCACGTTAGGAGCAATAATCATGACCAATACAGCCATCAAAACTGACCACATCGTAAACGGCATTGATACAGCCCGCATTGTTGAACTCGCGACCAAAATGTCGCAGGACGATAACTACGGCAACTTCCGTTTCCGTGCTGACAATGAGTGGGTCAACGGGAATTTGAGCCGCACCGCAATCAAGGACTTCTATGCAGGAAACGAGGAAAGGACTGAACGCGCCCATGCACTCATCGTTGCCGCAGACCAGCCCGCGTTTCTGGCGGGAGACAACACCGCCCCCAACGCCGTTGAACACTATCTGAATTCGCTGGTGAGTTGCATTACCACCACTGTCGTTGCCCACGCATCGGTGCAGGGCTTTGCGATCCGGGCGTTCAATGTTTCGGCTGAAGGTGAGATGGATGCACGCGGTTTCTTCGGTGTTTCAGACGATGCCAACCGTGGCTTCAGCAAGGTTCGTGTCGACGTGAAAGCCAAGACGTCTGCCGATGAAGCAACTGTGAGAAAGCTGATGAGCTACTCTCCAGTATACGAGCTGGTATCCAAAGCCATTCCGGTTGATGTCAATGTAACGGTAGAGCAATTAACCCGCGTTTGATCTATTCAATGCCTGCCAATCAGACTGAGGGAACACCTAGTGTTCCCTCAGTTTTTTTATTCCGCTAAAGGCAGGTTGCACTCAGCATATTTTCAACCTCGGCTGGCCGCTAACCTGATCGATTGCGCCTCACTCTCGACCCGCTCAATAATCTCCAGTATGGCGTTGCCTACAATCTCGGAATGCGTCAGTGGCCCCATATGGCCCATGCCGGCCAGGGTCACAAGTGAAGCCTGGGGGAATTGCCGCGTGAGTATTTCCGACATTCTTTTTGCGTGGGCGTTGGTTTGCTCACCCACGAGTAGATTGACGGGGCCACGGTAACTGATGGCTGACAGCACATGGGGCTCAACCGAATAGGTTTCTCTGAAATCCTGGCACACGACAGGAGCAAGCCTGGCCAGCTTGGCCCGGGCGGTATCCGACAACCGTGACCAGGCATCGGCTTCGTGCCAGAAGTTAATAAAGGATTCCATTCCCACAGCGCCGGACGTTCTCTGGACAATCTCCGATAACCCCAGGATATCGCCGAGCAAGCGTAAATCCTCCGCTTGGTCCGTGCCTCTCAACAGCGCCGGTGACACCGGCTCGAACAGCGTCAGGCTTGTGATTCGATGTGGAATTCTGGCGACGACCTCAAGAGCCACTGAGCCGCCAAAAGAATGGGCCACCAAGTGGGTTGGTCGCCCGGACTGTTCAATGGCGGCGATGATCGGCCAGGCTCTTTCTTCAAGGGTCGAGAGAGTGTCTGGTTCGGGCGTATTATCGGCGCCATACCCTGTCAGGTCAGGCGCGAACACCGCCCGCCGGGCAGTGGATAGCGTCGCAAGCCGACGCCATAGTGATCCCGTACTGGCAGAGCCGTGGATTGCAGTAATGGGTAGCAAATCTTCGCGGTAATCAGAAAGCTGTGGAATGTGCATGATCATCTCCTGAGTCAGTGGCGTAAGGCAAACCATGGTTTGGGTCACCCTCAGGATGTATTACTGCAAAAAGGAAACGGCCAAGCTTGAAGAAAATCGGGGGAATTCTGTAGAACACTGGAGGTTGAACGTTAAAACCCGTCAGAGCCCCAACCGGGTGAGCGAAGACTGGATCAGAGTGCGAATATTGCCGGCGACAAACGGCAGGGCCTTGAAGAAATACTGGCTGTCGATGTCCGGGTGTCGGGCTTTACCCCGATCGATCCATTTAGCCGCAGCAACAGGGTCCTGGGCCATTTCACAGGTCGACGCCGCGAGGATATCCATCACTACAATGGACTCTGGCTGCAGTGCGGCTTTTTCGGCCCAGAGCCGGGCATTGTCGATGTCTTCATCGGCCAGGTAGGAAAACGCCCTGATGCCATAAAACCCATAGAGGAATGGGTCCAGCGGGCTCAGGGAAATCGCCTGTTCAGAACTGTCATAGCTCCTGAGCTCGTTGCTGGTCATCAAGGACGCCAAGCCATGAGCGTAAAATCCCTGGGCGTAGTTGGGGTTTAGCGCGAGTGCCCGCTCTAACCAGGGCAAACTCGCCTCAGTGTTGCCATGGAGCCAGTGGGTTCGGCCCATAACGAAATTGGCCAAGGGGTCCAACCGGTCGAGTTCGATACTTTTCTCAGCGCTTCTGGTCGCATTCGCGATGGTGTCGTTCCTGTCGACGCCCGGGTAGAGATTGAAGGCGTTCTGAAACTCCGCCGAAGAGAGCCCAGCGTGAGCTCTCGCAAAACCGGGTTCGAGTGAAACAGCGCGGGTAAAAAGAGCAACGGCCTTGCGATTATCAATCTCAGTAAATCGATACAAGTGAGCGATCCCCAGGTGGTAGGCCTCCCACGCATCCAGATTCTCAGGCGCTTTCAATTGAGCCAACTGAGCCTCGCTATCCGAGATGCGAAGCTCCAGGACACTGATCATTCGCTTGATAATGTCAGATCGCAGATCATGGATGTCATGGGCATTCACGAGAATTCGGTCGGCCCACACCACCGAGCCGCTGAGAATATCGGAAAGCTCAACGCTCAGAATCAGCTGCCGTCTTTCCTGCTCAATAAAACCGGAGAGGCAGTAACGCACAGACGTCAATTGGCACAACGCTTCCAGCCCCGTTTTATCGCCGCCCACCCGAAACGAGCTTGACCTGGAAATCACCTTCAACCACCGCAGCCTTGATAGCCCGGAAATAACATCGTGGGCAAGCCCCTGAGGCACGATTGAAAGCCCCTCATTCACAGATTGAAAGGGCAGCACGATAATGGACGGGCGGGAATCTCCGGCGGTTTGATAAACGTCTTTTTCTGCGGTTGGTCCGCTGGTTTGAATCGATGGGCTGGAAGGAAAGGCATTCACCTCGCCAACAAACCGGAACCCGATACCGTGAACGGTTTTGATCAAACGCTGGGCGGTGCCATCGTCACCAATCGCCTGGCGTGCACTTTTGATGCGGCTGGATATAGCCGCATCAGACATGATGCGCCCTCGCCAGATGCGCTCGATCATTTCATCCTTGGAAACAACTCTGTGCCGGTTTTCGATCAGCGTGTGCAGTACCGAGAAGACTTGCGGTTCAACAGCTACCAGTGTGTCACCCTGAAAGAGCTGATAGGTATCAGTATTGAGGCGGTAATTGTCGAAAGCAACAATCATGATGTCGGGCCTGAAAAATTATAGACGCTCTGTAAGGCTCAACTGCGCGCGACCTATCCTTATTAGTTATGTGCTTTTAGTCGACTACGAATAGCTTGGCTCCTTGCTCCGTCGATGAACGATGGAGCTCTGCATTGTCTGCGACCTGATAGCTCATACCAGGACTAAGCACAAAACGTCGGCCATCTTCCAGTTCAGTATGAAGCTCGCCTTCGAGGCAAAGAAGTATATGCCCTTTGGCGCACCAATGATCAGCCAAATAACCTGGGCTGTACTCGACCATTCGTACTCGGATATCACCGAAGTTTCGAGTTCTCCAGTAAGCCACACCTTGCTCGCCAGTGTGCGCCGTCTTCTCAACGTCTGACCAATCAGTAACCCCAAAAGGTAAATTCGTGATATTCAAGACACTTCCTTTTTATACACATAACGCCAAGATCAGCGCCCTGACAAGGGCGTCCGGTGCACGTTGGACTGCATGCGTTTGTATGGATAATTTCTGCCCGGTCTGGTTCGACCACCTCAATATCAATTAGTTTGTACGGTTTACCTTGCCGAATGCAGAACAACACGGTTGCTTCGGTTCCACCACGAACATAAGACTCATAGAAAATGGCTGTACCATCAGAATCAACAACCTTTTGCTTAGTTCGTTGCCGGTAGCCACCACGGATCTCTGTCAGAGTATATATGCTGCTAACCGGTCCATCTTCGGCCCTTCTCCCAACAGGACAACTCCCTCCAATCGGGAAAGCTAACTCAAGACTGGCATCAAGAGCCGCGCGATCTATTGGCTGACAGAGGGAACCTCCTCCGTGGCGAAGCCTGCCGGAAGTACAACTTCTAGCATTTCGATGTCAGCGCTGTGCCCGAGCTCACGATGGCGGATGCCAGGAGGCTGGTGTACGCATGAGCCGGCCTCCAGGCGAACGATACCCTGGCCTTCATATTCGAATTCAATCCAGCCTTTGAGAATGTAGACGAGCTGAAAGTCTGTCTTGTGGAGGTGCGCCTGACTCGAGAACTCCTGTCCGGCCGCAGCACGAATTACATGAGCGTCAACTCTTCCCCCAGTAGCCTTCTTGATCCCGAGATCGCGGTACTCGTAAAACGAGCGAAGCCCGCGTTCGAATTCAGCGCCTTTTGCGTGTGATGCAACGAAGCCTTCGGTAGTCATCAGATTCTCCATTCGGTAGGACGATTGCTGCAACAGAAGCATGTGGAGTCCATGTAGCTCAGGTAACCGGCACCGGAGCGTCAGCGGAGGGAAGCAAAAGCGATACGCTTTTGGTTCCGGTTGACCGCCTGGTTAGCGAGTACTCGCTTCAACATCAGGTTTCTCCCAAGCCAACACACTGATGCAATAATTCACGCCAGCAATGAAATACTCTTTGATCTCTGGATTGTGACCACTGAGAAAACCGCCCCTTTGAAGCTCTTGGTCTAGCCAACCTTGCCCAGCAATCTCGTACAACCACCCGTTTGTGGTGGAACAGTCAGGCCAATACTCCAGCAAATCCCCCTCATCCAATACTCTGAAACCTGCCGGGGTGTCGAAAGTAATGTCCAGCTTATCACCGTCAATCAGCACAGTGACCGCCAACAGCTCTCCATCAAAGTCTACGTTGATGATCTCAACAAACTCACCCTCGGAGAGAGAACCTTCCAGAGCGACTACCTTCAACTGAATCTCCCGATCAATATCTCGCTAACGCGGAACGAAGCGGCGGCCCGTCAGGGACGTCCGCCTTACGCGGTTTGTGTACGCCCAGCATGGGCATGAACTAATGGGGTGAAAGTCCCCTGTGGGACGATCATCGTTCAGCCAGTTTTACCCGATTGAACGCCAACCACTAGCGAATGGCAAGGGCCAACCCGTGAGGCGCGGTCTCCGGAACGCCGGCCGGAAGTAAGCCGCTAGCAGAACTGCGAGCTGATGAACAAGAACATCATATGAGGCGTAGGCCGGAGGCGAGTTGGCACAAGACGACGAAGCCGCGTGATCTAACGGCCACCGTAAATGATGCAGTTGTGCAGTGACAGTACATGCTCTTATCTGGGGAGATCTGCTCAACGAGCGATCGGTCAATTACCAGTCAGGCCACTGGTCGATCAAGCCTGGGCGCAGCCGTTGCCATCGGCGGTTGCGAGCGAACGAGGTGGACACCGATAGCGCCGGCGGGGGTAACCCCACCAGTGACTGAGCAGAAGTCAGCAGCGGCCATAGTAGCCAAACGCCCGTCGTAATGGACGGGACAGGGTGAAGGGCCTAACACCGGAAATAAAGGAGGAGCCTTGACCGACTTGAACACACGAATGCCGTCCGGCAGTGACGTGGCTCAGCGTACGGCCATGAAGCCAGCCTTTAGTAACGATCTACTCGACGCTGTACTGCAACGGGCTAATCTACAACAAGCCTGGAAGCAGGTTCGAGCCAACAAGGGAGCGGCGGGGGTCGATGGCATGACCATCGATGAATTTCCCGCCTGGGTAAAGGCCGGCCACTGGACCGTGGTCGAGCAGTCGATTCGCTCGGGCGATTATCAACCAACGCCAGTGAGGCGGGTTGAGATCGACAAGCCGGACGGTGGCAAGCGACAGCTTGGTATCCCGACGGTGACAGACCGGGTGATTCAGCAAGCCATTGCCCAGATCCTGATGCCCATGTTCGATCCGGGCTTCTCAGCGGACAGCTACGGCTTCCGTCCGGGTCGGAACGCGCACCATGCGGTGCATCGGGTGCAAAGCATCCTCAAGGAAGGAAGACGCTTTACCGTGGATGTGGACCTGTCGAAGTTCTTCGACCGGGTCAATCACGACCTGCTGATGACGCACCTGGGCCGCAAGGTCCGGGACAAACGCTTGCTGGCCCTGATTGCCCGATACCTGCGAGCTGGAATTATTGATAACCAGCTCTATCTGGAGAGTCGGGAAGGTGTGCCGCAAGGTGGCCCATTGTCACCTCTGCTGGCCAACATCATGCTCGACCCACTGGATAAAGAACTGGAACGGCGGGGCCATCGGTTTGCCCGCTATGCGGATGACTTCACCATTGTGGTGAACAGCCGCCGTGCGGGCGACCGGGTGCTGGCCAGCATCAGCCACTACCTGGAGCATCGTCTGAAACTGACGGTCAACACGGCTAAGAGCCGAGTGGTCAGAACCAATGAAAGCAAGTTCCTGGGATTTACCTTCAAGGGAACCCAGATCCATTGGCACCCGAACACGCTGCGCAAGTTCAAACAACGCATTCGGGTACTGACGAACCGGAATTGGGGCGTGTCGATGCACTACCAGCTCTTCAGGATCCGCCAGTACCTCCGTGGCTGGATCAACTACTTTGGCATTGCCACTGGCTACCAACGCTGCTGCGACCTGGATCACTGGATCCGCCGTCGCGTCCGGATGGCTTACTGGCGACAGTGGCGCAAGCCGCGCACCAAAGTGAGAAACCTGATGAAGTTGGGTGTTCATGTGCAGTCGGCCGTGGCATGTGGCATCACCAGTAAAGGTCCATGGCGCAGTTCCAAAACTCCAGGCATTCAACAGGCTCTGTCGAACGACTACCTGAAAGCCGAGGGATTGGTATCGCTGCGCGATGGATGGATTAGGCTTCACCATTCCCGGTGAAACGCCCTGTGCGGACCCGCATGCAGGGTGTTGTGGGGGCTGAGGGTTAGATACCCTCGGCTACCCGATTAAAACATTCAAAGCTCTTGCTCCACCTTTGCGTCTATTGCCTTCTGTAATACTGAATTTTCGCTTACAAGCGACACCATATACACAGCGATAAACGCGAGCGCCTTTGCATGGTTGAGCATGTTTATCTGATCTGACTCGGTGTAACTGGGTTCTTGTATATTCCCATTAAACCGCCGTCCAAGTTGCTCATAGCCGCTATGAGTGAGGCTATTGAGCGATTTCCAAGTTTGAGCTTTAGCCTTCGAAAACATTTTGGACTCAAATCCTTCTGTCTTCTCTATATCTGCGATCAGCTCAAACATTTTCTTGTCGAACTTGTCACGCTCATATCGACTTACGTCTTGGTCCGTCGCGCACCGATGTAGCCAAACACCCCGGATACAGGACTCAAAAAGTAACCGCGAGAGGGAGAACGCCGAACCAGGCAATCTGAGATTTATAAGTTCCGTGATCGCTTTATAGTGTTCCAGAACCATATCGAAACACGCGCATGCCAAACGATTCCTTGGGGAATTAGGGTATGGCAGCTCGCTCAACTGCTGGTCGAACCAACTCTGTAACTTTCTATGGTCTTGAACGCTATTGGCTAATTTCATGTTTTAACGCCCAATCTCATCCGACCGTTTTGCCGTAGCGAAGCGGAGGCAAAACGGTCGGATGCAGCGCCTTGATACTGATTGAGCCGTCTCCCCAGCCCAGCGGTTGCCCGCTAAGCTGGAAGGCGACGAAGCACTACAAGGGAGAAGACTCATGAACTTTTACCATAGCACCCACCGCCATTATTGTGGAATCGACCTGCACGCCCGCAGCCTCTATGTCTGCATCCTCGACCAACAGGGCGAGGTGCTGCTACACAAGGAGATCAAGGCCCAGCCTGAACCGCTGCTGGCGCTTCTCGATCCCTTCCGGGATGACCTGGTTATCGGCGTCGAATGCATGCACTGCTGGTACTGGATCGCTGACCTGTGTGAGGAACACGGCATTGCCTTCATTCTGGGCCACGCTCTGTATATGAAGGCTATCCACGGCGGTAAGACCAAGAACGACCGCATCGACTCCTTCAAGATTGCGATGCTGATGCGGGGTGGTAACTTTCCGCTCGCGTACGTCTACCCTAAAGAAATGCGGGCTACCCGGGATCTACTCCGGCGGCGAACTCGAATCGTTCAACACGGGGCCATGTTAAAAGCCCACGTGATCAACACCACCAGTCAATACAATCTGCCTCCGAACCGGGTCAATCTGAAAAACCTTAATGCCCGCACTCAATTACACAACACGTTCGAACACCCCGAAGTACAAAGGAATGTTGATCTGGATCTGGCCATTCTTCAGTTTTATCACCAGGAGCTCAGCAAGCTGGAATGGCACTTGGAGCAACAAGCCAAACAACACGATCCCGCCTCGCTCAGCGTATTACGAACCATCCCCGGTGTGGGGCGCATCCTGGCACTGACCATCCTCTATGAAATCGGCGACATTCAGCGTTTCGAGTCGGTTCAGAAATTCGCATCCTATGCCCGATTGATCAAGTGTAAGGCGGAGTCTGCGGGTAAAACCTATGGCACCCAAGGCAATAAAATCGGTAATGCCCACCTAAAATGGGCGTTTTCAGAGGCGGCGGTGTTGTATCTGCGGGGCAATGAAAAAGCGCAACGATACCTGCAAACACTTCAGAAACGTATGAACAAAGCCAAAGCCTTATCGGCTCTCGCCCACAAGCTGGGGCGCGCCACCTATTTCATGCTTAAGCATCGGAGGGTCTTCGATGAACAACGGTTCCTGACAGGTTAGTCACGCCACGGGATGAGTATGATGCCTAACTGGATCAGAAAGGATGATACTAAAAACCGGATGTCTGCTGACTGGCACGTGATGCCAAACCGGTTTTATATCACCGCTGTCGAAGCCAGTGCGACTTGATTAGCCATCCCGTGGGCGTGCCTTAATACCATGAGCCAGTGCGCTTACACCGGTCCTGAGCCTGAACCTAACTGGAGCCCAGCAGCCCGTCGCTTGAATAGTGCCAGTGCCCGGTTAACCGAATAATGTCTGGTGCCCCTGACCCACTGAAGGAACGACCGGTCAGGCCGTGGCCTAAAGCCACACTAAGAGAGCCCCTATATGTGTTTGCTGTAAGTG
>JAGPVT010000006.1 GCA_018066865.1 Marinobacter sp. | reverse complement strand
CTGGCTTTCATCCGTCGCTGCAGGATCCTGGACTTGTCACTGGCTGAAATTCACGAACTACAGAGCTATCAGGACAACCCTCATCAGCCCTGTACAGCCGTCAACGCCTTGCTTGATGGTCGCATCTCTCATGTGCGGTCGCAGATAACAGCTCTGCAGGCGCTTGAGAAACAACTCGTTTCACTGAGAGCAAGTTGCAACGATGACCGGGAAGTTGAGGCTTGTGGGGTTCTTGCAGGAATCAGCGCGGGCCGCGGTCAGTCCGGAACCTTGGCGATGGCACGGGTAATAAGACCCACCATTACCGGGCTGTCCCATTCTTTGGCGCCGACCAAGCGGCCAATTTCACGACCTTCATGATCAATCAACAACGTCGTAGGGACGCCTTCTATACCAAGGGTTGAGGTAGCCAGGGTGGACGGATCAATATACTTGCGAAGATGTTGGACACCCGTTTCCCGGTAGAATTTTTCAACAACTCTGATGCCGGTATGGTCAATCGACAGAGCAACCACTTCGAATTGCTCTCCCCCAAGTTGAGCCTGGAGTGAGTCCAGCGTCGGCATTTCCTCACGACAGGGCGCACACCAGGTCGCCCAGATGTTGAGCAACACCACTTTGTCGTGAAAATCTGCCAGCGTTAAAGGCTTACCCTTTTCATCTTCCAATGCCAGTTCGGGCAGGTTCCGCGGCGTTTCCCAGATCAGAAACCCCTGAGGGCCGACCGAGCCCGGAACTTCCCCTGCAGTCGAAACGGCGGGAGCTAATGAAATTGCAAAAGCGAGCATTGCCGCCAGTACCCAGGCTAAAGGTGTAGGTTGCTGCCACATCAATGGTTGCTCCCGTTAACGGTTGTCGGTCTCCTGCCTCGTTGCTGTCCACAGGGACTACTCACTCTGCATCAGGCCTTCGATACGCCTATGCAGTCGGCTCCAGAACCCATCATCGGCTGCGGCATTGGGACCTATGGCAATGGCCTTGAGATAGGTCACCAGATGTTCAGGCTGAAATTTCAAACCGTGAAAGCGGGCACGCATCCGCCCCTGCGGATCGATCACGTGAGTGACTACACCATGTACCTGGACTCCGTCCCCCGTGTCCGTGAATCGAACGCCGTAAGCTTGGGCAAGCTCCGACGTCAATCCGGGCGGTTCGTCCCTGGCCCGGTAGAGAAACTGCCAGTTGCCAGGGTTGAGGTCGAAGTTCTCGCCGTAAGCGCGCATGTTTTCCCGTGTCCCAGCGACATCTTCACGATCAGTGGCAATGGTGATGAAGACCACCTCTTCGCTCAGCCCTTCGTCTTCAACCCCAGCTTGCAACTGCCGGATCAGGTTCATGTGCAAAGGGCAGGCCTCAGTGCAACGCGTGTAGAGAAAATTGAGCACAACGGTTTTGCCTTTTAAATCCGCCAGGGAGACAGTGTTACCGTCGCTGTCGGTGAGCTCAAACGGAGGGGCCGGTTGGTCGACAAACTGGGCATAGCGTTCTTTTTCATTTAACGACGCTTCGACATCCTCCATTGAGTGGGCATAAGCCTTGAGGCTCCCCAGGGCGACCATGGAAATCAGGAATACTCTTATTATGCTGTTCACAGTGGTTCTCCGTTTGATTCCTTTTTGTAAGGAACTCATAGGGTCATTGTGTCTTGGTATCGTCCAGATTCAGAGTAAGGGGCAGGTCAGCCGGTGCCAGGCAAACGCCTTCGTCACTGCAGGCCTGTACCCGCACCGTCATGTCGAGCTTGCCCGCCTCTTTCAACATGGCGGTCTGTTTTTCGTCAGGCAGCAGCCGAATGCTCGCGTCATCGTCGTAAACCGCAAGGGCAGTATCCCCAAGGGTAATGTCGCTGACCCGACCACGCGGATACCGGGTCGGAATTTCAAGTGACTGGCCGTTAACCGAGGAACTCGCGACCGTGGGAATCAGGAACTCCATGGACGCCGGGTTGGCGTTCACGTGCCAGCCCGGTTCAATGTCCAGTGCCAAAACGATTTCACCGGCATCCCCTGTCAGGGTTTTACTATCTCCAACAATTTTCAGGCGCACCTTGTCGGAAGAATTTGCCAGCCCCGAACGGGCACTGGGTGCTGGAGCATCAGAACTGGCGCGCTCCGTTTGTTTGGGACTGGCAGTATTTACGGGATTATTATCGATCAAAACGAATGCGGCCGCGCCCGCGAGCAGTAACATCGCTACGCTGGCCAACCATACTTTGTGCCGAATCACCATGATTCACCTCCAGTGTCTAACGTTGTGAGTTTCCGGTGCGGTCGATAGCCTCGACCAGGCTGTCGGTGTCAAAGAGTCCCGTGAAACGGGCGATAACGGCGCCGTCACCATCAATGACCGCTGCGAACGGTAAGGCCTGTCCACCCGTCGCGGTTAACAATGCGTCCCTGTCAGGGTCACTCGCTGTCACATCGACCTGTATGGGCACCATGTTGGCGCGCCGCACGGCTTCCGCCACAGCGGGCTCCTTATACACCGTGTGCTCCAGTACTTTGCAGTTAATGCACCAGTCCGCGGTGAACTCCAGCAAATGGGGCTCGTCACGGGCTTCTGTTTCCTGCAGGAGTTCCAATGAATAAGGTTGCCAGACAAGCCCGCCCTCACTATTCTCCGCAGGAAATGCGAAGACCAGCACCGTCGTAAGCGCGAGGCCTGCTGCCGTCGCGGCGATCACACGTACGGCTCCGTTGCCCTGGATGAATCGGCGGATACCCCAAAAGAGGACCAGTGCTAGCCAGGCCCACCATAGCCACGGGTAAACCGCTTTGGGGACCAGGCTCGCGCTGAAAAAGACAGCCGCAGCCAGCAAAACCAGCGCGAGCACTTCACGAATGGCAAGGGTCCAGGGACCCGCCTTCGGCAACCGACTCAGCCACTCGGGCTTGAGCATAAGTATCGCGTAGGGTAATGACAGCCCGAGCCCGATACTGCCGAATATCCCCATGATCACCAGCGCCGGCTGGGTGACTGCAAAGGCCAGAACCCCGCCCAGGAAAGGCCCGGCGCAGGGTGCAGCCAAAACGGCGCTCATCAGCCCTGAGACGAATGCCTCAAAGTAACGCCGACCATGGGCCGAGGCGGCAAACGCCGGAATCGGGATGGGCAGGTCCAGCCAGGTGACCACCGCAAACCCAACCATCAACGCAACAAGGACAGCCACAAATACCGTTGACTGGAACAAGGTGCCCCAATTCCACTGCAGCAGCGCGGTCAGGCCGCCCAGCGTCAGGAAAAAGGTCAGTGTTCCGGCCGTGAACGCCAGCGCAGCCAGCACACGGTGTGAACGCTGGCTGCCCGCTTCCCGCAGGATGGTCCGGACCTTGATGGGAATCGCGGGCAGAACACAGGGCGTCAGGTTGAGCAGCAAACCTGCCACAACCGCCATCAGGATCTGGCCAGCGATGAGTAAAGAAGGAAGCTGGTCCATTACTCAGCGATTCCCAGCGCCCTTGCCAAACAGAATGTCATAACAGGTAGGCTCCCATCTTTAGGTGTTAGGTAGTAGAAAACTGCTTGAACTATCCAAAGAGTCTGATCCGGTTTTTATCGCTGGAACCCGTTCTTGCGCCCCCCGCGTCGGGCCAAAAACAGCTTCGCAACAATCGGCAACAGGGTAATGCCGCTGACGAGAATCAGGATTATCGTCAGCAGTCCGGACTCAGTTGCCATGAGCAATTCGCCAAACATTGTGATCAGATAGGCCGCCGGAATAACACCGGCCAGAGTGGCGACCACGAAGCGCCAAAAAGCGAGCGGTGTCAGACCCGCTGCGTAGCTGACCGCATCAAATGAGATAAAGGGCACCAGCCGTGACGCAAAAATCACAAGCATCAAGGCGCCCTGAGAGCGGTCCTTGCCCAGCCACTCCAATACCGGACGTACCCGCCTCCAGCGATGTATAACGTCGTAACCCAGGGATCGGGCAATGGCGAAGGCTATCAGGGCACCGGCCTCGGCCCCGACAACCACGAACACCGTCCCCCAGAAGGAACCATAAACCGCCCCGGCGACCATGGCGACCGGGGCACTGGGGATCGGGCTCAGGACGATGGCCATGATCATCAGGCCGATGACGCCCACAGGTCCCCAATGCCCCAATTGATCGACCCATTCCCGCAACGCAACTTTGTTGGTCACGGCGGCCAGCGCTCCAGTCTCCAGCATGACCCAGTAGATCGCCGCAAAGACGATCAACAGAAGCAGGACCCCGGCCACCTTTGTTTTTGCGCTCAACCTAACTCCCTCATTTGCCGGTGGTTCCTGATAGCTTTTACGTTTCAGAGTGGGATTCATAATCCCTTCTGGTGTTCTTCCTCGCGCTTCCCGAATCATCTTTGTTTCTGGAAAATAGGTACTTGGTGAGGGCGACGGCGCCAAGCACAAGGGCGACAATGAGCAAAAGGGATATCAACCCCATTCCGGCCATTCCTAGGGTGCATGCTTCACTTGTCACCATGTCAATCTCCTGTCTCTGTGTGCCAGGTCTTTTAGCAAACGCTGGCTTGTGCTGCTCCACTTTCGCTTACGTTGCTTGCCGCAGAGTCTCTGCTATCGGATTTGAACCGGCCAAGCCGGAGGGAGTTGGTCACCACAAACACGCTGGAAAGGCTCATTGCACCGGCGGCCAGCATGGGGTTAAGCAGGTAGCCGGTAAACGGGAAAAGAACGCCCGCTGCCACCGGGATAAGTGCAAGGTTGTACCCGTAGGCCCAGGCAAAATTGCCGAGGATCGTTTTACGGGTGCGTCGGGAAAGCGCGGCGGCATCCACGATTCCCCGAAGGTCGCCGCGCATCAAAACCACGTCGCCGGCCTCGATCGCAATATCAGTACCCGTGCCGATGGCAATACCCACATCGGCCTGGGCCAATGCGGGGGCATCGTTGATGCCGTCACCCACGAAAGCAACCCGTGCACCTTCCTCCTGCAGTCGCTTTACCTCTGCCGCTTTCTGGTCCGGCAATACCTCAGCAAGCACCCGTTCAATACCCGCCTGCCGAGCGATGGCCTCGGCGGTAGCGCGATTGTCACCGGTGAGCATGGCCACACTCAGCCCTGCGGCCTTAAGCGCAGCAATCGCCTCCAACGAACCATCCTTAAGCGGATCGGCCACCGCAATCAGCGCGGCGAGGTGGCCGTCGACGGCAACATAAAGCGGGCTTTTCGCCTTTTCAGCGAGTGACACCGCGCTGTCGGCCACGTTGGTCAAATCGATACCAAGGCGGCGCATATAACGGTCCGCACCCACATTGATCCGGTGCCCGGCGACCTGTGCCTGGATCCCGTAGCCCGGCTCTGCCTGAAAATCACTGACCGCTGGCAACTTGAGTCCTCGATCCCTGGCGCCCTTGACGATGGCTTCCCCAATGGGATGTTCGCTCTCGGTTTCCACAGCTGCGACCCAGGCCAACACCTCATCCTCACGGCCTTCCACCAGAATGAAATCCGTCAGCTCGGGCCGGCCCCGGGTCAGGGTGCCAGTTTTGTCGAGGACGATGGTGTCCATCCGAGCCAGTGTCTCCAGGGCCGCCCCTTTGCGGAACAGCACGCCCATTTCGGCGCCCTTGCCCGTTCCGACCATAATGGCCGTCGGCGTGGCCAGCCCCATCGCGCAGGGGCAGGCGATCAGCAGCACACTGACCATTGTGACGAAGGCAAAGGACAGTGACGGAGCAGGCCCGAAGCTGAACCAGGCGATGAACGTCAGGATTGCAAGTAGGATCACAACAGGTACAAAAACCCCGGCGATCCTGTCAGCCAACGCCTGAATCGGGGGCTTATCGGCCTGGGCCGATTCCACCATGCTAATGATCTGTGCAAGAACGGTGTCCGCGCCCACCCGGGTAGCCCGAAACGTCAGTGAACCATTCTTGTTGATGGTTCCACCCACCAGTTCGGCGTCTTTCTGCTTGGCGACCGGCACCGGCTCGCCGCTGATCATGGACTCGTCCACGTAGGACTGTCCCTCTTCCACCACGCCATCAACAGGAACGCGTTCGCCCGGACGGACCTGGATACGGTCGCCAGGCACTACCGCTTCAATCGGAACCTCGACGGCTTCCCCGTCCCGAATGACACGGGCGGTCTTGGCCTGCAGTTGCAGAAGCTTTTTGATCGCCTCCGACGTCCGGCCTTTGGCGATGTGCTCGAAGTAGCGCCCCAGCAAAATGAGCGTCACGATCACCGCCGCCGCCTCGAAATAACTCTCGGCGGTGCCGGCGGGGAAAAATCCGGGAACCAATAATGCCGCAACGGAGTAGAAATAGGCGGCGCTGGAGCCGATCATGACCAGGCTGTTCATGCCGGGGTTGGCATGGCGCAGCTCAGCGTAGCCGGACCGGAAGAACCGCGACCCGGCGTAAAACAGCACCGGCGTGGTCAGGAGCCATTCAATAGCCATCCAGCCCCGATGAGACAAGACGTTGGCGTAGATAGCCTCAAGAGCAGGAATCATCTTGCCCATCGCAATAAGAACCACCGGGATGGTCAATACCGCAGCAAAGATCACTTTCCGGCGAAGGTCATTGCCCTCCTTGTCCTGCTCTTCCGCTTGAGAGCTGGTATCCGGTTCCCGAGGTTCATAACCGGCGTCCCGGATGGCCTGATGGATGCGCGGCAGCGACAGGGTGTCCGACAGGAACGCCACAAAGGCTTTCTCGGTGGTCAGATTGACACTGGCCTGGATCATACCGGGCTGCTTGTTCAATGCTTTCTCAATCCGAGACACACAGGAGCCGCAGGTCATGCCGGTAACGGGAATTTCCGCAGACTTTACCCGTGGCTGATAACCCGCATCCTGAATTGATTTGACCAGGGTAGCCGGAGTGGCGGGCTGATCAAATTCCACAGTGGCTTTTTCAGTGGCCAGGTTGACTTGGGCTGCCGAGACACCGAGCTGAGTCGTGAGAGCCCGCTCAATGCGACCTACGCACGAAGCGCACGACATTCCTTCAATACCAATCTCTATTTTCTGCATCCTGACTTTGCTCCTCCGCGCAACCAATCCAGCATCTCGTAGATCAGTTGTTCCAACGATAAACGGGCGCACTACCTTTCCTGGGCAATGGCCTCAACGATCGGGCAACCATCCATCGGCCCCTCTCCCGAACATTCCTCCAACGTTTTCGACAAAACCGCCTCGATACGGGAAAGACTCTGGATCTGGTGCCGGATCTTTTCCAGTTGCTCGCTCGCGATGCGTTTGGCCTCTGCACGGTCACCATTGGCATCCTGAAGCATCAGGAGTTCACGAATCTCGTCAAGAGTGAAACCCCATTGTTTGGCATGGATGATGAACTGCAGCCTGGCGACCGCATCCTCGGGGTAACGGCGATAATTGGATTGGGTTCGCGCAGGCTCGGGCATGAGATTTTCCCGCTCGTAAAAGCGAATCGCATGACTGGCCACGCCACTTTGATTAGAGAGTTCGCCGATATTGAACGTTTTCATTCATTCACCTTAAGCTGAGTCATCAATAACTGTTCGTAACCATAACCTTAAAGTTAACTTCAAGGTCAAGGGCTTTTTGAACGACTCGTAATTGCAAAATCCGAACAGGTGCTCAAGACTCATTCGACACGCCTTTTGTTTCATGAACGGATAAGAACCCGGAGACACTGCGATGAAGGTTTTTGAGAAACTATTTATTTTGATGATGGGGCTTATCCTGCCTTTCTCCGCTCTTGCCGACGGCCCCGGGCGCATGGGAGACGGTGTGATGGGCGGCGATATGATATTAGGCATGGGAATCTTCATGATGGTTATCTGGCTTTTTCTGATCGCCCTGCTATTGCTTGCGATTCTCGCACTGATCAAATATCTGAGGAAAAAATGATAAGCCAGGACAAAGTTCAGCGCCGCACAGTGCTCAGGGCCATGGCGGGTTCAGGATTTCTCCTTACGCTGTCACCGGGATTCCTGCTTACGGGTTGTGATGGTGGTGTAAGAGCGGTCGAGTCGGGAACCCTCGGCCTGGATTCAAAGGAATACGATGTTGAACTGAGCCTTCGCGCCACGTCCGACTCGGTCCCCATACTCCCCGGCGGCCCCAGTGAGGTGTGGCGCTACAAGGCCGAGTTACTGAAAGGTCCGGAAGATACGGTTTCCGAAAATGCAGACAGCTACCTGGGCCCAACGATCCGGCTACGCCGTGGCCAGACAGTGAAATTCCATCTTCACAATGAGCTCCCGGAAGATACCACTGTGCACTGGCACGGGCTTCATGTGCCGTCCGACGTAGACGGGCAACCAAGGCTGCCAATCCGCCCTGGCGAGTCTATGACAGTTGGCTTTGAGGTGTTGGACCGGGCCGGACTGTTCTGGTACCACTCCCATGCCCACGGCGAGCAGGGTGGGCGCGTGGGGTTCCAGAGCTACGCGGGGCTTGCCGGACTCCTGATCGTTGAAGACGACGAAGAGTTGGGGCTCAAACTGCCTGCCGGTAAGAATGAACTGTTATTGGTGCTCCAGGATCGGACCTTCGCAGGCGCCAACGAGTTGGTATACCTCGACGGTGGCATGGGTGCCATGATGGATCGCATGCGCGGTTTTCTGGGGGATCGGATATTGATCAACGGCGCTCCCCCGACCACACGCAAGGTCGTCACTCGCCCATACAGAATTCGAGTTCTCAACGGCTCCAATGCCCGCATCTACAAGCTGGCCTGGAGTGACGGGCGCCCCGTCACGGTTATTGGAGCCGATGGCGGTCTTCTTCATAAACCGGAAGGCAAACCCTATGTGGTTCTGGCTCCGGCTCAGCGGCTTGATATCTGGGTAGATCTTTCCGACTCCCGACCCGGTAGCACATTGGAGCTTATCAGCGGTAGCTATGAAGCTGGAATGATGAACGGCGGCATGATGGGCGGAATGCGGATGATGGGCAACTCAGGTCTGCCCGCCGGCAGCCGATTCACCCTGATGACACTAGAGGTGACCGAATCGATCAATACCGCCGAGACCCTTCCTGCGCAGCTCGCTCTGGCGCGGGAAAAAATACCCGTTACCGATTCCACACCGGTGAGGCAGTTTGAGCTAAGCCAAGCGATGATGCGGGGTTTCGCCATCAATGGTCGGCGCTTTGCCGGAACCACGGTTGCGGATGGCGAAAAAGTCCGCTTGGGGGATACGGAAATCTGGGAATTCCGGAACAACACACCAATGCCCCATCCCATGCACGTTCACGGCTTGCAGTTCAACGTTATCGGGCGCGATACCAGAGGCCATAGCCGTGGTTGGAATGGCCTGACCCAAGGACTGGTGGACAGTGGTTGGCACGATACGGTTCTTGTAATGCCGGGTGAAGCCGTTCAGCTGGCGATGACCTTTGAGCGTTTCGATGGCCTCTACATTTACCACTGTCACAACATGGAACATGAAGACACGGGGATGATGCGCTATTTTCAGGTGCAGAACTGAGCGCCATGATTATCCGCGACAGTTATGGCGCTTAGCTCCGGTTGGAGCCGGATGAACGCGAAACTCATTCTCTGGCCGATAGCGAGCCTGGACTTTTCTGTTCAATACCATCGTACAGGCCTTTGAGGATTTAACTTGCTCCTTTTGATTCAGAAGTAGTCGTGTCATTGAAATAAAAAACTGCTAGGATTTGGTGAACTGAAAGATGGACTGTGTGTCACAGCCTCGAACCTTCACAACTTGATGCCTGGAATCAGGATGACCGCAACGACCCGCCAATTCATTTCCGCGCTGCTATCGCTGCTTCTGGTGATAAGCGGTCCGGCGTTGTCTATGTCCAACATAGCGGACGGCCAGGCGGATGCGGCAATGACAGATTGTGGTTCCATGATGACGGCTCAGGCTGAAAGCACCAACTCGTCATCAGACACTGAAACTAATTGTGCCTCGGTCCCAGATATGGTCTGCCCGAACGCCAGCGGGTTGAGCCAATGTGGCGTCAACGTCAGCTTCGCTCTCCTACATGGAAAATCCATAGGTTTAACCGATACCGGATCCCAACCGGTATTGACCGCCCGCACAGACCTCTATCAGGATCCGTTCCTGACTTCTACTGCGCCCCCTCCAGAACATCACTCCTGAGTTGTAACCCGGATTTTTGCCCATCGCGGCGAAGTCATTGACGTTATTTCTTACAACGATTTTGTAAAAAGCTCCGTGCTTTCGTTCATCACGGATCTTTAACTGGAGTGAATCAAATGCGCAATTCAAAAATCAAGCTCGCTATCACAACGATTTTTCTGGCCGGCACCATTGGCACCTTCTCTATATTTGCCCATGGGGGTGAAGACAAAGGCATGATGTCCTCGGAAGGCACTCAGGGAATGGGTGGCATGATGTCCTCAGAAGGTATGCAGGGAATGGGCGGCATGATGGAGATGATGAACATGATGTCTGACATGTCTCCGGAAGATCGTAAAGCCATGACCGATACCTGCATGAAAATGATGCAGAGCCACGGCGGCGACCACATGGACGGCGGAATGAACGGCAAAGACGCCGAAGCCAGCTAAGCGTTCGAGCAACGCCCCGAACTGACACCCATTGCCCGGGGAAGCCAAAGCGACCCCGGGCCTTGTGCTGCCCATG
>JAGPVT010000182.1 GCA_018066865.1 Marinobacter sp. | reverse complement strand
GGTGTGGCGGTGAGGCTCCGGGCCCTCCCATCCTTCATGTTCGTGCTGATGATGTTCATCGTGATAGTGGTAATGATCGTGAGTTGTCGCACGATGGGTGTGCTCCAGATAATCTGGGTCCCGGCGCGGCCAAAGCGAAGTCGCGACCACCGCCGATACCAACGCTATCGAACCCAGTGCGATAAATGCCCCCATTAAGCCAAGCTGTACACCAAGCCATCCCGCAAGCGGATAGGTAATCAGCCAACACGCGTGGGACAACGAAAACTGAGCGGCGAACAGCGCCGGGCGATCCTTCTCGCGACTTGATTGTGTCAACAACCGTCCCGCAGGCGTTAGAATCATCGACATCCCGATCCCCATCAGGAACCATAGCAAAATCAACGAATTAATCCCGGGCATAGCAGACCCGGCCAGAACACTCACGGACAAAAGGAATCCTCCGGACAGCATGCAGGATCTTGGAGCAACCCTTCTCAGAATACCTGGCAGCGTGAGCGCCGCTGCCATAGAACCACCACCCGCAGCTGCAAAAGCGATCGCCACCCAGTCCTCGGCAAGCCCGAGATAGCTCTGTACATAAACAACAGTGTTGACGATTTGCATGGCACCCGCTGAAGACACCACCATGCTTAGGGCGAGCAAGCCCTTGAGTCTAGGGGTTTTTAGATAGATGCGCGTGCCTTTGGTGACTCTCGTCCAGAAAAGCTCACCGTGAGACTCGTCTTTGCGTCCAGGCAAGGTGACAGACAGGACGAGTGATGCGGAGAGGATAAAGGCGAGACCATTCATCAGAAACAGCACATCGAACGTCAGGATGGCAATCAATGCCGCTGCGAGCATCGGACTCAACAGGTTCTCCAGATCGTAAGCCAGGCGGGACAGTGACAGCGCCTTGGTGTACTCAGCCTGATCGGTCACAATATCAGGGATCGTCGCCTGGAACACTGGTGTGAAGCCTGCTGAAAACACGTTGAGAACAAACACCAACACATAGATCTGCCAAACCTCAGTGACAAAGGGCAGAACCGCCACCACGCAGGCCCTCAGAATATCCAGTGTGACCAGCAGAGAACGGCGGGGAAGTTTTTGGGCAACAGCCCCAAACAGAGGTGCTATTAGGACGTAGGCAATCATTTTCAGTGCCAGCGCAATGCCGAGCACCTGGCCCG
This sequence comes from Marinobacter sp., assembly GCA_018066865.1. Taxonomy (GTDB): domain Bacteria; phylum Pseudomonadota; class Gammaproteobacteria; order Pseudomonadales; family Oleiphilaceae; genus Marinobacter. The sequence continues at coordinate 2,796 of JAGPVT010000182.1, read as the reverse complement.
CATTGCCGCCCGCCAAGTCATGAGCCAGCAGCGCCAGGGCAACCGTAGTCAAGCCGGTCCCTGCCAGAGCGATTATTTGTGCACTGAAAAGGCGTTTGTAGGTGTAAATGCTCAGTGGAGAGAAGATGCTCAATTGCCATGGCTCCGGAAACAGTCAGTGGTGCGGTAAATTGCCACAAGGGCGCACAGGTGACTAACCGTTCGCTGGTTCATGTGACGATCGAAGTTCAGGCAATATCGGCTCATGGACGCACATAGGCATAGCCCTTTTGTTGTAGCTCCACAATGCGCGCCACACCGGACGGAACGGTATCCACGCCCGCTGCAAGTTGTGGTTTGTGCCCGGTTTTTCGCTCAACGGCAGCCATCGTATTTTCGCAGGCGCTGAAGCGTACGTTCTGCTTTGCCATTGCCTCTACACGGTCACGAAACGGGCTGCCAGCCGTCAACATCCCAAGGCCCGGCCCGTAAGCAACTATCTCAATTGTAACGTGTTGGATGCCCAGTTCTTTCTGCAGGTTGGTGGCATTATTCAGTACAAGATTCTGGGTTACCGAATCACCGCTGCTAACCTGGAAAACAACTTTGGCATCCGCCGTTTCGGCGGCATTGGCGATACCGGCTCCCGCGAACCAGGTCATCGCAAGAATAAGCAGTGCTAGGTATCGACAACTTGCTCTGTTGTTAATTGATTTTTGCATTTCAAATTCATTGTCCGTAACGAAAAATGGATGGTACCAAGACATTTCGAGGCCGGTTTTAACGGGACGATCTCGCGATCACTTCTGACCGATCCGATTCCGATATGTTTCAAGACCGTCCCGCAGTGGTTCCAGATTATGGCCGGCTGCGCTGGCTTTGCTGAGCAGGTCCGCGATCGGATAGTGAGCCGCCTTGGCATAGGCCCACAAGTGGATGGCGCGCTTTCCGGTGCGACAATAGCCGAGAACCGGGTCCGTGGATGATTGCAAAGCGCTGGCAAAAGCCTCGATATCCTTGGAAGCGTACTTTCCCGGTTCGACTGGAATTTCGTACCACGTCATGCCCAGCGACTCTGCCTTGTTTTTCAGGGTTTCGGTATCAGGCTGGTCGTCCGTTTCATTTCGAGGTCTGCTGGCAATAATCGTGCGGAAACCCAAGTTTGCCAGTTGTTCAATATCGTCAATACCAGGTTGCGCCGTTACACTAAAGCGCTCATCAAGTTGTTTGATATCCATCGAATACCTCCTTTAATTTTAGGGAACTTCTGAATAAGTTTATGTCAGCTCATCACGGCTGGGTTTATCCAAAAAGAGACCGGCGAGAATGCCAGCAAGGATTGCTATCGCCAAGGCACGATCGAGGCCGGACTTAGTACTCAATGCAGAGTGCAGCGCCATTGGGTAACCATCCATGCTTACAAACGTCACGGTTGCTTTCCGCATGCCAGATTTGCAGGCACGGCAACATCCATCAGTTTGGGGTCGGGCAAGTTAAGATTATTCATGATCCGGGCGTACTCGGCTTCCGATTTGCCCGCCAGACGTGGGTTGTAATGCTTCTCCTCGTAGATGGAAGAGCTCAGCATTCCTTTGTAGTCATGCGCTGGATACACCAATGTATCGTCAGGTAAGCGGAACAGCTTGTTAACGATAGAATCGTAGCTCTTGCGCGGGTCGCCGCCCTGAAAATCAGTCCGGCCACTACCGCGAATCAATAACACATCGCCGGTGAATACCGCCTGCTGGTCGCCCTGACTCCAGTAAAAACTAAAGGATTCATCAGTGTGGCCCGGAGTGTAAATGGCTTCCAACCGAATGCCGTCGATATCAATTCGATCACCTTCCGATACATGTTCTGATACGCATTCCGCGTTAGTAAATTCACCCATCATGGTGATGCATTTGGTGGCGTCACGCAGATCACCAAGGGCGGTGACGTGATCAGCATGAGTGTGGGTATCAATCGCCCGGACAAGCTTGAGATCAAGTTGATCAATTAACCCAAGATAGGCCTCCGTAGACTCTTTTACGGGGTCGATGATGAGCGCTTCTCGACCCCGACCGGACGCAATGAGATAGGTGTAGGTGCTGGATGTTTTGTCGAAGAACTGACGGAACAGCATGAATTTCAACCTTGCGAAAAAACGCTAAAAGATATAAGGGTGTAACTAAATGTAATAATAGCAAAGATAACTGTCAATCTCAGAGCGAGTGCGCGCCATGCCCAGTGTCTCGCCTTTCGGGAGGCACTGGCTTTTGGTTGGAGAGGTAAGCATACCTCCCTTCAGCCATTAATTTTGTGTACGCCCCGTTCAAGGGCTGTCTTGTTCTTTAATCAGGTAAAAGCCGTGTGTTTTCAAGTCCATCTTGCAGCGATGTAATTAACGGGCATTCAACATTCCCACGCTGAGTGCAGCATTCCTGTACTAACCCGTCCAGCGCACGCTCGATGCGCTGCAGGCTTGAAATTTTCTGCCGCACGTTGGTTAACTTCTGCTCGCCCAATACCCGTGCTTCATCGCAATGGGTACCGTCCTGAAGTGTCAGCAGCCCTCCGATTTCATCCAGACTGAACCCCAGCCATTGGGCGGTTCGAATGAAGTGAAGACGGGCCAAGGCCTGGTCGTCGTAATGACGAATGCTCCCATAAGGTTTTTCAGGTTCTGCCACCAGCCCTCTGCGCTGGTAATAGCGGATGGTTTCCACTCCCATACCGGCGGCCTTGGCCAGCACACCGATGGTCATTGAACGTGTTTTTTTGGACATAAAGGTTGATTCCGTAGCTGACTACGGGAGTAACCTTATCTTAGTCACC
>JAGPVT010000165.1 GCA_018066865.1 Marinobacter sp. | reverse complement strand
CGCTATGAATTCCTGCGTTGGGGCCAGCAAGCCTTTGATAACTTTCGCGTGGTACCGCCAGGAACGGGTATCTGCCACCAGGTAAACCTGGAGTATCTTGGTAAAACCGTGTGGCACAAAAAGCAGGGCGATAAAACCATTGCCTATCCGGACACGCTGGTGGGTACCGACTCCCACACCACCATGATTAACGGCTTGGGCATTCTTGGCTGGGGTGTCGGCGGTATCGAAGCCGAAGCGGCCATGCTTGGACAGCCGGTATCCATGCTGATACCGGAAGTGGTGGGCTTCAAGGTTAGCGGTAAACTGCGTGAAGGCATCACTGCCACAGATCTGGTGCTGACCGTTACCGAAATGCTTCGCAACAAAGGCGTGGTTGGCAAGTTTGTTGAATTCTATGGCGACGGCCTAAAAGACATGCCAGTGGCAGACCGTGCCACTATCGCCAACATGTCTCCGGAATATGGCGCAACGTGCGGCTTTTTCCCGGTGGACGAGCAAACCCTCAAATACCTGCGTTTGACCGGTCGCGACGACGAGCAGGTAGAACTGGTTGAAGCCTATGCCAAAGCCCAGGGGCTATGGCGTGAGCCCGGTCATGAGCCGGTATACACGGCCACTCTCGAGCTCGACATGGGCGAAGTGGAAGCCAGCATGGCCGGGCCGAAGCGGCCGCAGGATCGGGTGGCGCTGAAGAACATGAAATCAACGTTTGAGCTGTTGATGTCGACGGCCGAAGGCGTGCCGGAGGCGGCTGACAACCGTGAAAGCAATCTGGAATCAGAAGGTGGCCAGACAGCGGTGGGTGTGGATGATAGCTACCACCACCCGTCGAGTCAGCCGCTGAAAATGAACGGTGAGCAGACACGTCTTGATCCGGGCGCGGTAGTGATTGCCGCTATCACGTCGTGCACCAACACGTCCAATCCCAGCGTGATGATGGCTGCCGGCCTGGTAGCCCGGAAAGCGGTGGCTAAAGGTTTGAAAACCAAGCCCTGGGTAAAAACCTCACTGGCGCCTGGCTCAAAGGTGGTAACGGAGTATCTCAACGCAGGTGGCTTCCAGGACGACCTGAACAAGCTGGGTTTCGACCTGGTAGGTTACGGCTGCACAACCTGTATCGGCAACTCAGGTCCGCTGCCAGATGCGGTTGAAAAAGCCATTGCTGATGGCGATATAACGGTAGCCTCGGTGCTGTCTGGCAACCGTAACTTTGAGGGGCGTATACACCCGTTGGTGAAAACCAACTGGCTGGCATCGCCGCCTCTGGTTGTAGCCTTTGCATTGGCCGGAAACGTGCGGTTGAATCTGCAGGAAGATCCATTGGGCAAAGACCAGGATGGCAAACCGGTGTATCTGAAAGACTTGTGGCCCAGCCAGCAGGAAGTGGCCGAGGCTGTGGAAAAAGTCAAAACTGATATGTTCCGAACCGAATACGCCGCGGTGTTCGATGGCGATGCCACCTGGCAAGCCATAGAAGTGCCGGAAACCAAGGTGTACAAGTGGTCAGAAGATTCCACCTATATCCAGCACCCGCCGTTCTTCGAGGGCATGGGGCCGGAACCTGAGCCGGTGGAAGATATCCATGACGCGAATATTCTGGCTCTGCTGGGAGATTCGGTAACCACCGATCACATTTCCCCCGCCGGCTCGTTCAGCGCCGACAGTCCCGCTGGCAAGTACCTGCAGAAGCACGGGGTTGAGCCAAAAAACTTCAACTCTTACGGCTCCCGCCGGGGTAACCATGAGGTGATGATGCGCGGCACCTTTGCCAACGTGCGCATCCGTAATGAAATGCTGGATGGCGTTGAAGGTGGTTTCACGAAGTTTGTGCCCACCGGGGAGCAAATGCCGGTTTACGATGCCGCCATGAAGTACCAGGAACAGGGCACACCGCTTGTGGTGATTGCCGGCAAGGAGTATGGAACCGGCTCAAGTCGCGATTGGGCCGCCAAGGGTACACGGCTGCTGGGCGTTCGTGCGGTGGTGGCAGAGTCTTACGAGAGAATTCACCGTTCCAACCTGATCGGCATGGGCGTTATGCCACTGCAGTTCCCGGAAGGCACGGATCGTAAGAGCCTCAAGCTGACCGGTGAGGAAACCATTAGCATCAGCGGGTTGTCTGGTGAGATTACGTCGGGTCAGACGTTGACCATGACGGTAACCTACAAGGACGGCTCCACTGCAACCTGTGATCTGAAGTCGCGGATCGATACTGCGAATGAGGCAGTGTATTTCGTTCACGGTGGCATCCTGCACTATGTGGTGCGTGAGATGCTCAAGTCTGCCTGAACCAATTGCTTTTCTGGTTCACACCCCAAAAGGCAGCCCGTTAAAGGCTGCCTTTTTCTATGGCTTATCGTCGCCTGACACAGGCAGACGTATCCAGAAGGTGGCGCCCTGGCCGGGCAAAGACTCGAAACCCACTTCGCCCCCCATCGCCGTAGTCAATTCTCGCGTTATGGCGAGCCCAAGACCGGTTCCACCCTGGCTGCGGGTGTCAGAACTGTCTGCCTGGGCAAAACGCTGAAAGATCTGATCCCGAAAGGCGGCCGGAACACCCTGTCCGCTGTCTTCCACGCCGATAATGACGGTTGGTTTCCCTTCTGATAACTCATGGCGGGTGGACAAGTGGACACGACCGTTGTCTGGCGAGAACTTTATAGCATTGGATATCAGGTTGTTCAGCGCCTGTAATAGCCGCTGGCCGTCTACAAATACCTCGGTTTCGAGGATGTCGGGCGCCGAATTAATGATGATTTTGCGCTGCGCGCCGTAAGACTGGTTTGTAGCTACCGCCTGTTCAAGCAAGGGCTGTAAAGGCTGTCGCTCCAGATTGATGTCCAGTTTGCCTTCTACCAGCTTTTCCATATCCAGCAGGTCATTGATCAACGTAGCCAATTGCTGGGCATTGCGTTTAGCGATTGTCATCATATCCTGAGCTTTCGAGGGAAGTGCTCCGGCGGCGCCGGCGGCCAGCAGACCAATAGCGCCCGTAATGGAAGTAAGCGGTGTGCGTAGCTCATGGCTGACGGTAGAAACGAACTGGTTTTTCATGCGTTCGATCTTTTTGCGTTCAGAAATATCCTCCATCAGAACCCAAAGTAATTTGCGCCCGGAGGGGTCACGTATCAGCATACTGTGAATAATAACGGGGAACATGACTCCCTCACGATCGATCACGTTTTGCTCGACGGGGCCGAAATACCCCGTCTGCCTTAACTGATCCAAAGCCTCAGTGCGCCGTGATACGTGGTCGGGATCAAGCAGTTTTCGGTAGTCCAGCTTCAGGAACTCATCCTTGCTGTAACCGGTCGATTTGAGCATGGCTGCGTTCACATCGATGATTGCCGACGTCCGGTAGTCCGAAAGAAGGATGCCAGTGGGCGCAAGTTCAAACAGGCGACGAAGCTGCAGTTCGCTTTCCTGCAAACCTAGCAGTGCCTTTTTTTTGTCATCAATATCCTCAAGGTAGCCATGCCAGATAATGCTGCCGTCAGAAAGTTTCTGTGGCGTTGAGCGGCCTTCAATCCAGCGCCAGCGGCGCTCTTGCCCGCGTAACCGGAACTGGATCGACCAAGTGCTCAGCTGACTTGCAGACTCATCAATCGAAGCTTTTACGGCGTGCAGGTCATCTGGATGGATCATCTTGAACAGAGCTGCCGCATCATCCCGGGCCTGCCTTTGGGTGACACCAAGCGTGCGCTCAATCCCCTTACTGCTGAAAGGAAAGCTCATACGCCCATCCGGATAACGGCGGAACTGATAAAGGCTGCCGGGTGCCAGATCAGCAAGCTGTTTTAGCATTACCAGGGATTCATTCTTATGTTCCAGCTCCTGTTCCCGGTAGTGAATCGCCAGTTCGCGGGCGCTGATCTGCTCCTCGACACAATCTGCGATATCGCGTAGGCACTGGAGATCTTCTTCGTTTAGTTTTCGCGGTTTCCGGTCAATGACGCACAGAGTGCCGAGGGCATGACCATCCGCACTGTGAAGAGGCGTACCGGCATAGAAGCGGATGTTCGGGTCGCTGGTTACTAGCGGGTTGTCGCGGAAGCGTTCATCTTCGCGCGCATCCTCAACCACCAGCGGCTGCCTGCCGAAAATGGCGTGGCCGCAGAAAGAAATGCTTCTAGGGGTTTCGCTGACATCAAGCCCGACACAGGATTTGAACCACTGCCGGTCGCGGTCTATCAATGAAATAAGGGCTATTGGTACGTCCAGTAGCCGGGCGGCCATTCGGGTCAGCCGGTCAAAGCGCACTTCAGGGTGGGTGTCGAGAATTCGCAGTTGGTCCAGCGCCGTTTGTCTTGCCCTTTCATTGGATGGAAATTCAGGTGCACTCATGATGATGGGGCCTCCGGCAAAGCGATGCTGTCCATAGGCAGCTCAACCCAAAAATGTGCTCCACTGTTATTGTAGAAGCCGACATTCCCGTTTAGCAGACCTGCAAGCTGGCGGCTGATCGCAAGGCCAAGGCCAGTGCCATTGGTTGCGCGCGTCGTACCTGTTTCTGCCTGGGAAAAACGTTCGAAAAGCTGGCTCTGAAATCCTTCAGGTACGCCTTTGCCCTGGTCGCTGACGGTGATTCGCAGCCGGCTTTGATCGGTTTGTTCAGCATGAAGTGTCACCAGGCCCTGCTTCGGTGAAAACTTGATGGCATTGCTGACGAAATTATCGAGGATTTGCCGCAACCTGTGACCGTCGGTCTGCAAAGTTATCGCGGGTGTGTCCGGAGCGGCGAGCCTGACGCCGAACTCCCGCGCCATTGTTTCGTTGCCGCTGACGGTTTCGGCGAGCAGTTGCTGCAGATTTTCAGGCTGAAAACTAAGGCGCATTTTACCGCTGGCGAGTTTGTTGAAATCGAGCATGTCGCTGATGAGCAATTGCAGGCGTTCGCCGTTGCGCAAAGCTAATGCTGTCATCTCCCTGGCTCGTTCTGGAAGTTCGCCTGTTGTGCCGGATTGAAGCAGCCGCAAAGCGCCATTTATTGAGGTCAGTGGTGTTCGCAACTCATGGCTGACATTGGACACAAAATTGTCTTTGAGTTGGTTGTTGGCATCGCGTTCATCCATCAATTGATTGAATGCCTGTGCCAAATCGCGTACCTCTGGTGCACCCTGTTCTTTGAGGCGGCTCGATGATTCCGGCTTCCGGATCATGGAGCGTATACGACGGGTCATCTGTGTGAGGGACGCGGTCGTCGAGCGGAGTGCCATGTACGTCAGCAGTAATATGCCGAAGGTCAATCCTATACTGATCAGAAAAAATCGGCTGAAGGCCTCTTGTGCGGGAGCCGTAGCAAGTGACTTGGGAACGGCACGAATAAACAACCACCCAAGGCGTTGCAGATGGCTTGTTGCATAGATCAGCGTTTCACCTGAGGCGGCCTCAACCTCACCAAAACGGATACCGGATAAGGCGGCATCAATCAGTAAATTATCCCCGGGATCGGGAAGACTCTCGATAGCGTTGCCTTCACCAGAGCCTTCTACAAACAGGAAGTTACCTGTGTCTACCACCAGGAAAACAGCATTGTTACTGGCATTTTTTCGCACGTGTTCCGGTATCAGAAGCGACTGATCCATTTTCAGGGTGCCGCTGAGGAAACCCAGGAGCTCTCCGTTATTACCCTCGATTGGTGCAATAAAAACCATCAAGGGTATGCCCGTTGTTCGGCCTATAAGGGGGCGACTGATTACGGGGCGACGAGTTTCAATAGCCTTTTTCCAGTGGGGTCGGTCGGCATAATAGGTGCCGACTCTGCCAGGAACAAAAATGTTTTCAGCAATCAGTGTAGCGTTTGCAGTCAGAACCGTCAGGCTGTGGGGAAACAGCTTTTTGAGTTTTTGCTGTTTTTTCAGGAGATCTGTAAGTTGTGCCTGAGGCAACAGTTGGCCATCGTGGCTTAGCATGGCGGTAAACTGAGCCATCACACTGGTACGAAGCTCAAGATCCTGGCTGACCAGGCTGGAGATGTAGGCTGCTTCGTTCGCCTGTTGCAGGGACAGATTCGTTGCAAAGTCCTCCAGTAACGCATCGTATGCGGCGTAGATAATTGAGCCCAAGGTTGCCAGACTGCCAAACAGTACGATCACAGCAAGGCGGGTGCCGAGAGATAGATAACTCAAAACGTGCTCCTGTCTGGCTATTTGCCGAAAAACTTGCTTTGATTGAACAGTAATTGAATCAGAATTCACAGCGTTTGCGCGCGATAATCAGTAAGAGCATTTATGCCTCAAAGCCCTTCTTCCGAGGTGCGCAGAAAACTGGAGACGCTTCGTAATCGCTTTCGCGATAAAACGATACGTGAAATTGAGGGCTTGGTCGCCAGTATTTTTAACGCATCCAGGTATCCGGAAGCCACCGAAGAGCTGATCTCTGTCTATCAGCTTTTACACAGGCTGGCGGGCTCGGCTGGCACTTTGGGTTTTACCCAGCTTGGCGAGCAGGCCAGAAAACTCGAGATTGTTATAAAGCCTCTGGCAGATCAGATAACGGAAGGGGTCGACAGCGAGCGTATCCGGCTTCAATTAAAGCAGTTGCTGGCGAACGGCTATGAAAACGACATTGCTGGTCTTGGCAGCCTGTTGGGTGTGGCCGAACCGGTATCAACCGGGTGGCACAAGCCGAGACCAGTAGAGGCCGGAAATCAGTCTGTCTTGTTGATTCTGGAGCCTGATCAACAGCGTAAGGAGCTGATATCGCAGGGCTTGGCACTGTATGACTACCAGGTGCACAGTCTAAGTAGTGGCGAGCAGTGGCCAGATAGTATGGACGAGATTGATCTCGTCATGATCAGGGATAGGCTGCTCCGGGATGATGAGGTTCACTGGTTGTCCAAGCTTCGCAGCATTCCGGTGATTTGCTTCAGCGAGGCCCACGACTTTACGACCCGTTACCAGTTGGCCTGCCTGGGCGTCGATGCCTGTATTGATGAGCCTCAGGATATTCCCGCCCTTGCAGACCGTATAGAGCAACTCCTGGCTGAGGGGCTGGCAACGCTCACCGGTCGGGTGATGATTGTAGACGATGATAGAGAGCTGCTGGAACACTACCGGGTGGTTCTTACCAGTGGCGGTTTGCAGGTGCGGGCACTTGATGACCCATCGCGCCTGCTGTCGGAATTGTCCGAGTTCCGGCCGGACATTCTGCTCATGGATGTGCAGATGGGACATTACGATGGCCCGGTTCTGGCCCGGATGTTGCGGTTTCAGGCCGAGTGGCTCAGCCTGCCCATCATCTTCTTTTCGTCTGAAGAAGATCGCGATCTGCAATTGGATGTACTTGCTCGTGGCGGTGATGATTTTGTGACCAAGCCGGTATCCGATGAGTTTTTGCTGCGCACGGCGAGGATTCGATGCTACCGCGCCAGACAGCTTGGCAAGCTGGTATCGCTCGACAGCCTTACCGGCTTGCTGAAGCACGCTCTCGCCAAAGCAGAGCTGAACCGGGAATACGCGCGTTGTACCCGTACCGGGCATGATTCTGTTGTCGCCATGCTGGATCTGGATCACTTCAAACGGGTCAACGACTCCTACGGCCACGGGACAGGCGACATGGTCATTAAGGCCTTGTCCAACCTGCTGCGCCATCGGTTGCGCAACACGGACATTATCGGCCGCTATGGTGGTGAGGAATTCGTTATCGTGTTACCCGAGTGCTCGCTGGAGAAAGCCGTTGAGGTACTTGAAGCGTTGAGTCGGGATTTTGCCCGCCTGGTGTTTAACGGAGGCAACGAGGAGTTTTCAGTGACCTTTAGCGCCGGTGTTGCCGTATTAACTGCTTATGGGTCCGGTGACCAGGCTATTGATGCTGCAGACCGGGCGCTATACCGGCGCAAACGCGCGGGGCGCAACGGCGTTACTGTGGCTTCAGGAGATCAACCGTGAGAGTTTATTGCGATTCGAGAGTGCCGAGATGCATGTATTGATTCTCGACGATGATGAGATGATCGGGGATTTGCTTGGGACCATCGTGGCGAGCGCCTGCCCGGGCGCCAAAATCGGTCTTTTTGACATGCTGAAGCCTGCGCTCTATAGCTGGCAGCAACAGCCGGCAGACTTGGTCATTACCGACTGGAATTTGCCGGACGGCTCCGGGCTGGATTTGATTCGTGAGGTCAGACGAACCAGTGCTGACATTCCTGTTCTCATAATCAGCGGTCGCGCTGACCGTGAATCCATCCTGTCAGCAGCTCACCTGGGGATTAGCGGTTATATAAGCAAGCCTTTCCAGGTAGACGCAGTGCACAAACGGCTGACAGAGCTGATGCCGGCTTTGATTGTAAAAGGAAAAGAAAAAGGGGGGAGCACTCTGAATGAGAAAATGGAGGCCGCCTGTAACTCTGCGATTCAGTTGCCAGGTCAGATTGACACCGCTGAAGTACTGGCCCTCATGGACAGGCTCGACGAACTGGACGCCGCCACACTTGCAGAACAATGGAAGCAGGAACCTGCCCTGAGTGCAAAGATGCTGGATGTGGCCAACAGCGCGTCATTCCGGCGTTCCGGCACGTCGGTAAAAACTCCCAGAGAGGCGATCAGCACGATTGGCGTTGCCATGGCCTTGAACCAGGCGCTTGCATTATCGCTGGATATTGCCGGTAAGCTGACCGGCCCGCGCCTGGCTGAGCGCGCCCGTCTTGAGCAGGAACAGGCGCTGAGAGTTGCTGAGGCAGCGCACACGCTGGCAAAAAAGGTGGGAGAAACCCCCACGTTATACTACACCGCAGGGCTGCTGAGTAGGGCCGGTGAGTTGGCGGCCCTGAAAGTGTTGCAGAACCAGTATGACGAGAGTGGTGAGCCGCCGGAATTTGAGCAGATCGACTCTGCCATTACTTACTGGGCCGAAAAGCTGGGCAATCGCATCAAGGTGCAATGGCGTTTGCCGCTGGATCTCAGAGAATTAATTGGTGCCGTGTACGTTTTGAGCAGAAGCAACGTCAGCCGATCAAAACTGGTTATGCGAGCGGCTGCGTTGATGGCGGCGGAGCATGCCGAAAGCCCGGAGTGCCGCACATTATTGCGAAGACTGGGGATTGAACACGATGAACGGGGCCAGGATGATGCCAGACAAAAGCCTTAAGCGGATTCTGATGATTGAGGATGAGCCGGATATCCGCACAGTAGCGGAGCTTGCTCTGGAAGCGATTGGCGGGTTTGAACTGACAGCCTGTGAGTCGGGGCAGCATGCGCTGGAACAGATTGACCAGTGCGAGCCCCAGCTTATTGTTCTGGATGTCATGATGCCGGGCATGGATGGCCCGGCGACCCTGAAAGCTATCCGGCTTTTGCCGGACTATGCCGCGACACCGGCGGTGTTCATGACCGCGAAGGTGCAGAGTGACGAAGTTCAAAGTTATCTTGCACAGGGTGCCGCGGGTGTTATTCCCAAGCCGTTTGATCCGCTCACACTGGCTGATCAGATAAAGGACATCTGGAATGAGGCCTGTGCAATCGGTTAAGCTCTTGCCGGTTTTTACTGTCATTATCTGAAAAGGCTGTCATGTCGTCCTCCCGCAATAACGATGAAACCAAAGCCAGGCTCAACCTGGAAACCTCCCGTATACGCTGGCACGAGCTTCAAACCTATTATGCCCGAGGGCAGGTGGTGCGTGTGGGCTCCAACCTGGACCTGCTGGATGTGGCCTGCGACTTGGTGGCAGATAACCGTGCGCTCTTTGAGCAATGGCTCACTGCTGGCGACGTAGGGGACGTTTCACCCGAGCTGGCCCGCGCCTGGTACGATCGCAATACAGAACTCTGGGCCGTGGTTATAGCGCCCTGGGTGCTGGTTCAGGATCGTTCTGACGCGTCGGTGCATTGATGCTGACAGGTGCCTTGCTGATTCTTGCGCCGTTGTTTCTGGGCTTTGCCCTGTCGCTGAAAAATCGCCGGCTGATGACGGCTATTCACTATTCCGTTGAAGCATTGGTGTATTTCATTCTGGCGCTGCTGGGCTTTGGCCTGGGTCAGATGGAGGGGTTGACGAGCCAGCTTGGAACCATGGCGGGCCAGATGACTGCTCTTGTCGTGGTTCTGTTCGTGGCCAATATGACCGGGCTGTGGTTGCTTCACCGGTGGAAGCCAATGAGTCCTGAACCCAGGGATACTGACTCGGCAGGCGCTGGTTACGTGCGTCTGTTCATGGCCGCGCTTAAGCCTCTGATTGCAGTGCTGGCAGGCGTGTTATCGGGCTATTTTCTGCTACCAAAACTGCCACAAGCGGAGCAGCTGGCCACCTGGTCTCTGATGCTGCTGTTGTTTCTGATTGGCCTGCAATTGCGTAATGCAGGGCTTTCCCTGCGCAAACTGCTGATGAACACTCAGGGGTTAGGCATTGCGGTGGTGCTTGTGCTCAGCTCTTTGCTGGCGGGTGTGCTGCTGATTCCTGTGCTGGGCCTGCCTTGGCACGACGTACTCGCCCTGGCCTCCGGATTTGGCTGGTACTCGCTCTCCGGAATTGTGATTGGGGAAGCCCTTGGTCCTGCTTGGGGCGGTGTGGCATTTCTCAACGATGTGCTGCGCGAGATTATTGCGCTGGCCATCATTCCGCTGGTTATTGGCAGCCGACCTGCCATGGCTATCGGTTATGGCGGAGCCACTTCCATGGACTTCACTCTTCCTGTGATCCGCAGTAACGGAGGGCTGAGCTGTGTGCCGGTCGCAATTGCTTCAGGCTTTCTGCTGTCTTTTCTGTCGCCGGTTTTTATGGGTGTTTTTCTGTCTCTCGGCTGAACAGGCTCAGGAAAGGAACTTTCGTACGTCAATTTTATACTCATCGGGGTCGACGGCACGCAAAATGCGATCCTGATTACCCGCTTGTGAAAGATCGATGGTTGTTATGGCAATCGGCATCCGGAATTTCGTGTGGTACATCACTCGTACAACCGGCAATCGTTGATCCGCCTCGTTGATTTCAATCACAACACCGAGTCGCCCGCTGTCGAGCAGAATTAGTGATCCCACCGGGTACAAGCCGATACAACGGATGAACTGCTTCACCAGTGCCGGGTCCAGGTGACTCCCGCTCCATTCCAGAAGCTTCTTGAGGCCCTGGGTGGGCGTCATGCCCCGGTGATAAACACGGTCGGCGGTAATCGCATCGTACACATCGGTAATGGCGACCATGCGACCGTAAACAGAAATCTCCTCGCCTTTGAGACCCTCCGGGTAGCCGGTGCCATCCATGCGCTCGTGGTGCTGGGCTGCGGTGATCACCGTGAGTTCGCCGATGCCTTCGGTTGCAGCCAGAATATCGCGGGAATGCCGGGCATGAAGTTTCATGACCTCAAACTCTTCTGATGACAGGCGCCCGGGCTTGTGCAACACCTCATCGGGGGTCAGTATTTTGCCAAGGTCGTGAAGCAGGGCGCCCACAACGGTTTGGTGCATAACGTCGGCAGGCAGCTCGAGATACTGCCCGAACAGGGACATCAGAACACTCAGGTTTACCGAGTGCTCGAGCAGGTAGTTGTCTTTTTCGCGAATACGGCCCAGGCAGCCCAGCGCATTGGCATTGCGCGCTACCGAGCTCTGCAGTTCGTCGGCAAGCTTGTGGATTGGCGCTATATCGATGGAGGCGCCAATTTTGGCACTGTTCATAAAGCTGCCAACCAGTTCCTGTGCCTCTGAATGAATCCCCAGCGCTGTTGTCATTTCCTCACAAAGAGAAACCCTTGGTACAACGCCGGGCTTTTGCTCCCCGGCTTTTTGCAGAGCCTCTTCGTTACGTGCTTCCACTTCTGCGGCAGTTTCTGAATCCTGAGTGTCCGTACCCTTTCGGGCATCAATATAGACAAACTGCACGCCCATCTTGCGGATTTTTTCGAGGGTTTCCTCGCGTTTGATAATACCGCACCTGCGCTGGGTATTATGGGGAATCCAGTCGTTGTTGAGGTCGGTGATATACATGCCGACCTTGAGGGCGGATATGGGGATGCGTTTGATCATTGCATGGGGAAAAACGTTTTCAGGCTGTTGTTGTAGGTTTGGACAATCACGTCCTCCAGTGGCAGTTCTTTCACCTCGGCAATCTTTTCCGCTACAAATGGCAAGTAGAAAGGCGCATTTTCGCGGCCACGATAGGGCACGGGGGTGAGAAACGGGGCGTCTGTCTCCAGAAGAATCTGGCTGATGGGAGCCATACGAACAATATCCCGCACGTTTTCCGCCTTGTTGAAGGTGGTAATGCCATTAAAGCCGAGATTCCAGCCCTGATCCAGTGCATATCTTGCAAGCCCCGGGCCCGACGTGAAGCTGTGAATCACGCCACGGCGATTGAGGGACTGCTCGAACTCTTTGAGTATGGCGATGGTATCCTCGTCTGCATCACGGCTATGGATAACCACCGGGCGGTCGCTGTCACAGGCAATCTGAAGCTGGCGCCGGAATACCTCGCGTTGAATGGCGCGATCTGCGTTGTCGTAGTAATAATCCAGCCCGATCTCGCCCACCGCAACGATCTTGTCGGCCCGGGCGTGAGCGCGAATTTCAGCTTCAACGGTGTCGCTGTAACTCTCCGCCTCGTGCGGGTGGATGCCTTGGGTTCCGTAGAGCCACGGAGCCTTTGTGCTGAGTTCACGTACCTGCGCCAGATTGCCTGGTGCGACCGCGATGGTAATCACCCGCTCAATGTTCACCTTCTGTGTCTGCTTCAGGGTTTCCTCCAGGGGCCGTTCCTTGAGGTAGTCCAGGTGACAGTGAGTTTCTATGATCGGGTGATCGAATACGGGAATCTCGCGACGTTTTTTACTCATGGGCAGGTGCTAGGCTCCGATATAGGCGGGTAGTTCTGCTGCTACTCTTTAGTTTGGCTGCTACGCTTAGGCTCGAGAGGACAAGCTTACCAGCTGTCCGTTTATTGGCCTACATTCGTCAGTAAGGGGTTTCCTTGATGAATGTCGCGGCTCACGTTTAATTCGGGATGGAGGTGTAGATGCACGTTGTCGTTATTGGTGGTGGCGTTGTGGGTGTAACCACAGCCTTTGAATTGAGCCGTCGTGGTCACCAGGTGACGGTGCTTGAACGTCACAGCATAGCCGGCAATGAGACCAGCAAGGGCAACGCTGCCCAGCGTTCATACGGAGTGGTTTACCCCTGGGCAGACCCGAGCATGGTGTTCAAGGCACTGCCTTGGCTGTTCAAACAGGATGGCCCCCTGAAACTGCGTATGCCGCCTTCGCTGGATGCCGTGCAGTTCATGTTTTCGACGCTGCGCTATGCCTGGTCGCCTGGCCTGTTCGGCTTTAACAAGCGCGCCATGCTTCGCCTCGGCATTCATAGCCGTGAGCGCTTTCTGAAACTGGAAGAGGAATTGAGTCTTGCGTTTGATGGCGGCCACCGCGGCTTGTTGCAACTTGCCAGCACGCCTGACGAGCTGGAAGTTTACCGGGGCACGCAGCGGCTATTGAACGAAATGGGCATCGCCTCCAGGCTGCTGACTCCTGAACAGGTATACGAGGCAGAGCCAGGCATGGCCCGCAACGGCCCGTTGTATGGCGCCTTGAGTTACGACACCGATGGCACCGGCGACTGCCACCTGTTTTCCCGGGAGCTTGCCAAGGCTTGCGAAGACAAAGGCGTTCAGTTCCGTTACGGCGTTCAGGTTGAGCGGCTGAAGGCCAACAGCCAGACTGTCGAATCGGTGATACTGCGCAACGAAAACGGCCAGCAGGAAACCCTTGCTGCTGACGCCTTTGTGATCAGCGCCGGCTGCTGGTCTCCGGAGCTGGTTCGACCTCTGGGCCTTAAACTGCCGATATACCCGGTCAAGGGCTACAGCATTACTGTGCCACTGAAAAACCCGGAAAAGGCGCCGGTTTCCACGATCCACGACGACAATTACAAAGTTGTGTCGACGCGCCTGGGTGATCGTTTGCGCTCCACCGGTTTTGTGGAGCTGGCCGATTTCAACCGTGATATTCCCGAAGCGCGTATTGCCACCATCTGGAAATCCGTTGAATCCCGCTACCCGGGTTGTGCAGACCTGAGTGCCGCGGAAACCTGGACCGGCTTTCGCCCCATGACGCCGGATGGCCCTGCCATCATCGGGCGCGGGCCGCGCAACAATCTTTATCTCAATACTGGTCACGGTACCTTCGGCTGGACCTTCTCAGCGGGCAGTGCGGATGTGATCGCGCAGGTGATTGACGGTGAAGAACCTGCGGTTTGCCTGGATGCCTTCCGCCCGGGGCGCTATCAGGAGTGAGTGCTCGCCAGCCAGCCGAATCTTATTACTCGCGCTGGCAAACGCTCAACGACTGGTTGCTGCAGCATCAGCCCATCTGGCAGCCCGCACCGTTTACAGAACCACGACCAGCGTGGGTTCAAACCTGTCCAGGGCTGGCGCGCATGGTGACAGAATTCACCGATGCTGAGTGTGATGAGCTGGCCGATGCGCCCGGCGTGCTGGCAAAACATGCGGCCCGATACCTTCCGGAACTGGCCCTGTATAATCGATTGATTGGTCTGCCTGAGCTGTCACCCGGGCTGGCGGATGTCATGGCAGCGACGCTCCCAGAAGTCCGCGCACCAGACATGCCTGGGCGTAAGCGGGAGCAGGCGGGTGCCTTTGCTGCGGCGCTTGAACCGCTACAGCACCCCATCCTTGATTGGTGTAGCGGTAAGGGGCATTTGTCGCGAACGCTTGCTGCCCAGAGCCAGAAGCGCGTTGAGGGCTATGAATGGAACCCGGAGCTGGTGATCAGCGGCAACCGGCTCGCGACGCACCTTGGAGACGCCGTTCAGATCCACTGCCAGGATGTGATGGCGCAGAACCTGCCCTTGCCAAGCGGCGCTCATGGCTTGGCCCTGCATGCCTGCGGTGATCTTCACCGGCAATTGCTGAGGCGAGGCGCTGCTACTGCGTTGCCACGGCTGAGTATTTCACCCTGTTGTTATCACAAGACCAAGGATGGCATCTATAAGGCGCTCTCAGAGCGTGCAACGGCCTATGACAACAGATTGATGCTGCACAGCAGGGATCTGCGTCTTGCTGTGCGGGAAACTGTCACGGCGCCCGCCAGAGTGCGAGAGCAGACCAGCACGCTCAACCAGTGGCGCCTGGGCTTTGATGGCTTGCAACGTGCCGTTCGGGGCGCTGATCACTATCTGCAGCTGCCTTCGTGCTCTCCACGCCTGATTTCAAGGGGGTTTTCCGCCTTCTGCCATTGGGCTGCCGACAAAAAGCAGCTTCGCTTGCCTGAAAACACCGATTTTGATTACTGGCTTGCCCACGGCATGCAGCGTCACGCTGAAGTTCGTCGCTATGAGCTCATCCGGCATGTGTTTCGCCGGCCGTTAGAGCTTTGGGTGGCTCTGGACTACGCCGTTTTTCTTGAAGAGCAGGGTTACAGGGTGCGGCTTGGCCATTTTTGCGCCCGCTCACTGACGCCCAGGAATCTGTTGCTGGACGCGGTCAGGGTTTGCGGTACTCCACGCGCTCGACACAGCCGTCTTTGAAGTAGACATAGGTCAGTTCGTAAAGTGCACCGTAATACCGGGTCTGATAAATCCAGACTTCCTGGGGGCCGCCGTAAGTTTCCGGTGGGTTGCCGAAGGCACGACGCACATGTTCCCGGGTCATGCCTTCTACAACCTGTTCCCGAATCAGGTGTCGGCGCAGATCCGTTGAGTTGATAAAGCGACAGGTTGCCGCTTTGGACTCGTTGTCAGAGGTGTTTTTAGCCTTTTCTTGAGGCTCTGGTTCAGCCGCTTTCGGGGCTGGCAGATTCTGATTGAAACGGCCTCCGATGTAATTATCCCTGAGCTGAATGGCTTCGGCATCTTCGCCACAAGGTGAATCGGAGAAAACCGTGTTGTTCTCTGCATCAATACAGCGGAACACCTGAGCCTGCACGGAGGCTGTGAACGCGAGTAGAAACGCCAGGCTTATCAATAATCTCAGCATGGACTGCTCCCCACTCTCTACGCCCGCGGAAACTACCAAAAAGAAAGGCGCCCTCGGGCGCCTTTCCTGACTTCACTTACTTCTGTATTCGCTCAGGCTGTATTAACGAAGAACCTGAATACGGGCTTCAACCCGACGGTTCTCGGCACGACCCGCAGCAGTGTCGTTGGAGGCAACCGGCTCTGACTCACCATAGCCTTTGGCGCTCACTTTTGCAGGGTCTACACCCAGTGGGCCAGTCAGGCGTGCTGCTACAGCTTCGGCACGACGGTGTGACAGGAGCTCGTTGTAGCTCGCCTTCCCAGTGTTGTCGGCATGGCCGGCAATTTCCACAACGGTTCCCGGGTTGTCGTTAAGTGCATCTGCAACACGGCGGATTTCATCATCGAAGGCGTGGCCTATCACCGAGCTATTCGTTGGGAACTGAACCTCAATAGCGAAGGTATCGATGGTCTCGGTAATACCTTCGCAGCCTGTGTCATCGACTTCCGCACCTGCGGCGGTGTTCGGGCACAGGTCCTGGCTGTTGACGACACCGTCGTTATCGCTGTCGAGTTCGCAGCCGCGGCTGTCTACCTCAGCTCCGCGGGGAGTGTCGGGGCACGCATCACGTACATCCGCTACGCCATCGCCATCTGCATCCGGCTCACAGCCAGTGCTGTCCACCGATGCGCCAGCAGTTGTGCCCGGGCATTGGTCGCGGGAATCCGGTACGCCGTCCCCATCTGTATCTGCCGGGCGCATGGGTGCTGCGCTACCGACTGTGCGGTTAAAGGCAACGCTGATGCCAAGAGAAACCTGGGTATCAAAGGTGCTTTCGTCGATGCCGTGGAATTCGCGCAGGTCACCACGCAAGGATATGGTGTCGCTTACATTGTAACGGAAACCGGTACCCACGTTGACTCGGGTTTCATCGTGGTTGGTACCGGCGGTGCGTACGCTGGTGGCGCCGTCTCCATCAAAGTCAGCATAGCCGGCACCTAGCGAAACGTAAGGGTTCCAAGGTTTATCCTGAGGCGCGAAGTAGTAGATGCCGTCTACGCGGATTTCTTCAAACTCTGACGATCCCGGGACGTTGTATTTGCGGTCGGCATCGGCCCGGGAAAACAAGGCTTCAATTGCCCAGTTTGGTTTGAACCGATATTCCAGGCCAACGCCAAACGTTCCTGTCTCACTCAGGTCACGATCATCGTCAAAAAGCTGGTAGGCGGCGAAAGGGTTGATGTAAACCGTTTCCTGGCGATCGGCCAAGGCTGGAGCCGCAAAAGTACTGGCGATGGCGGCCATCGCGATCGGACGCATGATGTTCATGCAGAACCTCCTGTTCGATTGTCGTTGTAAAACTGCTTGGTAATTTATTTATTAAGTGATTAGAGAGACACTTACGTGCAATCCAAGCTAAAGGATTACAAAAAACAAAGAATCGATAATAAATGTCACATCATGAAATATACTTGTTGCTGAGGCATTTGCCACCTGCATCTACGTCTTAATGACGCGGAACGCTGAAATAAAGGTGCGCGCTTTTTTTGCTGAAATTGAGTTTTTCGCCGCTGCCAAAGTGCACCTCGAATGAACTTTCGTCTTCTGCGACCACTGTCCCTGTTCCGAAAATGGCGTGATTGAGACGCGGCTGGTGCCACAGAAGCGCAGTGCTGCTGTCACTTGCCTGAACCTCGCCTTCCAGGGTGACGCCTTCCCGCGCTGCGTACCTTAAGCTGACAGGCGTTAGCTGCGCTGCCAGCTTCAGTGACCGGTTTGTATCCGGTGGCCGCTCATCTAGCCAACGCCCGAAATCACTGGCCAAGTCAAAGCAGCATTCTTCGACAAAGCGACTGGGCCCTTGATCGCCATCCAGGTGCGGCTGTTTACTAACCGGCCGGGTAATCAAGTGCAGCGTTTGCCGGGTTCGGGTCATGGCGACGTACAACAGCCTGCGTTCGCTTTCCAGAGACGCCCGGGCATCGTCCTGAGGCTTCGGGCTGTGGGGCAGATATTTTTCCTGTAGCCCCGGTATGATCACTCTTGGCCACTCCAGCCCCTTTGTGCGATGAATGGTGGAGAGTAAAACACCCCCGCCCGCCTGTTTCTCGCTGGCCTGCTGCCGCAGTGCTTTGAGGTGGGCAAGGGCGTCTTTGGCACCAACATCCAGACCTTTCAGATATTCGCGGAAGCCGTGAATGGTATCAATGCGTTCCTCCGCGCTGTCATGGGTCAGCGCAAGGCTGCGAACACCTTCATAGAGACCTGTGTGCTCCGCATAGACCGTGATCAGCCCGGCAACGGAGCCCGAATAGCCGCGCAATTGTTCCAGAACCTCACCCAGCTTGCGCAACTTGCGCGCTGCCATGGGCGCCAGTGCCCCGAAATCCAGTGCCAACAGGCGCTCATGCCAGCCACTGGCAAACCCTGCAAGAAATCTCGCCAACTGCTCCAGTTCCGCCTCTTTGAGACCCACATGCGGGAAGCGTAAAAGCTGTCGTGCCAGATCCAGCCGGTCTTCCTCGGGCAGTTTTTCCAGCGTTCCGGAAACAACTTTCAACAGAGCAGTAATGGCCTGCACTTCACGACTGAACAAGGCGCCTTTGCCAGCGTCGATGCGATAGGGGATCTGCCGTGCCAGCAACTTGAGCTCAATGGGCACGCTCTGGCTCCAGACCCGGAACAGGATCGCCGTATCCACCAGCGTTTCCTGAAGAGAGCCTTCCGTTTCCTGTTCGAGAATGTGCAGTGTGGCATCGGCGTCGTTCTCAGCCCGGTGCAGGGTGATTTCCGTGGCCGGGGTGGAAGGGTGGGAGTGACACAGAACATCCTTGCGCCCGGTGTTGTGGCAGATCAGGTGGTTGGCCAGCAGAGCCACGCGGTGGCCATAGCGGAAGGTGAAGCTCAGCGTCTGTTCCAGAGGGCTTTCAAATTCGTCGCTGAAGCGTTTGAGAATAAACTCCGGTTTCGCGCCCCGGAATTCGTAAATGGTCTGATCCGGATCCCCCACCACCGTTACCCGTGCCCGGTCGCCAGCAACATAGCGCAGCAGAAGATGCTGAATCTCGTTGGTGTCCTGGTACTCATCCACCAGAATCAGATCCATTTTGTTACTCACCAGGCGCTGCAGCGGCGGGTTCTGGTGTATCGCCATCACCGGTTCGTACAGCATGTCGGCAAAGCTGATCCGGCTTTGCCCTTTACGCCACTGCTCAAAGCTATGAAACAGGTCAATCAGGTAGCGGTGTTTGTCTGAGAAGCCCAGTTCTTCGAATACGATCTCGGCCGGTGACAGGGTGGTTTTCACCAGATCGATAAACCCGGTTGCTGTTTCTACAAAATCTTTCTTGTTGCGCCGGATCTCATCCGCCAGATCTTCCGGCGCCAGCCGCCGCGTTAACAGCCAGGCCTGAAAACTGATTTCCTGTTCGGTCAGGATTTTCTCGGAGAACCCCGGCAGGTAGCCTTCCCGCACAAACCGTTTGTACAGTCGTAACCCCATGGCGTGATAGGTGCGTATCTCTGGCAGCGCCATTCCGCTCTGGTGACAAACCTGTTGCAGCTTGCGCTCGAAATCTACCCGGGCACTGCGGTTGAACATAAGCACCAGCATGCGACTCGGGTCATGGCCCTGTTGCAGCAGGTAGCGAATGCGCCAGGCCAGCGTGGAGGTTTTGCCGCTGCCTGCCACGGCGGTGATCACCGAGTGCTCGTAGCCGGCGGTAATGATCGCCCGCTGCTCGTCGGTGAGAAAATCAGGCAGATCCAGGGCGGGGGATTCGGGGGTATGGGTTGGCATAGATGCTATTGTACTGGCCAACTGGTAGCGCGGGTACCTGTGCCGTTAACATGATTGATTGATTTAGCGAATCCACCTCATTAGTTGGAGAGCGACGAGGCAGAACCTTCTCCAAAATCGTGCGGAGCCATGGATGGCGGAGCCGAGCGTACATGGATGTATTTACAGCGTATTTTGGAGAAGGTTCTGCCTCGTTGCTAACTCTCAAAGTCAGAGATAATAGATATGCAAACTGAAAAATCAATAAATGTGCTAGGTGAAAAGCTGGAAACTTGCGGCACTGACCCCGAAACCGGGTTCTATCGCGATGGCTGCTGCAATACGGGGCCGGATGATCATGGGTCGCATACCGTATGCGTGGTGATGACCGACGAGTTTTTGGAGTTCTCCAAAGCCCGCGGTAATGATTTGAGCACGCCCGTGCCGGCTTTCGGATTCCCGGGCTTGAAAGCCGGAGACAACTGGTGCCTGTGTGCTGCTCGTTGGCATGAAGCTTTTGAAGCGGGCAGCGCGCCCAGAGTGCGGCTGCGTGCCACGCATCAGGCGGCACTGGAGCATTGTGCTCTTGAAAATCTGAAAGCCCACGGTGTAGATCTAAGTTAATGAGCTCTGGAACAGTAACGCAGGCGCCGGATGTCGATGCCTGGCGCTCACTGCAATCTGGCCTTGAGGCTGTCGGAGAACGGCGATTGGTGTTGCTGGAAGGCGCACGTGATCTCTCTATGCAGTGGCTGCAAGGGCTTCTTCCAGCTATCGCGTTGGAAGGTGGGCTCTGGGTTGGAGAGGCTGGTGATGCTCCGGACACTCGCCTCATCAACATTGAACCGGCGAAGGCTCGGCAGTGGCTGGGTCGTGAAACACCGCTGATTGTATGGGATGGCTGGAGGGGTAATCCGCCGGATGCTTTTGCGGCGCTTTCGGGCACGCTGAAATCGGGTGGGTTGTTGTTCTGGCTGATGCCTTCACGGGAAGAGTGGGGGCATTTTGCTGATCCGGATTACGCAAGAGCCGGTCTGGATCATGGTCAGGCTCATCCTTTCGCTGAACGCATGGCGGGTATTCTGGCAGCAGATTCTTCGGTAATCCGGGTGCGTCCTGGCTCGCCAGAGGCACTGACCCTTCCGGAATTACCTTCGCCAACCACTGAGTTCAGGGTCGCCACAACGCCCGATCAGCAGAATTTGATTCGTAAACTTGTGGCGTTCGGGCTGGGGCGCCGGCGGCGGCCATTGGTGGTGACGGCGGATCGGGGGCGGGGTAAGTCTGCTGCGCTGGGCATGGCTGCCGCCCGATTGCTGCAACGGGGCCGCAGGCAGATTCTGGTAACTGCGCCCTCAAGAGAAAATGTAAGCGCCTTGTTCACGCATGCTCTGGAAAGCCTTGGTGACGAGGTGCTGAAAACGGGTAACGACCGGATAGAAACAGCCTCTGGTGCGCTACTGCGTTTTTTACCGGTCCGGGATCTGCTGCGGGAAAAACCGGAGGCTGAGGTGGTCCTGGTGGACGAAGCGGCGGCTATTCCGGTCTCCCTGCTGAAACGTGTTCTTCTGGGCTGGCCACGGGTGACTTTTGTATCAACGGTGCATGGTTATGAAGGTGCCGGGCGTGGGTTTGCCATTCGCTTCCGCCAGATTCTCGACCAGGCAACGCCGCAGTGGCAGGCACAAACGCTTTCCCAACCGGTACGCTGGGCCGAAGGAGATCCACTGGAACCTTTGATATCGGATCTGTTTCTGCTGGGTGCCGATCATGACCCGGTTGAGTTGCCGAAAACCGGGGCGTCCGAAGTCGTGATCGAACCCTGGCGGCCTGCCCAGGCTTCGGAGGCGGAACTTGCTGATGCATTCGGCCTGTTGGTAAACGCGCATTACCGGACAACACCGGCCGACCTTCGGCAATGGATGGATGATCCTTCAGCGAGAAGTTGGCGCGCCCTCATAAACGGCGAAACCGTTGGAGTGCTCTGGGGCGCCGTAGAGGGCGGGCTAAGCAGTGAGTTGGCAGAACAGGTGGCCAGCGGCAAGCGCCGGGTTCGTGGCCACCTTTTGCCCCAGTCTCTTGCCAGCCACAGCGGTTTTCCGGAAGCAGCCAGTCAGCGCGGTTTGAGGATTATCCGGATTGCGGTTACAGCGCACGCCAGGCGCTCAGGCATTGGGTGCAGCCTGGTTGCTGCTGCGACTGCCTTTGGGGAACAGGAGGGGCTGGACTTTACGGGCACCAGTTTTGGCGGCAGTTCTGATCTTTACGCTTTCTGGGCATCTTGCAGGTTGGTGTTTGTGCGTATCGGGCTGCAGCAGGAAGCCACCAGCGGGGAATATCCGGTACAGATGGTCCTTGCCCACAGTGCAGGAGGAAAGTCTCTGGTTTCGCAGATACAGGCGCGGCTGGCGAGGCACTGGCTGGCTCTTGTGCCACTGAACTGGAGAGATCTGGAGCCCGAACTGTTAATGAGTATGACATCGGATCTGTCATCAGGGGCCCCGCCAGATGCAGCGGATATCCGGGATCTTCAGAACTTTGGTGGCGGCCACCGGGGTTTTCGACTGATGCTGCCGGTACTGCGGGATCTGAGTCAGGTGCCCGGCGTTATGAGCTGGCTTCGCGAGCATGGAGAGGCGATAGTCTGGTGCCGTGCCGTGTTGCAGGGCTGGAATTGGCCCGAGCTGCAAAGAGAGGGGCTGTGCGTTGGCCAGCGTGATGGCGAGGACCGTTTGCGCGGTGTTGTCCGGGATCTTCTGCAAAACGGGCCGGAGATGTGACCCGCTCGATTTAATTGTGAAGGCCATCTGCTCAGAATAGACTCCACTTACCTG
Source organism: Marinobacter sp. (assembly GCA_018066865.1). Classification (GTDB taxonomy): domain Bacteria; phylum Pseudomonadota; class Gammaproteobacteria; order Pseudomonadales; family Oleiphilaceae; genus Marinobacter. The sequence goes on along the minus strand of JAGPVT010000165.1, from coordinate 10,302 downwards.
ACAGAGACTGTTCGTTATGGCCAAGGGAACCGGCTTCTACCCGCACTCTATTCTGCTATCCGCGCTGCTACTCGTGTCAGCTTTTGCTGTGTTTCCCGGGTGTGCTTCCACAGAGCTCCCGGCCAACCTGGATCAGCGGGCGCCAGAGTGAACGCTGCGGGTGCAGGTTTCCGCTCTGACGATGGTGCAACTGCTCTGGATGTCGCCCGTGCCAACAATCATCGGGATCTGGAGATGTTGCTGGTACAGGCCGGGCTGAACTTTAGAAAGGTTGCCTGCTCTTTGTTATTCCAGCTGCATGGGGTCCGTTTGATCGTTCCACACGGGCAGGAAGTGGGCGTCAATAATCGCTTCCGGTACATCCTCGAGGCGGGCGAAAGACCACTTCGGGTCTTGGTCGCGATCAATCAGCCGGGCCCGGATACCCTCGGTCAGATCGGGTCTGCGGGCGCATTCCCAGACCATAGCCAGTTCCATCCGGAACACATCTTTCAATGACATTTGCTGGGCCTTCTTGAGCTGGTGCCAGATCAGCCATGCCGATACCGGGCAGCCCCCTTTTAGCGTTTTCATGCAGGTGTTCCACCACTCGCTGTCCACACGAGCCGTCAGTAGTTGATCGACGATCTCTGGCAAGCTGGCGCCGGCACACAGCCTTGAAATATCCCGTTCGTGCAACTCCAGGTGGCTGGCGGGCAATGCGCGATAATCCTGAGACTCAAACTGATTAAGTAAGCGGAACAGGCGGCTGTCGTCGGCTGCTCTTTGACCGCTCCAGCGTTCTTCCTGCAGCCGCGACAAAAGGCCTTGGTGATCACTGGTTGGCAGGGCCATATCCGCCAGCCCCACGCGCAGCGCGTCGGTCGTGTTCAGGCGTGCGCCGGTCAGGCCCATAAACAACCCCAGGCGCCCAGGCAGGCGGTTCAGAAACCAGCTTGAGCCAACGTCCGGAAACAGGCCAATGGCGATCTCTGGCATGGCCAGAGTGGCGTCTGGTGTTAGTAGCCGGAAGCGGCAGGCGGAAAACAGGCCCAGACCTCCACCCATAATAATTCCATGCCCGATACCAACAACGGGTTTGGGAAACCGGTGCAGGGTGTAGTCCAGTTCGTACTCGTGGCTGAAAACACTGAATGCTTCTTCGGGGTTCTCCGGGTTCTTTTCGGGGCTGGTCAAGGCCAGGTACAGGTCCCGGATGTCGCCGCCCGCGCAAAAGCCCTTTTCTCCGGCTCCCCGGAGGATCACAACACAGATGCGATCATCGGCAGCCCAGCGTTCGAGGCTGTCCCTGATAGTGATAATCATCCTCTCGGAGAGTGCATTCAGTGTCGCGGGGGAATTCAGAGTCAATAAGCCGATATGGCCTTCGCGACAGGGGAGTTCCTGAACCTCTACAGACATTATTGGTGTCTCCGGACGTGAAAATAATCTTTGATACGAAATTTTGTTCGTACTATCTTCTTAACGGATAGAGAGTTGAAGAGGACGAACGTCGAATCAGGCGCATTGATCTATGGCATTTGCTCTCTGGCATGGCTGTGATATAAGTTTCTGCCAGTTCCTGTCCGGTTCTGAATGCCGGTTTGAATAAATTGAAACGATGATGAGAGGCTAATCATAATGAAACTTAAACACTATGTTGTTGCAGGGCTTTTTGCACTGAGTGCTGCAGTTCCGGCAGTATCTTCTGCTGCCGGTGATGCGGCAGCCGGCAAGGCAAAAGCAGCCGTTTGCGCTGCTTGCCACGGTCAGAACGGGGTTGCCCAGATTCCGATGTACCCGAATCTGGCGGGTCAGCATGAGCAGTATCTTGTTTCTGCGCTGAACGCCTACAAAAACAAGCAGCGCAATGGCGGCCAGGCGGCCATCATGCAGGGCCAGGCAGCCGCGCTGAGCGATGAGGATATCGCCAATCTGGCAGCCTACTTTGCAAGCTTGCCAGCGGGCGGCAAGTAAGCGCTACGTGCAAGCACAGCAGTTCAGGCTGCTGTGCTGCTGATGCAGTAGCTTGGACGATAAGCCGATGTTCCCGGTAACTTCATGCGGTTCTGGGCGACAAACTGCTCCAGCATGGCCTCCAGAGGCTTGATCAGGGTCGGGTCTCCTGCAATCTCAAAAGGCCCTTTCTCCTGCACTTTTCGGATACCCCCTTCCTTTACGTTTCCGGCCACAATGCCACTGAATGCCTTCCTCAGATTAGCGGCAATCAGGTGCGCCGGTTGATCACGATGTAATTCCAGGGCGAGCATGTTCTCGTGGTCAGGCTCGAATGGTAGCTGGAATACCGGGTCGATCTTCAGCATCCAGTTGAAGTAATAAGCATCCTGCATGGCACGACGGAAGGTCTCAACCTCCTTCATGCCCTTTTTCATGGCCTGAGCGACCCGCACGGGATCATCGATGATGATCTCGTATTTGCTGGCAGCGTCATCTCCGAGAGCATTGCGGATGAATTTGTCGATCATCTCGAAATATTCGGCATTTTCCGGCCTGCCGGTGAAGACGACAGGGAAGGGCAGGTCAGCGTTGTCCGGGTGTAAAAGTATGCCGAGTAGATAGAGGATTTCCTCGGCGGTGCCTACGCCGCCAGGGAAGACTACAACGCCATGACCGCAGCGTACAAAGGCTTCCAGGCGTTTTTCGATATCCGGCATGATGACCAGTTCGTTCACAATGGGGTTGGGTGCTTCAGCGCCGATGATGCCCGGTTCGGTGATGCCGATGTAGCGGCCATTTTTAATCCGCTGCTTGGCGTGGGCGATAGTAGCGCCTTTCATCGGGCCCTTCATGGCACCTGGCCCGCAACCCGTGCAAATGCTCAATTCCCGCAGGCCAAGCTGGTGGCCAACTTCCTTGCTGTACTGGTATTCCTCATGACTGATGGAATGCCCGCCCCAGCACACAATCAGGTCAGGCTGGCGACCGGGCTGCAACACCCGGGCATTACGCAGAATGTGAAATACCATGTTGGTAAGGTCATCCGGCTCATTACTTTTCAGAATCCGGGCAAATTGCGGCGTGGAGTGGGTATAAACAATATCCCGCAGAACCGAGAACAGATGCTCACGAATAGCGCGCAGCATCTCGTCATCCACAAACGCGTGCGCTGGCGCATTGATCAGCTCCAGCTTCAGGCCTCTGGGCTGTGGTATCAGGCGTATATCGAAATCCGCATGGGCTTCCATCAGGTCCTGGCAGTCATCGGTCACGACACCGGTATTCAGAACGGCCAGAGCGCATTGCCGGAACAGCCGGTACAAACCGCCTTCGCTTCTGTCTTTGAGCAGGTTAACTTCGTGATTGGATAGTATTTCCAGGCTGCCCTCAGGTGAGACAAGAGCATTGATGGTGGGTTCGGTCATGAAGAGAGAAACTCCTGAGTGTTGCGGTAATACCCGATTTTGAGGCATAGCGCCAAAGCGCTACACTAAGCATCTTTCAAATCATACACTATCCGACCAAATGCCGATTTATGAAACTGCTTATTCGTCCCGCCCCGGAAGTCGCCATCAAGAGCAAGCCTGTTCGTCGGCGCCAGATGCGTCACCTGCGCCAGAACGTCCGGAAACTTCTGGCGCAACTGGATCACGATATTTTAGTGGAAGGCAGTTGGGACAGAGTGGACGTGGATGTTCCCGACGACAGGAGCCTGGCCGGCCCGGTGCTCGAGGTGCTTTTGCGTATTCCCGGTATTTCCACTATTCAGGAGATTGCGGCGTTTCCGTTTGTCAGCCTTGATGACACTGTTCAGAAAGCAGTTGCAGCCTTTGCCGGCCGCCTTGACAGGAAAAGCTTTGCGGTTCGGGTCAGACGCCATGGTGAACACGATTTTCGCTCCATTGATCTTGAGCGTCTGACAGGAAGCGCGCTGATGCAGGCTGCTTCCGATGCCCGTGTTGATTTGAGGTCACCTGAGGTGGAGGTGCGCATTGAGGTGCGGGGTGATCAGTTCCACATTGCCCGGCGCAGACATCGAGGCCTGGGCGGCTATCCGCTGGGCAGTGTCGAGAACGTAATGTCGCTGATGTCCGGCGGGTATGATTCGTCGGTAGCGGCGTACCTGATGTTGCGCCGGGGCCTGCGCAGTCACTTCGTGTTTTTCAACCTGGGTGGCGTGGCGCACGAGGTGGGTGTGCGGCAGGTGGTTCACTATCTGTGGGAGCGCTACGGTGCTTCTCACAGCGCCAAGTTTATCTCTGTGCCCTTTGACGGTGTGGTAGAAGAAATCATGCGATCGGTCGGTCACCGGCACTGGGGTGTGGTGCTCAAGCGGCAGATGCTGAAGGCGGCCAGTGAGATTGCCCGGAACAACAACGCGGTTGCTCTGGTAACCGGAGATGCTGCGGGCCAGGTGTCGAGCCAGACCCTGACCAACCTGAACGTGGTGGATCGGGCCAGCGATGAGGTGGTTCTGCGACCCCTGATTGCCATGGACAAGGAAACCATTATTGGCATTGCCCGCGACATCGGCACAGAGCCTTATGCCCGAAATATGCCAGAGTATTGTGGTGTGATATCCCAAAAACCGACCACTCGAGCTCAACTGAGCCGGGTGGAGGCTGATGAGGCGGCAATGGATCCCCTGATTCTTGCTCGCGCCATTGAGGCTCGTGAAGATACACCGGTCAGTGAGCTGCTGAACACCATTACGACGCCCGAAGAGGTCGATCTGGTAAAAACGCCCGCCGTCAGCGATATTATTATCGATGTGCGCCATCCGGCGGAAGGCGAGCAATCTCCTCTGCAGCTAACCGGTAACGAGATTCTGAAGATTCCGTTCTACGAGTTGAATCGCCACATCGGAGAGCTTCCGGCCAATCGCCAGTATCTGCTGTATTGTGATCGCGGTACCATGAGCCGCATGCATGCCGTCCACCTGAAGGCTGAAGGGCACGAAAACATCAGGGTTTACGCGCCCGCCCTGTGATGCCTCAGCCGGCCAGCCCTTTGAAGAACTGCTGAACGTTCTCACTCAGGGTGTCCAGATCGTAGCCACCCTCCTGAACGACCAGCGTGGGCAGACCAAGCTGGCGCATGTGGGTGCTGAGCCGGCAAAATCCTTCCGAACTTACCGATACTTTGGCCTGGGGATCGTCTTTATAGATATCAAAGCCCAGAGTCAGAATCAGTGCATCAGGTTGAAACAACCGGATGGCCGCCATGGCTTCGTCCAACTTCTCGAAAAAATCACTTTCAGATGAGCCGTGCGGCATTGGCATGTTGATGTTGTAGCCGTAACCCTCGCCCTCGCCGCGTTCATCTTCGAAGCCGGTAACGACGGGATAGAAGTTGGTCGGGTCGCCGTGAATGGATATGTAGAGCACATCACTGCGATCGTAGAAAATTTCCTGAATGCCCTGGCCGTGATGCATATCGGTGTCAAGAATGACCAGCCGGGGGAACCGGGATTTCATATGCTCCGCTGCGATGGCAGCATTGTTGAGATAGCAGAAACCACCGGCGGCATCCTTACGTGCGTGGTGCCCCGGTGGCCGGCAGACAGCGTAGGCTGTGCGATCGCCTGCCATCACTGCATCGGCAGCACCGAGTGCGGTCTGGGCCGACCAATAAGCCGCGTGCCATGTGTGCTCACCAATGGGACAGCTGCCGTCAGCCTGGTATCGGGCCGCTTCTGCAAGAATGCCTGTCAGGTGATTCGGGGAACGGACAAAAATATTGGACATCACTTCCTCTCCCCAGTCGTCCATTTTCATCCAGCGGCGGTGGGCGGATTCGAGAAAGCGCAGATACCCCAGGTCGTGCACCTTGGAAATCGGGCCCGCACCATGATCGGAAGGCTGCAGCACTGGTATGCCCATTTCTTTCAGGCCTTCCAGCATCTCATTGGTGCGATCTGGTACCTCCTGGGGCTGACGCATCTGGCCCCTGGTGAAATAGGTTCGGGGCGAGTGCTTATCTTGCGCGGGATGGAAATATGCTTTCATTATCCGAACTCCTGGATTTCCGGTTCTATTGATATAGGCACTGTCTTCGAGCATAGGCACAGACAGAGGATGATCAAAAGTCGGTCTATCGACTTTACAGGTAGAGATTCAGCATCCACTATGGAAGACTGATTCAAACGACGCAACCGTGCACCGTCACAGGTGCAATTACTGACATAACAGGAGCCGAAATGATCGAGTCACCACTGCTGGAAAAGCTGACTGGCTACATCGGCGGTCGCTGGACTGACAACGAACAGGGCAACACCTTTGATGTTTACAACCCGGCAACGGGTGAGGTGATTGCACAGGTTGCCTCCATGCCTGAAAGCGAAGTGAAAGCGGCAGTCGAGGCAGGTAAGTCTGCGCTTCGCCTGACAAACCCCTACTCCATCGAAACCCGTAGAAAATGGCTGGAAGATATCCGCGATGCGCTCAGGGAAAACAAGGAAGAAGTCGGTCGAATTCTTTGTCTGGAACATGGCAAGCCGCTGAATGAAGCTCAGGGCGAGGTGGATTACGCTGCCGGATTTTTTGATTACTGCTCCAAGCATATTCAGGCACTGGATGCTCACACGCTTCCGGAAACTCCCAAGGATTGCAGCTGGACCGTGCACTACCGCCCCGTCGGTGTTACCGCGCTGATCACGCCCTGGAACTTCCCCATTGGCATGATCGCCAAAAAGCTCTCTGCCGCCCTGGCAGCGGGCTGCCCTTCTGTGATCAAGCCGGCCAGCGAAACGCCGTTGACCATGATTGCGTTGTTCAAGCTCATGGATAAGTACGTGGATCTGCCAGATGGCATGGTGAACCTGGTCATGGGCAAAGCCAGCGTGATCGGCAAGGTGTTGTGTGAAAGCCCGGATGTGCCCATGCTGAGCTTTACCGGCTCCACTGAAGTGGGCCGCAAGTTGGTTGTGGATACTGCAGATCAGATCAAGAAACTGGCCCTGGAGCTGGGTGGCAATGCACCGTTTATCGTGTTTGACGACGCCGATCTGGACGCTGCCGCCGATAACCTGATAGCCAACAAGTTTCGTGGTGGCGGGCAGACCTGTGTCTGTGCAAACCGGGTCTTTGTTCACGAAAAGGTGATGGATGCCTTTGGCAAAAAGCTCGCAGAGCGCGTGAATAAAATGACCGTGGGTGATGGTATTGCAGGCGATGTCGACATTGGGCCGCTGATCAACAAAGCAGGCTTCGACAAGGTAAAACGCCACCTGGAAGATGCTCTTGAAAAGGGCGCGTCACTGGTCGCTGGTAAGCAGCCTGGTGATCTGGGCGACGGCCATCTGTTCTTCCCGCCGACGGTAGTCTCCGGCGTCACGAGGGAGATGTGCTGCTATCGGGAAGAAACCTTCGGGCCGCTGGTTCCGATGGCAAGCTTTCAAACGGAAGACGAAGTTATCGACGCCGGCAACGATACCGAATTTGGCCTGGCCTCCTACGTGTTCACTGCGGATGCAGAGCGCGCCCAGCGGGTTGCTGCCGGCCTCAGGTTTGGCCATGTAGGCTGGAATACGGGCACAGGGCCTACGCCTGAAGCGCCGTTTGGCGGTATGAAAGCTTCCGGCACAGGTCGCGAAGGCGGACATGAGGGGTTGTTCGAGTTTGTTGAAGCGCAGACGGTGCCTCGCGGGTTCTGATCTCTTCGATGTGCTGGAAAAGAAGGCGAGCCACGGCTCGCCTTCTTTGTTTTCAGGGCAGGAAAGCAGGCGCCCATCACAGCTGATATACTTCCGACCTGTTCATTTAACCAGTAGCGAAAGTGTTCCCTATGGATGTCTCCCACATTATTGATTCCCTGAATGATGCCCAGCGTGAGGCGGTTACGGCACAGAACGACCATCTGCTGGTGCTGGCCGGTGCCGGCAGTGGTAAAACCCGGGTGCTGGTGCACCGGATAGCCTGGCTGATGCAGGTGGATCGGGTTCCGCCTACAGGGATTCTGGCGGTCACCTTTACCAACAAGGCCGCTAAAGAGATGCGTTACCGCATCGAAGAGATGATGAACATTCCCTCGCGCGGCCTTTGGTTTGGCACATTCCACGGCATTGCCCACCGGCTGCTTAGGGCGCACTGGAAGGATGCCGGGCTACCGGAGAATTTTCAGGTGCTGGACAGCGACGACCAGCTCCGCATGGTCAAACGGGTGATGCGGGAGGCGCAGATTGATGAGAGCCAATTCCCACCCAGGCAAGCCCAGTGGTTTATCAGTAGCCAGAAAGACGAAGGCTTGCGGGCCGACCACATTCAGGAAAACCCTGGGGATCACTTCACCTCCACCATGCTGAAGGTGTACCGCCGCTACGAGCAGCTGTGCCAACAGAGCGGATTGGTGGATTTTGGCGAGTTGCTGCTGCGCTCCCACGAATTGTGGCTACATCGGCCGGAGCTGCTGGCCCATTACCAACAGCGGTTTCAGCATATTCTGGTGGACGAGTTTCAGGATACCAACACCATCCAGTACGCCTGGCTGCAGGTGTTGGCCAGTAACCGTGTTCCGCTGACGGTGGTGGGCGATGACGACCAGTCCATCTACGGCTGGCGTGGCGCAAAAATCGAGAACATCCAGCAGTACCAGCGTGACTTTCCCAACGCCCGGCTGGTGCGACTGGAGCAGAACTACCGTTCCACACAGCTGATTCTGAAAGCCGCCAACTCCGTAATTGCCAACAACCAGGGCCGGCTGGGCAAGGAACTCTGGACGGATGGCGTGGAAGGCGAGCCCATCAGCCTGTATGCCGCATTCAACGAGCAGGATGAAGCCAACTACATCGCTGACAGCATCTCCAGCTGGGTTGATGAGGGCAATCTGCGCAGCGAGTCCGCCATCCTGTACCGCTCCAACGCCCAGTCCCGGGTGCTGGAAGAGTCGCTAATGCGCCAGGGTATTCCTTATCGGGTCTATGGCGGCCTGCGCTTTTATGATCGCCAGGAAATCCGCAATGCGTTGGCTTATCTGCGGCTGGTGCATTATCGCCGTGATGATGCCGCTTTCGAACGGGTGGTGAACGTGCCGACCCGGGGTATCGGGGCCAAAAGCCTGGCGGAGCTGCGTGAATACGCAAGCAACCAGAGCGTGTCCCTGTGGGAGTCAGCCGAGCGTTTGCTGGAGGCCGGGCAGGTGAAAGGCCGGGCGAAAACCGGCCTGCAAAAATTTATCGATATCATTGAAGAATTGTCCGCCATAGCCGAAGACGCGTCGCTCCACGGCCTTATGAAGGAAACGATCGAAGCCAGCGGCCTGAAGGACTACCACGCCAGCGAAAAGGGCGAAAAAGCACAGGCCAAGGTTGAGAACCTGGAGGAGCTGGTTAACGCTCTTGCAGACTTTCAAGTGGAAGAAGGCGTTGATCCGCTCTCGGAATTTATTGCCCAGGCAGCATTGGATGCCGGCGAATCCCAGGCCGGAGATCACGAAGACAGCGTACAGCTGATGACCTTGCACTCCGCCAAAGGCCTGGAGTTCCCGCTGGTGTTTCTGGCCGGCGTGGAAGAGGGGCTATTCCCCCACAGTATGTCTCTGGAAGAGCCAGGGCGAATGGAGGAAGAACGGCGGCTGGCCTATGTGGGCATCACTCGGGCCATGAAAAAGCTGGTGATTACTTACGCCGAGTCCCGCCGACTGTATGGACAGGAGAAGTTCCACGCGCTCTCACGGTTTGTGCGGGAGATCCCCAGCGACTGCCTGCAGGAAGTGCGCTTACGCAATACGGTAACCCGCCCGGCGATGGCCCAGCGGCCAAACGAAGGTTTGTTCAGTCAGGACTCAGCAAAGCAGTCCGGTTTCAGCCTGGGGCAGCGGGTTCGGCATCCAAAGTTTGGGGAAGGTGTTGTTCTGAATGCCGAAGGCAGCGGGCATCACACGCGGGTGCAGGTAAACTTTGATGAAGGTGCCAAGTGGTTAGTGCTGGCCTATGCGCCTCTGGAGGCCTGCTAGGGTTTCGGAGGTGGCAGAAGTGTTTTGAGCCAGATGCTATCCCGGCGAGTCTGACCAAAAAGCTCATCCATCTCTTTTTTTCAGTACTCCTTTTTCAGTACCCCATTTCTGAGCAATGGTTCTGAGAAGCCAGGCGGGTGACAGTGTTTCCGCGTTCGGCTACTATCACTCTGCATTTTTGGTCATCTAAGGATAGATGAAGTAGCCATGAAGGACTCCACAACCCAGAGCCAGAAGGCTCACGCAAGCAACCTGCCCTTTTCACCCAGCTCAGCACCTTTCGGGGCCCACGGCGCGCCCATTTGCGCACACGAAACTGCAAACGTGCGTCTACAACGCTCGGATAACCTGGGGCACCCCAGGGCTTTTATCAACGCAGGCACAATTAAAGATGAGAGTGGCAAGGTTGTAACC